>NZ_JBFRFF010000008.1:0-183410 GCF_052114685.1 Rhizobium sp. 2YAF20 | reverse complement strand
TGTCGACGCCAGCTTGCGGGCAACGACGGCGCTTTCCTCCAGCCGCTGCGGGTTGAGGTCCATCAGGGCGATACGCGCCCCCGACAAAGCCGGGCGCTGCAAAACGTCGCCGATGATGTTCTTCATGAACACCGTCGAACCGGCTCCGATAAAGGTGATCTTGGGATTGCCTGCCATAAATCTCTCCGGGCGTCTCTCGTCAGGCTACCTCGAACGCGGCTTTCACCAGCCGGTTCGTGTAGGCGGTTTGGGGGTTGGAAAGGACGTCTTCAACTGGACCTTGTTCAACAATCTGGCCGTTCTGCATGACGATGACGCGGTGGCACAGGGCACGGACGACCTTGAGGTCATGCGAAATGAACAAATAGCTGAGGCCGCGCTCGTCTTGCAGCTTGCGCAGCAGATCAATGATCTGCGCCTGAACCGAAAGATCGAGCGCCGAGGTCGGTTCATCGAGGAGGATGAACTCCGGTTCCAGCGCTATGGCGCGCGCAATCGCGATGCGCTGGCGCTGGCCGCCAGAAAATTCATGCGGGAAGCGCGACAGGATATTGGAGGGCATGCCAGCGCTGACCAGCGCGTCCTTGACCCTCGCCAGCCGTTCCGACTTGTCGGCCCCTATGCCGTTGACGATCAGGCCTTCTTCGATGATCTGGCCGACCGGCATGCGCGGATTGAGCGACGAGAAGGGATCCTGGAACACGATCTGCATCCGCGAGCGCAGCGGCCGCATCTCGCTTCGCGAACGGCCATGGATGGCCTGGCGGTCAAAATAGATCTCTCCGCTGTCCGCATTGATCAATCGCAGCAGCGCCTGGCCGAATGTCGTCTTGCCGGAGCCGGACTCGCCGACGATACCGAGCGTCTCGTGCCTGCGAAGCTCGATATCCAGGCTGTCGACTGCAACGAGCGGCCGCATTTCCGGTTTGAAGAATGTGCCATGGCGCAGCATGAAGGAGACCCGCACCGATTTGGCCTCGAGGATCGTATCGCAATCCTCGGGCAAGGGCTTTGCATGCCCCTTGGGCTCGGAGGCAAGCAGGTGCCTGGTATAGGCATGTTGCGGATCGGCGAATAGCTGCTCGGTGGTGTTGTGCTCGCGCATCTCGCCATGCTGCATGACATAGACATAGTCGGAGAACCGCCTGACAACGGTGAGGTCGTGGGTGATCAGGATCACGGCCATGCCGAGCTGCTGCTGCAGATTGCGGATAAGGTTCAGGATCTGCGCCTGGACGGTGACATCAAGTGCCGTCGTCGGCTCGTCGGCAATCAGGACGTCAGGATCGTTGGCGAGCGCCATGGCGATCATCACACGCTGGCGCTGGCCGCCGGATAATTGATGCGGGTATTGGTTGAGGCGCGCGGCGGGATCGGGAATCTGCACTTGCTTCAAGAGCGCCAGCGCCCGCTCGTAAGCATCCCTTTTGCTCATGCGCCGATGCACGCGGATCGCTTCGACGATTTGGCTGCCGATGGTGTAGATCGGGTTGAGCGAGCTCATCGGCTCCTGGAAAATCATCGAGATGCGATCGCCGCGCAGCTTGCGCCGCGCACCCTCGGAGAATTTCAGAACGTTCTTGCCGTCATAGTCGATGGTCGACTGCGGTGCGACGACGGCGCGCTTGGTGAGCAACCCCATCACCGTTCGGGCGGTGACCGACTTGCCGGAGCCGGATTCGCCGACGATTGYGATCGTTTCGCCACGATAGAGTTGGAACGAGATGTCCTTGACGGCTTCAACCATGCCGTCTTCCACTTTGAACGTCACGGCGACATTGCGCGCATCGATGATCGGCGCTGTGGTGCGTCCTTCGCTGTCGTGGCGAACGGCCGGAGCAAAGGTATTGACGAGTGCAAGTGCCATGGCACGCTCCTTCAATAGGGATCGACGGCGTCGCGAAGACCGTCGCCAAGCGCGTTGAACGCAAAGACGGTGATCAGCACGAAGGCGACGGGCGTCAGGATCCAGGGATAGGAGCCGATGACGGAATAGGTCGAGGTGTCCTGCAGCATTAGACCCCAGGAGATCAGAGGCGGCTTGACGGCGAAACCGAGGAAACCGAGGAAGGATTCGAGCAGCACGACGCTTGGGATTGCCAGCGTCACCGAGACGATCACGTGGCTCATCACGTTCGGAAAGATGTGCTGCAGGATGATGCGGCGGTCGGTGGCGCCGACGGCCATCGCGGCGCGGACATAGTCGATCCGGGCAAGTGCCAGCGTCTTGCCGCGCACTTCCCGCGACATCTGCGCCCAGCCGAGCGCCGACATGACGATGATGACAAAGGCGAGAAAGACATTGGTCGGCGCGGTCACCGGGATCAGCGAAGTCAGTGCCAGATAGAGCGGCAATTGCGGAAAGGCGAGGACCAGATCGACGAAGCGCTGAAGCCAGGCATCGAAGGCGCCGCCGAAATAACCCGACACCATGCCGACGGTGGTGCCAACCACGGTCACGATGAACACGACCGTCAGCGCAATCATCAGCGAAACACGCGAGCCATAGATGGCGCGGGAAAGAATGTCGCGACCGAATTTGTCGGTACCGAGGAAATGCACCGGCTGGCCATCTGTCGTCCCAAACAGGTGCCGGTCGGCGGGGATCAGCCCGAACAGAAAATAGGGGTCGCCCTTAACGAACAGGCCGAGAAGCCGCGGGTTATTGTAGTCTGGCCCGACGACCGGCTGAAAGGTCACCGGATCGAGATCCTCCGTCTCCGCCAGCGCATAGACGCGCGGTTGGAAGTCGAAGTTGCCGTCCTTGTCGTGAAAGCTGATCACCTGCGGCGGCGCAAAGCCGCTGTCGGTTGCCTTGGGGTCGAGCGGCGCGACGAATTCTGCAAAGACGGCCATAAGAAGCAGGAGAACGACGAGCAGCAGGCCGCTCATGCCGGTCCAGGACCGTTTGAGACGACGCCAGACGAGGGCCGGATAGCTCTCATTGCCGCCCGTGGGCTTCAGCTTTTCTTCTGTCGGGGGAAGGGAATCCGAGAAAGCCAGCATCAAAAGGCCCCTCCATGTTGGCGAACCCGTGGGTCGAGCAAGGCAAGGAGCATGTCGGCGATGATATTTCCAACGATCAGCGTCGCAGAAAGCACCATCATAAAGGTGGCGGTGACATAGACGTCGCCAACCGCCATGGAGCCGACGATGGCCGGACCGACGGTCGGAAGAGCGAAGATGATCGCCGTCTCGATCTCACCGGTCAGCATGTAGGGCAGAACCACACCCTGATACATCACCAGGGGATGGAGCGCGTTGGGCACGGCGTGGCGCAGGACGACCGCACTGCCGCTCAAGCCCTTGGCGCGGGCAGTCTCGACATATTGCGCATTCAGCGTATCGAGCAGGTTGCCGCGCATGATGCGCATATTATAGGCGAGCCCGCCGAATGTTGCGATGGCAACCACCGGCCACACATGCTGGATGAGGTCGCCAAGCTTGGCAAAGGACCAGGGCGCGCCGCCATATTGCGGCGAATAGAAGCTGCCGATTTCGGCGACATTGAAGCGGAAGACCAGGAGATAGACGATGATTAGCGCCATCAGAAAGCGCGGCACCGTCATGCCAAGGAACGCAACGCCGGAAAGCACGGTGTCGATCCAGCTATATTGCCGTGTGGCGGCCAGGATCCCGAAACTGATACCGAGTATCGATGCGAAGATATGGCAGACTAGGGCGAGGATGAGGGTCCGCGGCAGCCGCTCTCCAACGACATCGGCGACCGGCTTGTTGTAATACATGCTGTAGCCGAAATCACCGCGGGTGACGATGCCGCCGATCCAGTTCAGATATTGGATCGGCATTGGCTTATCGAGGCCATGGTCCTTGCGATAGGCTTGTGCCTGGGCGTCGGCCTGGGCGAAAGAGGCGCCGCCCTGGTTTATCGCCTGCTGCCTGATATAATCGGCATAGTCACCCGGCGGGGCCTGGATGATTGCGAACGTGACCAGGCTCAGGATGAAGAGCACCGGGATTGCCGAAGCAATACGGACGAGCAGAAATCGCAACATCGGACAGTCACTTCTCTTGTTGCCGCCAACAGCTGAAGCTCCGACCGAACCCTAAGCGCTGGCTGTGTTCATCGATGTCCGGCCGCACCCGCGTGCGACCGGAGACTTCATTTTCCCTGGGAGGCTAATTGATCGGCCCGCTAGCACCTGGCTTGCCGGGCAGTTGCTGGGGAAACAGCTCGTACTTGCCCTGCTTGTCGGCCGCGACGAAGACACGCTCGCGAATGATCGAGTCCTCGGCCCAGTTGAACATGAAGATCGGCGTTCCCTGCGGAATATTGGAGAAGCGCTTGTTGATGATCAGGGCACCCGGATACTCGGTGAGACCGACGGTGTTGACGTTCTCCGTATAGACCTTCTGATACTGCTTCATCAGCTTGGTCCGCTCGTCGTTGTCCTGCGTGGTCATGAACTTGTCGACGATGTCGACCAGTTGTTGCTCGAAGGGCATCAGGTCGAGCTGGCCGTTTTCAGGCGCCCGGTGATGCCAGCTTGTCCGTGGTCCAACCGGCGCCAGCTGTTCGGTGTTTTGCACCACCGACGACAGTTCCGTGTGGTTGCGCATCACCATCCAATCGAAGCGGCCGGCATAGTTTGCCGCGTCACGCTGTGTGCCGGTCAGCGAATTGAGGATGACCCTTATCCCGAGCTTTTCCATCTGCGCTATTACGCCTTCGGCCAGGCTCTTGTCCGTGCCGTAATCGTTGTTGACCAGAAGCACGATCTCGACGTCCTTGCCGCCGGCAGTACCCGCGGGAAAGTTGACGATGCCGTCGCCGTCGGTGTCCTTCAGGCCCGCCTTCGCCAGTTCAGCCTTGGCGCCGGCAAGATCAAAGGGATAATAGACGGTCGACTGACGATCGTAGAAGCTCGTACCGGAGGAAAGGCCGCCCGGGTAGATCGCGGTAAACGGTCCCTTCACCAGCGATTCGCCTGTCGCCTTGCGATCGAGCGCCATCGTGATCGCCTTGCGGAAATCGATATTGCGGTTCAGTTCGCGAACTGCCTGTTCCCGTGCATCGGGACTGCCCCAGCCATTGGCCGAGAAGTTCATATGCAGATTGTAGCCGATCAGGCGCGGTCCGAAGGCAAGGCGAGATGGAGCCTCGGGCTGCGCGGCGCGCTTCAACGAAGCCACGAAGTTTTCCGGCTGCTCGAGGTTCGAGATATCGCCGGAGCCGGCCACAGCCTGCACGTCGCGGTCTGCCCAGGTCGACAGCTTGTAATGCAGTTCGTTGAGGTAAGGCAGCTGGTTGCCCTTCTCGTCGACCTTCCAGTAATAGGGGTTGCGGCGCAGGACAATGATGTCGTCGGGCCGGTATTCCACCGGCACCCATGCGCCCATGACAGGCATGTTCATGTATTCCGGCGGAAAGGCGTTCTTGAACTGGTCGTAGGTGTTCTTCGAATATTTCGGATGTTGCGGCTTCAGGATATGCGAAGGGCCGGGGCAGAAGGTTCCGTAAGCCATGGCGAACAGATATTGCCTCGGAAATGCGTCCTTGAAGGTCCATTCCACGGTGTAGTCGTCGATTTTCTTCAGCGTCGTGCCAACGCCGAACGTCTCGGGGGTCGCGCCGTTGAGGGGCGATACGTTGGGATCGACGACTTCGTCATCCCAATAGAACATGACGTCGTCGGCATTGAAGGCGACGCCGTCTGACCACTTGGCTCCCTCGACCAGACGCATGGTCAGCTTGTGACCATCCGGCGACCATTCCCAGCTCTTGGCAAGGTTCGGCAGCGGCTCGGTGTCCTTTGCCTCGACCTGGAAGAGTGGTGCGGTGCGCGTCAGGCATTCGGAAAGGCCGATATCAATGCCGCCCCAGCCCTGGCTCTGGCCGGCGCCGTAGTTCCAGCCTTCCGGTCGGCCACCGATGACATGGCGCATGGTGTCACCATAAACGCCGATACCGTCCGCCATGTTGCCGGTCTTGAAGACCAAGGGTTCCTTCGGCAAGCGCTCGTTGAGCGGCGGCAGCTTGCCGGTCTTGACGAACTTGTCGTTGACCCAGTCGGGCTCGTGATATTCGGGAAGCGCTTTGAACTCCAGGATGGAGTCGCGGGCGACATATTTGATCTTGCCTTCGGCCGGAAAGGCCGGGGCAACCGGCGGCACCGTCGGCTCGGATGCGTGCGCATTTATCGCAAGAGCGGAGGCGGCAAGCGCCAGCCCCGCAAGAATGCTGATGGGTCGGAAATAGGTCATCGTCTCTCCCTCTTGTCGCGAGCGTCCTTCAAGGACTGCTCCGCTCCTCCACACGTGGAACGAATTGGCCGAACGGCGCGCTCCTCCTAAGATGCGCCGTCGCCCCTTCGCCCCTGTTTTCAGCCCGCCTGCTTCAGCGCGGCCTTCTCAACCCTCAATTCCTCGATAGAGCGCACGTTGCGGGTTGCCGCACCCTTCCAGTCGCGCGTCTGGAGCTTGGATTTGGATAGCCGCTCTTTGGCACCATCAACGGCATGGGCATATTGCGGCAGCCAGCGGGCCTGGGCGACGATCATCTCGTCGACCATCTGCCAGACCTCTTCCGGGGTCGACACGGCGCCGACCAGCGGATCGTGCAGGACAGCAAGCTTCAGCAGATCGATGTCGCCGGTGACGGCTGCGTGAACTGACATCCGCTGGACATTGATCGACGCGATGCAGGTCGCAGCGCAAGCTTCCGGCAGCGTGATACCTGCCACCATGTTGATGCCGAACCGATCGACGAAGCCGGGCGATTCAATGATCGCATCCGCCGGCAGGTTGGTAATGACGCCGTTGTTCTTGACGTTGAAGTGCCCGCGGTAGACGCGGTTCGTCTCCAGTGCCTCGAGAATATGGCTTGCGTGCTCGTTCGAGCGGCGCGACGGCTCGATGGGAGCAGCAGCCGAATCGAGGATCTGCTGGAATTCTGTCTCGAACCAGTTGCGGGTCTCGGTCGAATGCCGGAGATAGCCGCCGGTCTCGCCGTGGATCCAGTCGGACATGTCAATCCACTTTTTTATCTCGTCCGGCCGCTTGCGATACCAGGGAAGATATTCCGAAAGGTGACCATTGCTTTCCGTCGAATAGACCCCAAAGCGCTTCAGGACGTCGATGCGCAGTTTTTCCTGCTGGGAATAGACGGGGTGCGCTTCGAAGGCTGCAATCAGCTCGTCCTTGCCGATCTTGCGGCCGTTGAGGCGCAGATCGACGAACCATGTCTGGTGATTGATGCCGGAGCAGACGTAGTCAAGTTCCTGCTTCGACTTGGCGCCTAGGATCTCTGCGATCTGCTCGGCGCCGTGTTGCACGCCGTGGCAAAGCCCGACCGTGTCGACCTTGCCATATTCAATCGCAGCCCAGGTGTTCATTGCCATCGGATTTGCGTAGTTCAGAAACTTCGCCCTCGGCTCGGCAACCTCGCGGATATCTTTGCAGAAGTCCAGGATGACCGGAATGTTGCGCTGACCGTAGAGGATCCCACCGGCGCAGATCGTATCGCCGACACACTGGTCGATGCCATATTTCAGCGGAATGCGGATATCGTCGGCATAGGCCTCGAGCCCGCCGACCCGCACGCAGCTGATGATGTACCTGGCGCCTTCGATTGCCTGGCGACGGTCCGTTGTTGCGGTCACGCGTGTCGGTAGATTGTTCGATTCCACGATCCGATCGAGGATCGCCTTGATCATCTGCAGGTTATGTTCGCTCAGATCCGTCAGAGCGAATTCGACATCCTTGAATTCTGGGACGCATAGGATGTCGGTAAAGAGCTTCTTGGTGAAGCCGACGCTGCCCGCGCCAATGATAGCGATTTTGAAACTCATGATCCTCACCTTTATTCGATCGAACAATCAATGGAGGAGAGGAACGGAGACAATGCGCTCAAAGCCGCAGAAATGCAGGAAAACCTGCTTTTTCTCCTCCTCTGCCCCTCCTCATTGGCAGTCGCAACCTGTGCTCTGGGTGCGATTATGCCCATATTAGATCGACCGAACAGAGAATTATTGTGCTTTCAAGGGTAATTTTGTGCTGCCAGCCGGGTCGGCGACTGGGTGGAACATAGGCGTTTTTTTGGATCGGCTGTGAAGCCAACGAAAAACGATGACGAGCTCAGCCAAGACAAATTGTGCCGGATCAATCACTTGCTTAGTAGCAAGGAACCAACCGCAGCCTCCGGCTTGCCGATCGTGCCGGAGCTGGTTTCGAAATCGAAGAGTTTCTGGGTGACGAGTGCTGCCGCGCCTCTCGCCCAGGAATTATCCTCCCAGTCCGGCAGCAAGGGAGGAGGGACGCGGAAGGTGTGCTTGAGCAGTGCTGAGCGCAGAGGGCCAAGCAGCGCCTCCCCGAAGGTTACCGCTTCACCGCCGACGACGATAACCTCCGGATCGGTGATGTTGACAAGATTAGCGAGCGATTTTCCAATGCCGCTGCCTGCCTTTTGCAACAGATCTATGATTTCGGGTTCACGGTGTTCCAGCGCGCCAAGCATTGCAGCAAAGCCCGCCTCATCGTCCCGGCTGGTTTGCGCCCGCCAGGTCCTCAGCAATGACGGCTCGGAATAATAGGCCATGAGGCAGCCGCGCTTGCCGCATTCGCACAGGCGCCCGTCTTCCTGGTAAAGCGTGTGGCCGAATTTGCCGGCCGCGCCATTGGCGCCGCGATAAAGCTTGCCGTCGATGATCAGGGCGCAGCTGATGCCGACGCCGATGGCCAGAACGGCCATGTTGCGATGCTGGCGTCCAAGCCCAAACAACTGTTGGGCGATGGCATAAGCATTGGTGTCGTCTTCCAGCCAGACCGGCACCTTCACCTTTTCGGCCAGCATCGCGGCAAGTGGAACGTTGTCCCAATTGAAGCGGTGACTTCTGACGCAGATCGCCTGGTCGTTGTCGATGACGCCAGGGACGGAAATTCCGATTCCTGCGAGACGCGCGCTCGGGCGCTCTGCGGATTGCAAAAGCTGCGGCACGGCATCGGCGAGCGTTTTGACCACATGTTCCGGGTCGCGGTTTGAAAAGGTCAGCCGGATCGACGCCAACGGGTTGGTTGCCAGATCCGTGACGACGCACTCCGCCGCCCCGACCATCAGCTTGAAGCCTATGGCCAATCCGTTGGCATAGTTGATGTCCACCGGAATCGGCCGGCGGCCGGACAGACCGGCAACGGCCTTGCCCTCGGATACATGGCCTTCCTCGATGAGGTCGCCAATGACGAAGGTCACCGCTGCAGGGCTGAGGCCGGTGGTGATCGCGATCTCCGCACGGCTCTTCGGTCCCTCCTGTCGAAGGAGGTTGAGAATAAGCCGCCGATTCATGGCGCGGGCTGTGCTTTGGTCGCCTTTTAGTTTCACGGGTTCATTTCTTAATTTTGTAAATTAATTATTGCGTCTGTTTTGAACTTATGCATAACTTCACCGGCCGATCAATATCCGGCTCGTGCGGAAGTACGAAGAAGTCAGCAAATACGAATGCCAGGTCTTGTGAACCGATGGTGCGGCCAATGCGAGAGCGTTGACGTGCCCGGCTTTGCGAAACCGTGCGTTCGGGATTGGGTTGGTCACGCTAGGAGGGCGTTTCCGGCGGATCGCGGCTGGCAAGACGTGGAAGAGGGTATCAAAAGGGAGGAGTTCACATGACTTTCAATTTGCTTGGAAGGCAATCGGGCCGGCGTGCATTTCTGAAACAGGCAGGCGCGGTTTCCGCTGTTGCAATGGCCGGCTTTCCGATGCCCGCCATCGCGCAGGCACAAGACATCAACATCATCTCTGACGAAAACAATGCCGATGCGCTGGCGATCCTGCGCAAGATCGCCGACGATTTCGGCAAGCAGGCGGGCGTCAAGGTCGTGGTCAACAACATGGACCACGAGGCTCACAAGACCGCGATCCGCAATTATCTTGTCGCAGGCGCCCCCGATATTTGCTTCTGGTTCTCCGGCAACCGAATGCGGGCATTCGTAAAGCGCGGCCTTTTCGACGACATTTCAGATCTGTTCGAGAAGGAGAAATACAAGGACGTGCTTGGCGCGGCGGCCGGCGCGGTGACGGTCGATGGCAAGCAGTACGGCTTGCCGACCGGCGGCACGCTTTGGGGCATGTTCTATCGAAAGGATGTCTTCACCCAGCTCGGCGCGACGCCGCCTGCAAACTGGGATGATCTGGTCGCCTTCGGCGCCAAATGCAAAAGCGCAAACCTGACACCGATCGCCATGGGCACCAAGGAATTGTGGCCGGCCGCCGGCTGGTTCGATCAGATGAACCTGCGCATAAATGGTCTCGACAAGCACATGGCGCTGATGAACGGCGAGATGAGCTATCTCGATCCGAGCCTCAAACCGGTTTTCGATCAGTGGGAGACGTTGATCAAACAGGGCTTCTTCACGCCCAACAACACGTCCTTCGGCTGGCAGGAGGCAGGTGCCCTGCTTGCGCAGAAGAAGGCGGGCATGATGAACCTCGGCGCTTTCGTCAGGTATGCCTTCCCCAAGGAAGACCTCGACCAGCTCGCCTTTTCGACCTTCCCGACGATCGATCCGAAGGTCGGCCACTTCGAGGAGTTTTCGCTGAACTCGGTGCATATCCCCGCGAATGCGAAGAACAAGCAGGGCGCTCGCGAATTCCTGTCTTACTTCTATCGGCCGGAAAACCTCGGACCCTACCTGGAGCCGGGCGGCAATGTCCCGCCGCGCAACGATCTGCCGCCGAGCAAGGATCCGCTGGTCAACATTGCCGTCGAGACGCTGAAGACCGTGCAGAGTACGTCGCAATATTACGACCGCGACAGCGATCCCGACATGGCGCAGGCGGGCCTTGTCGGCTTCCAGGAGTTCATGGCCAAGCCCGAGCGCCGCGATGCCATCCTGCAAAGGCTCGAAGGCACCCGCAAGCGGATCTACAAGATCTAGTTCCCTCCCAGCGACCGGGAAGCGGGGCAGGCGCCCCGCTTCCCCAGAAACGAAAGAGGTTCTTGAATGATACCGCTCTGGCGCCGCCACCGCTGGTGGATGACCCCGACCTTGCTAATACTGCCTGCCGCTGTTGTTTTCTCCGTCGTCATCCTCTGGTCTGCTGTCGAAAGCCTCTGGATCAGCCTGCACGAGTGGGATGGCTTCAGCCCGATGGTGTGGATCGGCTTTGGAAACTACGTCGAGCTTTTCAACGATCCGCAATTCTACGTCTCGCTGAAGAACAATGTCATATGGCTGGTCATGTTCATGGCCGCACCGCCGCTGGGGCTTGCGATCGCATTGCTGGTCAATCAGAAGATCAAGGGGATGCGGCTGATGAAATCGCTGTTCTTCATTCCTCTGGTATTGGCCTCGGTCGCCGTCGGCGTCGTGTTCACCTGGGTTTACACGCCGCAGTTGGGGTTGCTTGCCCTGATCTTCGGCTTTTTCGGCGCGACGGCTCCGGCCGTGCTTTCAGACGAGCATCTCGTGACCTTTGCGATCGTCATTGCCGCGCTCTGGCCGCAGATCGCCTTCTGTATGGTGCTCTATCTCGCTGGTCTCAACAATCTGAGCGAGGAACTGATCGGTGCCGGGCGCGTCGATGGCGCCAAGGGCTGGAATATGCTGCGGCACATCGTTCTGCCGCAGCTGACGCAGGTCACCTTCATCGCCATCGCCGTGACGGTGGTCGGAGCGCTCAGGTCTTTCGACATGGTTTCGGTCATGACACAGGGCGGTCCGTTCGGATCGTCGGAAGTGCTTGCCTACCAGATGTTCGAACAGTCGATCTTTTCCTACCGCTTCGGCTATGGCGCGGCGATCGCGTCGGTTCTGTTCGTGATCATGGCAGCGTTCATCACCTGGTATCTCACGCGCATCATCCGTATCGAAGAAAGGGGCGCCTGATGTATCCTCGCCCAATTCCTGAAGCCGCCATCTGGCAACGGCGCTTCTACGTCATCGCCGTGCTCGCAATCCTGATCCTCTGGCTGTGCCCGCTCTTTGCCGTCATCCTCACCTCGTTGCGCTCGACACAGGACGTCATGGGCGGCAATCTCTGGGGATGGCCGACGCAGTTTGGACTGATCGAGAATTACACCGCCGTCTTCACCCAGACGCCGATGGCACGCTATTTCCTAAACAGCCTGACGATCACCATTCCGGCGGTGATCGGCGTCCTGATCCTTAGTACGCTCGCCGGCTTCGTGCTGGCGCGATATCGCTTTCCCGGCAACATGCTGGTCTTCGCGCTGTTCGTCGGCGGCAATTTCCTGCCCTATCAGATCATGATGATACCAGTGCGCGACCTGATGGTGCGGATCGGCCTCTATGACACGACGGCCGCCCTGGTCATTTTCCATATTGCCTTCCAGACCGGCTTTGCCACGCTGTTCATGCGCAATTTCATCGCAGCCCTGCCGGACGAGCTGTTTCAGGCTGCACGCTCGGAAGGCGCATCGCCGTTCCAGACATTGGTGCATGTCGTCATTCCTCTGGTTCGTCCGGCGCTCGCGGCACTTGCCATCCTGATCTTCACCTTCGTTTGGAACGATTACTTCTGGGCAGTCGTGCTTACCGTCAGTGATACGGTCAAGCCGGTGACGGCGGGGCTTGCCAATCTGCGCGGCGAATGGGTCTCCGCCTGGAACCTCATTTCTGCCGGCACGATCGTTGTCGCGGTGCCGCCTGTCATCATGTTCTTCCTGATGCAGAAGCATTTCATCGCCGGCCTGACCATGGGGGCGGTCAAGGGATGACTATCATCGCATTGAAAAACCATTCCCCGATCCAGCCGCCACCTTCCCAAGAGAGCAGACGCATGACCAGCCTCGAACTCAGACATGTCAATAAGAACTACGGCGCTTATCACGCGCTGCGCGGCATCGACCTTAGCGTGGCTCAGGGCGAGTTCATCGTCATGGTCGGCCCGTCTGGCTGCGGCAAATCCACGCTTTTGAAATCGATCGCCGGCCTCGAAACCATTACCTCGGGCCAGATTCTTATCAATGACCGCGATGTCAGCACGGCCGAGCCAGGCGACCGCGGCATTGCCATGGTGTTCCAGTCCTATGCGCTCTATCCGCATATGACGGTGGCCGAAAACATGGGCTTCGGCTTGCGCATGGCCAAGCGCCCAAGGGAAGAGATCGACGCGGCTGTTGCTCGCGCGGCAAAGATCCTGCGCATCACCGATCAGCTCGACAAGAGGCCGAAGCAACTATCGGGCGGGCAGCGTCAGCGCGTGGCGATCGGTCGGGCGATCACACGCTCGCCCGACGTCTTCCTGTTCGACGAGCCGCTGTCGAACCTCGATGCCGCTCTTCGCACACAGATGCGCGTCGAACTGAGCGGGCTGCACGCCGAGCTTGGCGCTACCATGGTCTATGTGACACATGACCAGGTCGAGGCGATGACCATGGCAAGCCGGATCGTCGTCTTGAACCGTGGCATCATCGAGCAGGTGGGCTCGCCGCTCGAGCTGTACCGTAATCCGGACAATCTCTTCGTCGCGGGATTTCTCGGCGCACCGCGGATGAATTTCTTCCTGATAACGGTGGATGACGTCAAAGGACAGATCGCGACCGTTTCGGCGCCGGGTCTTGCGCCGATTGCCGTTGAACTTGCGGCGGGTGCCTCGGTCCAAAAGGGCGCTGCGCTGACGCTTGGCGTCAGGCCGGAAAGCATCACTGTCTGCGATACCGCTTCAAAGGCGGCAACGATTTGCGGACAGGTTCGTCTCGTCGAGCATCTTGGTCGCGAGACCATCCTCTATGTCGATGCAGGGCCGTTGCAATGCGTCAGTTCCGAAAGCGGCACCGGCAACATCACCGTGCAGGTCGGACATATTGCCGGTGTCGCCGCCGACGCCGCGATCAGCCTGAGCGTCGATCCGCGCGAGATCTATCTGTTTTCCCAGGGCGACGAGCGGACGATCACGGTTCGCAAGCCGATCCTCGACAAATGACCAAACTTTAGGAGCCTGATACCTTGTCAGCCAATAACAGTGCAAAAGATCTCTCCGTGTGGCGCACCATCGACACCGACCGCTTTCTCGTCGGCGTCCCGCATTATCCCGAGCATGTCGACGAAAGCTATTGGGAGCGCGACGCAAAGCGCATGGCGCAGGCCGGGTTCAACGTTGCGCGTCTCGGCGAATTCGCCTGGCATATCTTCGAGCCGCGCAAGGCTACGTTTGACTTTGATCTGTTCGATCGGGCCATCGCCATGCTGGGTCGTCACGGGATAAGCACGATCATGTGCACGCCGACAGCGACGCCACCGCGATGGCTGACTGAGGCGCATCCGGAGATATTGCGGGTCGACGGCAATGGCCGGACGATGAGCCATGGCTCACGACAGCATGCCGACACCAGCAGCCCCGTGTTCCGCGAACATAGCAAGCGCATCACCAGGGCGATGGCCGAACACTATCGCGACAATCCCGATGTGATCGGCTGGCAGACCGACAACGAGCTCAACACCAGCATGCCGGAATCCTTTTCGCCTTCGGCACTCAAGGAATTCCAGGCCTATCTCGCCGATCGCTACGGCACGATCGACAGGTTGAATTTTGCCTGGGGCGGCGACTTCTGGGCGACGGCCTATGATGATTTCGGCCAGATCGTTCTTCCCCTCGATTTCGCACCGACGTTCCCGAGCCCGGGCCATGTTCAGGATTACCACCGCTTTCTTGCCTTCTCGACAGCGCGGTTCCAGCATGACCAAGTGGAGATCCTGCGTGCTACGAAGGCGGGTTGGTTCGTCTTCCACAATCTCGGCGGCCTGCGCGACATCGATTTTCGCGGCCAGTTCTCGACTGATCTCGATTTCGTCGGCTACGATCTCTATCCGATGCTCTATGACGAGTTCCTGCGTATCGGAAACCACGCCAAGGTCCAGGCGCTTCATCTCGATATCTGCCGCGGCTTTTCGGGCAACTACATCGTGCCGGAGCAGCAATCGGGCTTCGGCAGCCAGCCCGGATTCTGCACGTTGACGCCGGAGCCCGGCGAGATGCGCCGCATGGCCATGTCGTCGGTTGCGCGCGGCGCGGACGGCCTGATGTTCTTCCGCTGGAGGCCCGCCCATTTCGGCGCGGAAATATACTGGATGGGCATCATCGATCACGACGACGTGCCGCGCCATCGCTACGACGAGGCGAAGCGCTTCGCAACCGAGATGACGGCGCTGAAGGACAAGATCCTCGGCACCCATGTCCGCATGGATGTCGGCATTGCCGGGTCCGATTTCGACAATCAGGAGGCTCACAAGACCTATTCGATCGGCCTGCCCAGCCCGCAGGACGACGCGGTGCATCTGCACCAATATTGCTACGATCACGGCATCGCTTGCGGCTTCATCCATCCCGAAGACGATCTTTCGCGGCTGAAGCTGCTCTACGTGCCCCACTGGGTCATGTGGAAGGACGACTGGACCGCGCGACTGGAGGCCTTCGCGCGCAGCGGCGGCACCGTCGTCATCGGCGCCCGTACTGGTACGCGCGACGAAAACAACCACGTCATTCGCGACGGGGCGCCGGGCCGGGCGCTATCGCGGCTGACCGGCGTGCGTGTGGAAGATTTCGGCAGGCTGGCGGCGCCCGGCGCAAACGGCCTCTTCGAGGTCATGTCGCGCTCCGGCGGACTGGTAATACCGCCGAACCGCCCGGCCGAATCCCACCGTCGCGTCCGCCGGTTCACCATCGGAAACCGCGAATTCGACGCCGGCTACTATTACGAGAACCTGACGATCGAGGATGATGTCGAAATCGTCGCGACCTGGTCGAACCGATATGCCGAAGGCATGCCAATGGCGACATCGCGCAGTGTCGGCAAGGGTAGGGTGCTCTATGTCGGCACCTACCTGACGCCTGATCTGGCGGCAGCCCTTGCCGAGCGCACCTTTGCCGAGGCAGGTGTCAAACCCTTGCTGCCCGATCTTCCCGACGGCGTCGAAGTGACGATGCGTCAGAACGACGAAAGACGGCTGCTGTTCATTCAGAACTGCCTCGACGGGACGGCGGAGCTAACGATGGTGCCGGAGGGGCGCAACCTGCTCGACGGCGGCAAGAGGGTCGCAGGAGCGCTGTCGCTCGAGCCCTATGGCTGTGCGATTGTCGAATTGATTTGAACCGGATTCAAAGAGGATATGTCCATGACGGGCACGGATAAAATACGCTGGGGCATCCTGGGGCCCGGCCGGATCGCAGCTGACTTCTTTGCCGGCGTCGCGCAATCAGAAACAGGTCGCGTCGAAGCGGTCGGGACGCGCAATCCCGACAGATCAGGTCTTGCCGAAAGCTTCCCGGGCGCTCGCATCGTCCGCGGCTATGAAGCCCTGCTTGCCGATCCTGAAATCGACGCCGTCTACATTGCCACGCCGCATCCAGGCCATGCCGAATGGGCGATCAAGGCGGCCGAACAGGGCAAACATGTGCTTTGCGAGAAGCCGATGGGAATTTCGGCAGCCGAGGCCGGAGCGATGCAGGAGGCATCGCGTCAGGCAGGCACCTTCCTCGGCGAGGCTTATATGTACCGCCTTCACCCCCTGACATTAAAACTGATCGAGCTCCTGAAATCGAAGGCGATCGGCGAGGTCCGGTTGATCAAATCGAGCTTCGGCTTTGCCAAGACGCCATTCGAGCCGCAGCACCGGTTGTTTTCAAACGAGCTTGCCGGCGGCGGCATCCTCGATGTCGGCGGGTACCCGGTGTCCATGGCAAGGCTGATCGCCGGCGTCGATGGCGACAAGGGCGTGCTCGAGCCGGACAGGGTCTTTGCTGTCGGTCATCTCGGCCAGACCGGCATTGACGAATGGAGTTCTGCGGTTCTCGGCTTTCCAAATGGAGTCATTGCCGAGGTTTCATGCTCTGTCTCGCTGGCGCAGGACAACGTGCTGCGGATCTTCGGGACCAAGGGGCGGATCGAGATCGACCAGTTCTGGTTTGCAGCAGGCAAGTCGGGCGGGACAGCAACAATCCGGGTCTTTGCGGCCGACGGTTCGCAGCGGAATGTCAGGGTCGATGAGCCTCGGCATATCTACAGCTTCGAGGTCGATGCGGCGGCGACCGCCATCAGGACAGGACACAAGGAGTTCGCCTATCCCGGCATGACGCGGGCCGACACGGTCGGCAATCTCCGGGTCATGGACAAATGGCGCGCCGCGATCGGCCTTGAGTATAGCATCGAGACGCCGGCAGTCCGCACCCGGACCTTGCGCGGCGACGCCCTTGTCCGCAAGCACAGAAGCGTGGCCCGGGGGCGGATCGAGAATCTCTCCAAGGACGTTTCCCTTGCCGCCCTTGGTCTGATGGAATTCTCCACTTTTCCCGGTGCTGCGATCGTTCTCGATGCCTTCTTCGAAGCGGGCGGCAATCTCCTCGATTCTGCCTTTCACTACGGCGGCGGCATGCAGGACCGGCTTGTCGGCGAGTGGATGCAAAGCCGCGGCGTACGCGACCAGATCGTCGTTATCGAAAAGGGTGCCCATACGCCGCTTTGCTATCCCGATGTCATTGCCAAACAGCTGGCGATCAGCCTTGATCGGTTGAAGAGCGACCATGTCGATATCTATTTCATGCATCGTGACAATCCCGACATCCCGGTCGGCGAATTCGTCGATGCCATGGATGCCGAGGTGAAGGCGGGGCGGATACGTGGGCCGATCGGCGGTTCCAATTGGACGCGCGAGCGAATGGACGAGGCGATCGCCTATGCCGAGCGCACCGGCAAGACAAAGCCGAGCGTGCTGTCGAACAATTTCTCTCTGGCGGAGATGGTTGAGCCCGTATGGCCGGGCTGCATTGCGTCGTCGGACGCAGAATGGAAGTCTTGGCTTGCGAGCCGCAAGGTGACCAACTTCGCCTGGTCGAGCCAGGCGCGCGGCTTCTTTACAGACCGCGCCGGACGCGGCAAGTTCACCGATCAGGAACTTGCTCGCGCTTGGTATTCCGAGGAGAATTTTAAGCGTCGGGATAGAGCGGAGGAACTCGCGGCACGCCTCGGTAAAATGCCGATACAGGTAGCGCTGGCTTATGTGCTCAACCAGCCATGGCCGGTCATTCCGCTGATCGGACCACGGTCCTTGGGGGAGTTGAACAGCAGCGTCGAAGCATTCGAGATCCAGCTATCTCCATCGCAGGTCGCTTGGCTCGAAAGCGGAACGAAGAGCAGGTAGACTTTGAGTGGTGCGGAATCGTTCAGGAGGAAACTTTATGGAAAAAGTCGGTATCGGCATCATCGGCTGCGGAAATATCTCAGGTGCCTATCTCACGGCGATGAAGTCGTTCCCCATTCTCGACATTCGTGGCGTCGCGGACCTCAATTGCGAACTGGCTGCGGCGAAGGCGACTGAATTCGGACTGAAGGCAGTCGCTATCGACACCCTGCTGGCTGATCCGACGGTCGATATCATCGTCAACCTGACCGTACCCAAAGCGCATGTCTCGGTCGCGCTTCAGGCTCTCGACGCCGGCAAGCACACCTATTCCGAAAAGCCGCTCGGGATCAATTTTGTCGAGGGAAAGAGGCTCGCAGATGCTGCGTCGCTGAAGGGCCTAAGGATCGGCGCTGCGCCGGACACCTTCCTCGGTGGCAGCCATCAGGCGGCGCGCGCCATCATCGACGAGGGAGCGATCGGTCAGCCGGTTGGCGGCACGGCCACCTTCATGTGCCCCGGCCACGAGCGTTGGCATCCGAACCCTGCTTTCTACTATGAGGTCGGCGGCGGACCGATGCTCGACATGGGTCCCTATTACATTACCGATCTCGTCAACCTGCTTGGTCCGGTATCGCAGGTGGCAGGCTTTGCCATTGTGCCGCGCAAGGAGCGCCTCATTACCAGCGAGCCGCGCAACGGTGAACGCGTTCCCGTCCATGTGGCGACCCATGTGGCGGGCGTCATGGCCTTTGCCAATGGCGCGGTGGTGCAGATCGGCATGAGCTTCGATGTCGCCGGCCACAAACATGTGCCGATCGAAATCTATGGCACCGACGGAACCTTGATCGTTCCCGACCCGAACCGCTTCGGCGGGCCGGTCGAGTTTCTGAAGAAGGGTGGTGAGTTCGAGGTTCGCGATGTCACGGAGCCCTATGCCGACGGCAACTACCGCTCACTCGGCGTTGCCGACATGGCGCACGCCATCCGCTCGAACCGGCCTCATCGCGCCAATGGCAGCCTGGCGCTGCATGTCCTCGAGGTCATGGAAGCCTTTCAGACGGCCTCCGACAGCGGCCGCACCGTCACGATCACCACTCAAACAGAGCGTCCTTCGCCGCTGTCCAAATCCCTGGTGGATGGACGTATCGGTCGATAGGATCAAGAGGACAATACATGCGTGAAGCACTTATCGTCTGGGGCGGCTGGAGCGGCCATGAACCGGAGGAATGCGCCAAGGTCATCCACGATATGCTTGAGGAGGATGGGTTCAAGGTGCGCGTCGAAAATAGCACCGCTGCCTTCTCCGACCCCTCAATCCACGATCTCAGCCTCATCGTGCCGATCGTCACGATGTCGAAGATCGAGAAGGCAGAGGCAACGAACCTTGCGGCTGCGATCGAAGCGGGCGTCGGCATTGCCGGTTATCACGGCGGCGCCGGGGATAGCTTCCGCGACTGCGTCGAATATCAGTTCATCATTGGCGGTCAATGGGTCGCCCACCCCGGAAACATCATTGACTACACGGTCAATATTACCCGTCCCGACGACGCGGTAATGGAGGGGATTGAGGATTTCCCCTACAGGTCAGAGCAATATTATATGCATGTCGATCCATCGAACGAAGTGCTGGCGACGACAACGTTTACCGGCGATCACGCCCACTGGATCGATGGGGTGGTCATGCCTGTCGTGTGGAAAAGGCACTATGGTCTCGGCCGCGTGTTCTATTCGTCGCTCGGCCACCAGGCCAAGGAATTCGATGTGCCGCAGATGAAGACCATCTTTCGCCGCGGCGCCGACTGGGCTGCGCGAAATCTGGGAGCCGGTTGACCAGATCACTCAGGCCCATGTCGCCCAGTCGCGAAGATTTTCGCCGTGGCCTTGCTTTTGCATCGCGAATTCGATGAAGTCGCGCCCAGGCATCGGCTTTGCAAATGCATAGCCCTGGAAGAAATGACAGCCGAGGTCGCGCAGGATATTCGCCTGTTCGAAGGTCTCGACGCCTTCGGCAACGATTGCGATATTCTGCGATCGCCCGATTTCGATAATCGACGCGACCAGCCGACGCTGGGATTGGGACGTCGTAATCGGCGCGATCAGTTTCCTGTCGATTTTCAGGCGCTTGGGCGCAAGTTCAAGCAGGCTGACGATCGAGGCATGGCCGGTTCCGAAGTCGTCGATCTCGATGTCGATTCCCATCGCCTTGATGTCCTTGATCGCTTCTTCGAGTGCTGCGTCATGCCCATCGAACGAAATGGACTCAAGCAGTTCGAAAGAAAGGCCACCCTTTCGGAAGGGAATATTTTGCAGCTTTGTCAGCAAATTCGGGTCCTTGAGGCGTTGAGCCGAAATGTTGACGGAGACCTGGGGCACGTCGAGACCGATCGCGGCCCATCGGGTCGACTGGAAGAGGGCCTTTTCGAGGATACAGGCGTCGATGTCGGCAACGCGATTGATCCCTTCCGCAATGCCAAGGAAACGGTCGGGTGTCAGAATTCCGTGCCGGGGATGATCCCATCGGGCCAGCGCCTCGACGCCGGAAATATCCAAGGTGGTGGCATCGAACTGCGGCTGGAAGTACGGAACGATTTCGTCACGTCCCAGCGCCAGTATCAGTTCATCTGCCGTCTGCTTGGCCTGCAGCGTCGCGGCGCGAAGTTCGTCTGAGAAAATTTCCACGCGTCCGCGTCCGCGTTTTTTTGCTTCGTAAAGCGATATGTCGGCATTGACGAGCAGTTGATGCAGATCGTCATCGGAATTGTTCTGCCACGCGACGCCTGCACTTCCGCCGATCCTGCATTCGCGATCATTGACCAGAACGGGCGTTGCAAGCGCGGCCACGATCTTGGCTGCGAGTGCGACTGCCCGATGTTGCGGATCCTGCCCGCCGGTGACGATGACAAACTCGTCGCCCCCGATGCGCGCTGCAAATTCCTCCGGGCCGAGGATGGTCTGAAGCCTTGCCGTACTCAATCGCAAGACCTCGTCGCCGGCTGCGTGCCCGAGCGTATCGTTGATCTCCTTGAAACGGTCGAGATCGACGTGGATAAACGCAAGACGCTCGGCCCCCCGGTCGGCGCTCTGACTGGCGATCATCTGGTCTACGTATCGCCTGTTCGGCAGTCCGGTGAGCGAATCGTGGAGGGACTGGTGTTCGAGCGTCCGCTTTGTCCTCTCAAGCTCGTCCTCGCGCCGCTGCAGCTGAACGATGGTGCGATGGCGCGCCCTCATCAGGAAGCCGGCCCATATCAAAGGCGCGATGATGCAAAGAGAGACAACTGCTAGGCCAATTCGAAAAAATATCACATGCGAGTGCGTGGCCCAGCCGCCTTTCGGCACTGCGGCCAACTCCCAGGTATTATAGCCAAGATTGAGAGAGAGCCGCACGGGATCGCCATTGAACGTGTCCAGCTTTCCAAAGAATACGTCCTGTTGCGCTTTTGGCTCGGTTTGCAGGCTGAGTGCGACGTCCATGTCGGCCGCCACGAGGCCGCTATCCTCGTAAAGCCGGCCAAGGTCGATCACGCCCGAGATAATTCCCCAAAATATTTGCGCCTTATCGACTGACAGATAGACTGGACAGCGGGCAATCAGAGCTGAGCCGCCCTGGACAAGATTGACCGGGCCTGCCAGCACGATGTTGTGACTATTGCGCGCCATCAGTGCTCCGGCGCGCTGCTCGTCGTTCGTGCGGTAGTCGAGCCCGATTGCTTTCTGGTTTGGCCCCTCGGGGAATACATAGCGGACGACCAGGTCGGGAGCGCCGGCGACATTGCGCAGCTGCGATGTGGCGCGGAACAGCTGCCCAGAGAACTGGGAAAACCGCGCCTGAGACATCTGCGGCTCTGTGGCAATGGCCGCCACGAGACCTTGCAGGAGGCTTACATTTCCATTGATGTTTGTTTCGAGCCTCGCTGACAGCGTCGCAAGCTGTTCCGAGGCGCTTGCTCTTTCCGCAACGCGAATCTGCTTGGCTCGTTCATGGTCCGCAAAAACAACGACGGCAGCGATCGTAAAGATTGCAAGAACAGCGGGAAGGAACACGCCAAATCCGCCGATGTTGGGCCGCCTTGGTCGCTGATGATGATCTGATTTTAAAACCGCAACCATTGAGAGCCTGAAACCGCCTGGGACAGCAGACACTTTTCGACAATTGTTTTAATATTGTCTGATTTCCTGAGCAGAATCTTTGCCGGTTTCAATTTTCGGTAGAGAGATACCAGTCAGCGCTTAGGCCAAGGACAGGCCGGTATTGGCTAACAGGCTGAAAACATGCGTAAATATATACAATGGGCTATCAAGTTAGACGCAAGGCCTAAAGTAGCTGCCGGGAGATCTGAACGTGAAGGCCCCACGTCTTTCGTCCAGATCTCCAGGCTTATGCCACTTCGTAAACCGGGCGGCTGCCCGGTCCACATTCTAATTACAGGTTGGCAACGGTTTCAGACATGCTGTCGTCGTAATTGGACGAATAAAGGCTTGCAAAATCCTGGAACTGCATCGGAGGTGGCGGCGGTGTCTGCGTTTTCATTGCCGCCAACTGATCCTTTGTCAACGACCCGGTTCCGGCTGTATCCAGGCTCTTGAACAATGCTGTCGCCTGGTCTTGGCTGACGTTCGAGGGGCGTGCTGCGAGGAATTGCGCTTCGCTGACGCTGCCGTTGCCGTCCGTATCCATCGAGGAGAGCATGCTCGACAGGGTGCTGTCGCTCGGCGGCGTTCCCGTCGGCGGCACGCCCTGCGACTGCATTGCCTCTGAAAGTTGCGCCTCGGTCAACGAGCCGGTGTTGCCCGTATCGAAGCTTGCAAACAGCGTCGAAGCCTGATCTTCGCTGACGTCGGACGGGCGGGCTGCAACAAACTCCTGCTTGCTGATATTGCCGTCGCCGTTGGTGTCCATCGCACTGATCATGTCGGTCTGGGATGTCTGCTGATCCGAGGATGACTGTTGCTGGTCGCTATTGCTGCTATCGCTGTTGCCGGGCTGGCTGTTCAGCATCATTGCCATCATCTGCGACAGAAGTTTCTCTGCCGCCGCGACGATGGTCTGCTCGTCGGAAGCGGATGTGTCCGATGAAGTCGAGCTTGAGCTAGAACTCGTCGTCGTCGACGTTCCCGAAGACGACAGGAGATCGGAATCGCCCATCGAGGCGATGCTGGCTGTCGATTTGTATTTGTATTGACTGCTCGAAAGAACTGAAGAGATGCTTGTCAAGGGGGCCTCCTGATACAAGCGAGGAAGAGGACTCGGGTGCTTACATTTTACGCAAGGACATTCGCTGCGCGTGAGCAACTTTGATGCCGCGGTCTTGGCCACCGACAGTTCCCGCTACCCGCTGCTGATCACCTTGATCACCCGACCGACGCCGCCGTCCGCATTGCAGGGGCGGCCGCATTCACGTTGGCAAAGACCTGATGTACCAGTCATTTGCCGATATCTGGCGAGTGGGAGTGGACAATAGCGATTAAGAGCGAACGGCCGTCATGACCAGGATCAGGGCAAGCGAAACGAATTCGCAGCTTGTTCCTGAACATGCTTAAATTCGATGTTTAAACTTGCGTGGGGCTTTTGTGCTTTCCGGGCCCGCGGATAAAGCGCTGCTCGGGCACGTCCTTGCCCCATTGGTCGCCGGAATATTCCTCTGCAAGCTCAAAGCCGAAAGCCTCATAGAGCCGTCGTGCTGCGTCCAGCCCCTTCAAGGTCCAGAGCTGGATTTCCGAAAATTCATTCCGGTCGCAAAATGCGACGGCTTCCTCCAGCAAGCGCCTGCCGGTTCCGCTGCCGCGCCACCCGTCTTCCACGATGAACCAGCGCAGATGGGCGATGCCGGCGCCAAGATCTTCTCCATCGATTGCCACCGTGCCAATGATCTTCCCGGCCTCCAACGCAACCCAAAGCCCGTTCGCTGGTCGATCCAGCCGCCCGACGAACTCGGCAAGGCCCGAGGCGACCTTGCTTTCGAAGAAATACCCGAACCCCGTCGTGCGGGAGTAGTAGTGGGCGTGCATTTCGACTGAGCGTCCAATGACGCCGGGGCGATAGCCGGCTTCTATCGAAATTTCCGGACGTAGTTTAGGTGGCGCTGCGGCACGGCATGCTTCGAGTGCCCGTGCATAGGCTTCAAGCCCCTCGACCACCTTTGCCTGTGCCTGCGGTGCGAGGTATCTTAACGCGGCCGCGACCTTGTCCCTCGCAAAGATGTCTATCGCTGCGAGCGTGCTCCAACCCTTCTGCGTCAATGACAGAAGCTTTGCCCGGCCATCCCGATCGCTCGCACCTTCTGAAAGATCACCGGAAGCGATGAGCTTGCGGGTCATTCGGCTGATGCTTGATTTCTCGAGGTTGAGGATGTCGCTCAGGTCGGCGGCTGTCAGCATGCCGTGCCTGCCGATCTCGATCAGGGCATGGACCGCCGAGGGCGGCAGATTGGTGCCGGCGAGGGTCGAGCTCATAAAGCCGAGTTCACGTACAAGCCGGCGCGAAGCGTCGCGAACAGGCTGGATGATCGTTTCGGGCGCGGTGATGGTCATTTGGCAGGCCTATTATAGTTGCATCATACAACTATAATAGGCCTGCATCGACAATTTGAAAATAGCAAACTCGCCCCTCTGACCGGAGTTCGGCGACTGCGAGGGTCGAGCGCGGGGGCAGCAATCCGGCTTCGCCATTCATGTGGGGCATTTTTGGCGAAGCCGGCACTTGGAGCGGCTGGCAGCGGTTCAAAAACAGCATTCGGCCGAGGGCAAATCTACATCAGAGGCCATGTCGGACATGTCTGAACATTGCTCAAACAAGGTATTAGAAAGGAATTTATTATCCTGACATTTCCAGGAGCGGTCCTTGAGCGCAAAACGACGTTTCAGACCGTCATCGTGTGGCTGGGTTTCTGAAGACCACGACCTGCTCCAGCCCCTTGGGCTGCCGGTTCCTCACTTTGATCTCTCCATCAAACCGGGAAACGATTTCCTTGGCAATGGCCATGCCGAGGCCGGCACCCGGAAAGGACTTCTGTCTCGCGATGTCGATGCGAAAGAACGGTTCGAAAACCTGGCCAAGCCGCTCTTGCGGAATGCCGGGACCGGTGTCGTCGATCTTGATGACGATCATGTCGTCAAGGCAACTGACAGCAACGACGGCTGTTTCACCGTGGGTCGCGGCATTGATCAGGAGATTGCGCAACGCTCGCGTGATGGCAAGGGGGCCGGCACAGATGGTTGCAGCCTGCAACTCGCCGCTCCTGACATTCATGCCAATTGCAATAAGTTCGGCCACGATGCGCGCAACAATCAAATCGAGCCTGATCTCCTGCAGGCTGTCGCGACTGACTTCTTCCCGGACAAGGCCAATGGCGCTATCGGCAATCTGGTCGAGTTCTTCAAGGTCTGAAAGCCACTTGCGCCGGTCCTCGTCATCGGCGATGAACTCGGCACGCAGGCGCATCCGCGTCATCGGCGTGCGCAGATCGTGGCCGGCAGCCGCGACCAGACGCATTCGGCTTTCGGTTGCCGCCTTTACCCTTGCCGACAGCCTGTTCAGAGCCTGGGCGGTGACGCGAATTTCGCCCGGTCCTGTCTCAGGCACATGGGGAATGGTTCCATCGGGCTCTATATCTGCCAGTGCCCGTTCAAGCAGGCGAAGCGGCTTGGTGATCTTCGAGGCGGCAAATACAGAAACGATCGTGCTACCAATGACGATAAGGGTGAGCCAGCCGGCCAGGATCTTCCAACCGTCGGGCGGTGGACCGAACTCGGACATCGGCACCACTATCCAGGCGCCGTCGGAAAGCCTTAGAGATGCGGTCGGATTGGGGGGGGGCATCAAGCCGCGGTTTACGATTGCCTCGCGGGCCTCTCCGGTTCGATGCAGCGCCTCTGTCAAGAACTCGGACAGTTTTTCATCCCGGGCGCCGGCGGCCGGTACGGGGGACACCACCACACCCGCCGACAGGGCGGCAGCCCTGTCTTCTTCCGCAAGCTTCGCCAGAATGTGCAGCTGGCGCGCAAACGGTTCCATCATCTTGTTCGGGTGCGGCCCGCGCATAACCAGGCTCGCCGCAAAGGACGAGGTGATCACCACGAGGATGATCGCGGCGGCCAACAGAAGCGCCAGCCTGGTGCCAAGCGACCTCATGGATCGCTCGTGACGATCGCGACAGGCACGACCAGCTGGTATCCGCCATTTCGGATCGTCCGGAAAATCGGCGCTTCGGCGGTTTCACCGAGCTTTCGCCGCAGCCGGCTCATCAGGACGTCGATCGAACGATCCGCCGGATCGCGGTCACGCCCTTGGGTCAGGTCGAGCAGGTGGTCGCGGGAAAGCAGTCGCCCAGACCGTTCGAGGAAAGCCCTAAGCAGGTCGAACTCGGCTCCCGTCAGCAAAATTGCTTTGCCATCCTCCCCCATGAGCCGCCGAAGCTGGGGATCAAGAATCTTGCCTGCAAAGGAGTAGCTCCGCTGTTCTGGCTCGGGAGTTCGGTCGTCATTGACCCGGCGCAGGACTGCCCTTATCCGTGCTGCCAGCTCCCGCGGATTGAACGGCTTGCCAAGATAGTCGTCGGCGCCGATCTCCAGCCCGAGGATCCGATCAATGTCCTCTTTCAGCGCGGTAAGGAGAATGACAGGCACGCGTGGCCGGATGCTTCGCAGGTCTCGACAGAGATCGAGGCCCGATCCGTCCGGCAGCATCACGTCCAATACAAGCAGATCTGGCGGGCGCCGGTTCAGCATGTCATGGCAGCTACGCAGATCGCCGGCGGTCGAAACCCGGAAGCCCTGTTCATCCAGATACCGGCTCAGAAGCGTGCGAATTTCATGGTCGTCGTCGACGATTAATATGGCAGGGACTGCGTTCAGTGACATGGGTATGGGTCCATTTCAGAACAGTCTTATACAAACGCGAAGACATGAGAAGGACTTCGGACCATCCATCGGCCGGAGAATTCCAGCGCGAAACGTTGGTTTACAAAATTCTGCTCTACGGAAATGTTGAGCAACAAAGGCGGGGCGGTGATCTGGCTGGTACCCGCCTGCCGCCTTGCCGCGCGTTGAGGCAGGCAAGGCGGCGCTGTTTGCCACTGGGAGGCAATGTCTTAAACGCCGCAACGGCGCTCAGTGAATGCGGTCTGGCTCGCTCCGCTCTCAGCTTCGAGATTTCTTGTTCACAAAGCTGAGGCTCAACACTGCAAAGATCAAAGCCCCCGTGCCGACCTGCTGCCAGTAGAAGTTCAAGCCGGTGAGGAGCAGCCCATTTGCAACGATGCTGAGAAGAAGGACGCCGAGGACGGTCCCCAACACGTTCGGACGTCCAAGCGGACTAAGCGTCGTGCCGATGAAGGTGGCGCCGATGGCGTTGAGCAGAAAGGCGTTGCCGGAGGAGGGAATATAGACAGTAACGGTCGCCGTCAGGATGAGACCGGCTGCAGCGGCGATGATGCCGGCTATCGTGAAAGTGATGGCGACGTGGCTGCGGATCGCTATGCCCGAATATCGCACGACGCCCGGCTGTATCCCCACCGCCAACACGACGCGCCCGAAGCGGCTGCGAGCCAACACGATTGCTGCCGCCGCGATGATGGCAACGGCGATCGCAAGCGGCACCGGAATTCCGCCGATCGTGCCGTGACCGAGAAAGCGGAACGCCTGGGGTACGCCGTTTGGCGGCAGATAGACCGGATTTCCGCCGTCGGTCAGCATCTGCTGTATGCTCCGGCCAATGAAAAGCGTGCCGAGGGTGGCCAGAAACGGCGATATGCCTATCCCGGAGATCAGCAGCGCATTGAACGCGCCGACAAGGCCGCCGGCGGCAAGTCCTGAAAGCGCGGCAATTGCCACCGGCTGACCCGCAAGCACGAGCGAAACGAAGGCGAAGCTTGCAAAATCCACCGAAGTCCCGACCGACAGGTCGATGCCTCCCGAGGAAACCGCAAACGTCATGGCGACTGCGACGATTGCCAGCAGCGTGAAATTGTTGACTAGGATGCTCTGCAAGTTGGCGACGCTGAGGAACGTTGGGGCAGCAGCGGAAAAGATGGCGAAGACGGCAACAAGCGCTAGCAACAGCCCGTAGCGCCCGAGGCTGGTAAGGAGGCGGGACGGAAGGTGGCCGGTCGCGGGTGTCGAGGTCGTTGATGGCATGGCTCAGCCCTCCTGCCGGCGAAGGAGCGTGGTTGCGGAAACGACGATGAGGATGAGGGCACCCTGGATGCCGCTTACCAGCGTGCTGGAGATGTTGAGAAGCTGGAAGCCATTGACCAGGAAACCCACCAGCAGCACCGACAGCAATGTGCCGGGGATCGTGGGCACCAGTCGACGCGAAAATACTGAGCCGAGCAGGGCCGTCACCACGACCGGCAGCAGCATCTCGCCTGACCCCGTCGTGCTGCCGCTGAGGTAGGAAACCGAAAGTACGCCGGCAATTCCGCCGCAAACGCCGGCGGCAATGAACGCGCCGGCGACAAGCCGGTTGACAGGAAGGCCGACAGCATGGGCTGCTTCTGGAAATTCACCGACCGCATAGAGCCTGAGGCCGAGGGGCGTGTATTGGACGATCGCCGCAACGAGTGCAGTAAAGCCGATGAGGACGTAGGCAAGAACCGGGATGCCAAAGCGATCGGCGGAGGACAGTAGGGATAGAAACGGCGTCGACGCGGGCAGTACCGTGTTTTGTGTCAGCACCAGTTCCAGGCCGGAAATGACGTTCATGACGGCAAGTGTTGCGAGCAAGGGCACGATGCCTGCCAACACGACGGCCACGGCATTGACGATGCCGATCAGCGCGCCTGTTGCCACCGCAGCCGCCACCGCAACGACATCGCCGTGGCCGAGTTGAATGAGGGTCGCGTAGACGGCGGCGCTGAGGCCCATGTTTGCGGCGAGTGACAAATCGATGCCGCCGGTAACGACGTTCGAGCCGCCGGCGATCAGCACGATGGTAAGACCAATCGCCAGCACACCCGATATCGCCGATTGGCCGAGCACATTGCCAATATTGCCGATGCTGAGGAAATAGGGAGCGGTCAGCGCGAAGGTCAGCAGGATCGCCGCGAAGGCGATGACCGATCCGCCTCTGAGCGCTGCGGCCGCAAAATTCTGGCCGAACTGGCGCGGCGCGGGCTCAGAGGCCTCGAAGCCGGCCTCGGGAAAATGGACTTCAGCCGACATGGCGCAGCACCTCCGCCGATCCGGTCGATTGCGCCAGCACTTCGTCCGGCGTCGTCTCGGAGGATAGGAATTCGCGAACGATGCGGCCGCGGAAGAACACGAGGATGCGGTCGGTGATCCCGACCAGCTCCGGCAGGTCCGACGACAAGACGATCACGCCCGCTCCACGCGCGGCAAGGTCGCCGATGAGATTGTAGATTTCGACCTTCGAGCCGATGTCGACCCCGACTGTCGGTTCGTCGAGGAGGTAGATTTCGCATTGGCGGCTCAGCCATTTGGCGATCGCCACCTTTTGCTGGTTGCCGCCGGAAAGGGTGCGAACAAGGGCATCCCGCCCTTCGGTTTTCACTTCCAGCCGGCGTATGAGCGCATCCGCCTCCGCGTGTTCACGCCCGCGGTTTAGAAACCCGAAGCGCGTGAAGCTGGAGAGCGCCGACAAGGTGATATTCTCGCCAACGCTCAGATCGAGCGCAACCCCGTGCCGACGCCTGTCCTCGGGAACTAGTGCAATGCCTCGACCAGCCGCCTTTAAGGGACTGACGGAGCGCACGGTGCCACCAGCAACGTCAATGCGGCCGGAGGTCGAGGTTTCCAGCCCAAACAGCGTGCGGATCAGTTCCTTTGCCCCCGAGCCAAGCAGGCCGGTAATGCCGAGAACTTCGCCTCGTCGCAGGGTCAGTGAAATATCGCTGTATTTCCCGGCCGACGTCAGGCCGTTCACGGTGAGGATGTCGTCTGCCAGAGCGACATTTCGCTTCGGGAACATGTCCTCGATATCCCGCTCGATCATCAGCTTGGCGATGGCCGTCGCCGTGGTCTCGGCAATCGGCAGCGATGCGACACTCTGGCCGTTGCGCAAGACTGTAACGTGGTCGCAAAGCGCCTCGATCTCGTTCAGATAGTGTGAGATGTAGATGATCGTGATGCCCTCGTCGCGCAGGCGGCGGATCAGGCGAAAGAGAATATCGGCCTCCCGGCGAACCAATGCCGCGGTCGGCTCGTCGAATACGAGCACTTTCGGCTGGTTGAGAAGCGCACGCGTGATCTGCACGATCTGCTTTTCGGCAGTGGACAACTCGCTGATGAGGGCGCTGTTCGGCAACCTTATTCCGAAATAATCGTCGAGGATTTCCGCTGCACGCCGCTGCATGGCGCGCCGGTTGAGAAACGGTGTTCCGGCAATGCGAATTTCGCGACCCAGGAAGAGCGCCTCACCAACCGTGAACGTCGGCACCAGCAACCGGTCCTGGTGAATGAAATGGATGCCGAGTTCTTCGCTAAGATGCGGCGTCAGCCTTTCAAAGGAGCGCCCATTGATCTCGATGCGGCCGCCATCAGGGTGATGCAGGCCGGCAAGAAGCTTGATCAGTGTCGATTTGCCGGCGCCGTTCTGGCCGACGAGGCCATGCACGGATCCACGCCGCACAAACAGCGATGCATCAGCCAAAGCCTGGGCGCCGCCAAAATGCTTGGAGATGCCCTCCAGTCGAATGATATCGCCGCCGCTTTCCGCAGCGCTGGACGTCGTCGCCATTTGAGGCTTCCTTTGGGAAATCAAAAGCGGTTCGGGCGATGAGGCCCGAACCGCTTACAGGGAGGATTTCAACCGATGCCGAGCTTCTTGGTGACCTCAGCGACATTCGTTTTGTTGGCGATCAAGGCCGGCACATAGGTTTCGCGCGGCAATGTCTGGCCCGCCAAGAGCTTGGCGACGTTGCGAATGGCCGTTCTGCCGATTTCTGCTGGCTGTTGCGCCACATCGGCGCCGGCAGGCGAGTTCGGATCGGCGACGAGTTGAAGCACTTCAGGACTGCCGTCGACGCCGTAGGTCCTGATCTCGGTGCGGCCGGCGGCGGCAAGCGCCTGCGTGGCCCCGAGCTGCGGGATATCCCAGGCCGACCAGATCGCCTTGATCGAACCCTTGTCGGGGTATTTGTTCAACAGCGCAGTGATCTGGGTGAAGGCATCCTGCACGGTGTTCGGAATGACATCGCGCAGCTCCGGCTGCAGGATTTTCACCTTGGGGAAGTATTTGACGACATTGACCAACTGGTCATAGCGGATCGCGCAGGGGGTAACGCCGTAGAAGCCGTTGAACGCGACGATATTGCCCTCGCCACCAATATCGGAGACCAGCTGCAAGGCCAGGTCCTTGCCGATGCCCCAGTTGTCGGAGGTCGTGTTGTTGAGTGAATTCGTCGAGCCGACGTCGACGGTCAGGACCGGAATGCCTGCGTCGCGCGCCTTCTTGAGCCAGGGATCGATGACGCTGAGCGTACCGAGGATCTGGACAATCGCATCAGGCTTCTGGGCAATGAGCGTCTGCAACTGCGAGACGAGCTTGCCGTCATTGCGACCAGCATCGACGGCGATCGGTTCTCCGCCGAGGCGTTTCACTTCGGCGATCTGGGCATTGTAAGCCTGCAGGTCGAAGAAATGATCAGTGCCGGTCGCGCTAATTGCGATACGCTTGCCCTTGAGCGACAGCTCTGCGTCGGCTGCTGCGGCCGGGCTGCGGGCAACCAGAGTTGCGCCGGCAACCGCGATGCCGGCCGCCGCCGACAGCTTCAACAGGTCGCGTCGGCCGATACCGCTTTTCGAATGTTCGTAGTCAATGTCCCGCTCTCCATAAATAATGTCTATAGAATATGTATATTTTTGATTGTGCCGAGGAACGGATTTCTAAAAAAGCTCTTCACTTGGGAAAAGTCGGATGGCCCGGCCCGCCACCCTCGGTCACTCCTTGGTCGGCTGGGTGAGTGATCTGGCGTGGCGGCGGCGGGAAAAGCTCAGTGGTATTTCTGTCGTTCGCGGCCGAGGATCGCCCGGGCGTCCAATCCGGCGATTGGCTGCGAAAGATCGGCAGGAATGTTTCCGGAGAGCTGAAGATCGAGATAGCGAGCGCAGCATACCCTGAGAAACGAGGTGAAATTGCCGAGGTCGTGACCGGCGTCGATCGATTCATGATGCAGGCGGGTGATGAGCTGAACGACATTCATTCCGTCCCGCTTTGCGATCTCTTCAAGCTTGGACCAGAAGAAGTTCTCCAGCCGCACGCTTGTCACCATGCCGTCGATACGAAGCGACCGCGTGGTGCTCTCCCAAAGCCGTGTATCGGCTTTGATAAACAGTTCACACATGACATCCTCCCAGTGCCGCTCTTTGCGAGCGGCACAGTTTACCAGCCCTCAAGCTGCCAGCACAGCCATAAACTGCTTGAGCCAGGCAGGATGCGCGGGCCAGGCCGGCGCGGTGACAAGCTTGCCGTCGGTTACTGCGTCGCTGATGGCTATCTCCGCATAGGTGGCGCCTGCGAGCTCGACTTCTGGTCGGCAGGCTGGGTAGGCCGAGCATATGCGCCCCTTGAGGACACCTGCCGCGGCGAGCAACTGCGCACCATGGCATATCGACGCCACTGGTTTGTCAGCATCGAAAAAATGCCTGACAGCCTTAAGGACATTCGGGTCGAGCCGCAGATATTCCGGTGCCCGTCCGCCGGGAATGACGAGGGCGTCGTAGTCGGCGACGCGGATGCTCTCGAACGTGGCGTTGAGCGCGAAATTGTGGCCGCGTTTCTCCGAATAGGTCTGGTCCCCCTCGAAATCGTGGATCGCGGTTGCGACCGTTTCGCCCGCTCTTTTCCCTGGACAAACGGCATCAACGACATGCCCGCAGGCCAGCAAGGTCTGGAACGGCACCATGGTTTCGTAGTCCTCGGTATAATCACCGGTGATCATGAGAATCTTGGCACTTGGCATTTCTGTTTCCTCCCTGAAACGACGGATGAAACATACCGAACCGCGAGCACATGCGGGTACTAAGGGGATACTACGATCAAATTTCTACAAGGTGAGCCGGGTCGTTCTCGCCATCTTTGACTGTCAGGCCCGATCGGCTTTGGTTCCAACGAGTGGGCGGGCTCATTTCCCGGCATTTGAGGCAGCTGCCACTGCCATCGGCCGTATCTTCTTACCAATGATGGCGGCTCACTTGAAAGCGGTGCGTACCAAACAAGGACATGCGACAATGTGAGCAAACTCTGATAAAGTCGTGATTGCCGGTTGCAGTTCAACGTTTCGGCGAGATTTGTCGGTACTCTTGGATCGCAAGCCGGGTCGCGGCTGAGGAGGAGGGCTGTGGCGGCTTTTGGCGTTACGGCTTATATTTGCGGCGAACATGCGCGCCTGAGGTCCAAAAATCGCATGCTCTGATTTCGCGAGCGACGCCTATTTCGGGATCGTCTTCGGAGTTCTCGCCATGCGAGCTCCGGGGCTGATGGTGCACCCTTGAGGAGGATAAGGATTGCGATGTGGTACCGTGCTCTTCCGATCTGTCTTTGCTTCGCCTTTCTTTTGCCGCTCGACGCGCATTCCGAGGATGGGGATGTTGCAGCAGGAGCCGTCGTGTTCAAGAAATGCGCCATTTGTCATGTCGCCGAGACGGACACGAACAAGGTTGGCCCTTCGCTAAATGGCGTGTTCGGCAGGACGGCCGGGACGCATCCCAATTTCAGCTATTCGCCGGCCATGCAGGAGGCAGGCAAAGGCGGTCTCGTTTGGAACGAGACGGTGCTTCGCGACTATCTTCACGCTCCGCAGGCCAAGGTGAAGGGCACGAAGATGACCTTCGTTGGGCTGAAGGATGACACCGAGATCACCAACCTGATCGCCTATCTGAAGCAATATTCAAAATAGGCCACGAACGGGGGCAGGAAATGGCTATCGTGCTGGTTCTCGTTCTGGTGGTGGTGGGATCCATTGGGTTCCATCTCGTCAGCCCGTGGTGGTGGACGCCGATCGCGTCAAACTGGAGTTATATAGACAACACGATCGTCATCACGTTCTGGATTACCGGCTTCGTGTTTGCCGTCGTCGTCTTGTTCATGGCCTATTGCGTCTTTCGCTTCAGATACCGGCCGGGAAACCAGGCTGCCTACCAGCCCGAGAACAAGCGGCTGGAATGGTGGCTTGCGGGAGGAACCGCGTTCGGCGTGGCGGCGATGCTGGCGCCAGGCCTGTTCGTGTGGAAACAGTTCGTTACCGTGCCTGCCGATGCCAGCATAGTCGAAGTGGTCGGGCAGCAATGGCAATGGAGCTTTCGGTTGCCGGGCCCCGATGGCCGGCTTGGCCGGTCGGATACGCGCGCTGTCACTGCGGATAATCCGCTTGGGGTGAACAGGAACGACCCCGCCAGTCTCGACGACGTGGTCATCCAGGGAGGCGAACTGCATGTGCCCGTCGGCAAGCCCGTCGAGGTCCTCTTGCGTTCGATCGACGTCATCCATGATTTCTATGTTCCCGAATTCCGGGCCAAGATGGACATGATCCCCGGCACCGTCACCTATTACTGGTTCACGCCGACACGGACGGGAACATTCGAGGTCCTGTGCGCTGAATTGTGCGGCGTCGGCCACCCTCAGATGCGCGGAACGGTGGTGGTCGATGACGAGACGGCCTATCGGACCTGGCTCCAGCAGCAGCCTACCTTCTCGCAGTCACTGGCATTGGTACAAAAGCAGGCGGCAAAGTGAACCCGCAAGCCGCACCGGGAGGAACACGGAGGACGTAGCATGGTCGACATTCCATCTGGCGCCGAAGACATCATCCGTCCCGCGGAAGTCGCGGACGTGGAGCTCTACCATCCGAGAAGCTGGTGGACGAGATACGTCTTCAGCCAGGATGCCAAGGTGATCGCCATCCAGTACGCCCTCACCGCCATCTCGATCGGCATGGTGGCGCTGGTGCTGTCCTGGCTGATGCGCCTGCAGCTCGGATTTCCAGGCTATTTCTCCTTCATCGATGCCGAACATTATTATCAGTTCATCACCATGCACGGCATGATCATGGTGATCTATCTGCTGACGGCGCTCTTCCTCGGCGGTTTCGGCAACTATCTCATTCCATTGATGCTCGGCGCCCGCGATATGGTCTTTCCCTATGCGAACATGCTGAGCTACTGGCTCTATCTGCTTGCTGTGCTGCTGCTCGTTGCCGGCTTCTTCGCGCCGGGCGGCCCGACCGGGGCCGGCTGGACGCTATACCCGCCGCAGGTGCTGCTTTCCGGCACACCGGGCGGGCGCGACTGGGGCATCATCCTGATGCTGTCGTCGCTGATCCTGTTCATCATCGGGTTCACAATGGGTGGGCTCAACTATGTTGTGACCGTGTTGCAGGGACGTGCCCGCGGAATGACGCTGATGCGGATGCCCCTGACCGTCTGGGGGATCTTCACCGCGACGGTCATGGCACTGCTTGCCTTTCCCGCCTTGTTCGTCGCCTGCGTGATGATGCTGTTCGACCGGCTGCTCGGCACCAGCTTTTTCATGCCTTCCATCGTTGAGATGGGCGAGCAGCTGAAGCAGGGCGGCGGTAGCCCTATCCTTTTCCAGCACCTGTTCTGGTTCTTCGGCCACCCGGAGGTCTACATCGTGGCGCTGCCCGCCTTCGGCATCGTCTCGGACCTCATCAGCACGCATGCTCGCAAGAATATCTTCGGCTACCGAATGATGGTCTGGGCGATCCTCATCATCGCGGCGCTGAGCTTCGTTGTCTGGGCGCATCATATGTATGTGAGTGGCATGAACCCAAATTTTGGATTCTTTTTCGCCACGACAACGCTGATTATTGCCATCCCGACGGCGATCAAGGTTTATAACTGGGTGCTGACCCTCTGGCGCGGCAACATACATCTCACCCTGCCGATGCTGTTTGCTCTCGCCTTCATCGTTACCTTTTTGAACGGCGGGCTGACTGGACTGTTTCTCGGCAATGTCGTCGTCGACGTGCCGCTCTCCGACACGATGTTCGTCGTCGCGCACTTCCACATGGTGATGGGTGTGGCGCCGATCATGGTGGTTTTCGGGGCGATCCATCATTGGTATCCAAAAGTGACCGGGCGCATGCTGAACGAGGTGATGGGCCATATCCACTACTGGATAACCTTCCTCGGAGCCTACGCGATCTTCTTCCCCATGCACTATCTCGGCCTGATCGGCGTGCCGCGCCGCTATTACGAGCTGGGGGAGACAGCCTTCATTCCGCCATCCGCGCACACGCTGAACGAGTTCATTACCATCGCCGCGCTGATCGTTGGTGCCGCGCAGGTGCTGTTCCTGTTCAATCTCGGCTGGAGCCTGTTCAGGGGCAAACCGTCCGGTGGCAACCCCTGGCGCGCTACGACGCTCGAATGGCAGACGCCGCAGACGCCACCCGTGCACGGCAATTGGGGCAAGGAATTGCCGGTGGTCTATCGCTGGCCCTATGACTACAGCGTTCCCGGGGCGGCCGAGGACTTCATTCCGCAGAACCAGCCGGATAGCGCGGTTCTGTCAAGAGGTGCGCCGACATGAGCGCTATCCTTATCTTTCTGGCGGTCCTTGCCTGCATCATCGGCTGGTGGATGACACGACAGCGGCTGACGGCAAAGCCTTGGCTCGAAACAGGACGAGCTGGAGAGATACAAACCACCCAGGGCTCACCATTGCCAACTGCAAAGATCGGTCTTGGCATTTTTCTGGCCGTCGTCGGCGCCTTGTTCACGCTGTTTATCAGCGCCTATCTGACCCGCAGCGCGGAGGCCGACTGGTGGAGCATACCGATCCCGCGGCTGCTCTGGGTCAATACGGCAATCCTTGTCGCCAGCAGCGTGGCGCTCGAATGGGCGAAAGCAGAAGCTCATCGCGGGCGAAGCGAGACCGTGACGACCGCTCTTTTGGTGGCGTTGGTCACGGCCGTCCTTTTCCTTGTCGGCCAGGTGGTGGCGTGGCGGCAGCTCATGGGGGCGGGCTATGTGCTTGCCGACAATCCGGCAAACAGCTTCTTCTATATGATCACCGGAATGCATGGGCTGCACATTCTCGGCGGGCTGTTCGTGCTCGGCCGGACGACGAGGCGCGCGTGGAGCGGTATTTGGCCGGAGAAGCTCCCGCTGAGCGTCGATCTATGCGCGACCTATTGCCACTTCATGCTGTTGGTCTGGCTGGTGCTCTTTGCGCTCTTTGCAGGCTGGGGCAACAGTTTCGCCGATCTTTGCCGGCAATTGGTCACTTGAGGAGTTTGGACGATGAATGAAACCGTGCAAACTGAGACCAGCCAAACGCTGCCGCGGCCCGCCGGGCTGCGCGGCGTCGCGGCAGATCTTTCGTCTGACCAGAGGGCGTTCAAGAACGTCTCCTGGGGCAAGGCCATGATGTGGATCTTCCTGTTGAGCGACACATTCATCTTCGGCTGCTTTCTCCTTGCCTATATGACCGCCCGCATGTCGACGACCGTCCCCTGGCCCAATCCCAGCGAGGTCTTTGCCCTGACGATCGGCGGCAAGGAAATCCCGCTGATCCTGATCGCCTTCATGACCTTCGTCCTTATCAGCAGCAGCGGTACGATGGCGATGGCGGTCAACTTCGGCTACGGCCGTGATCGACGCAAGTCTGCCGCACTGATGCTGGCAACCGCAGCGCTCGGCGCCACTTTCGTCGGGATGCAGGCTTTCGAGTGGACGAAGTTGATCGGGGAAGGGGTGCGACCCTGGGGGAACCCATGGGGCGCTGCGCAATTCGGCTCGTCGTTCTTCATGATCACCGGCTTTCACGGCACCCACGTCACCATCGGTGTTCTGTTCCTGTTGATCACCGCCCGCAAGGTGTTGCGGGGGGATTTCGATAACGAAAGGCGGGGCTTTTTCACCAGCAGGAAGGGCAACTACGAGATTGTCGAGATCATGGGGCTCTACTGGCACTTCGTCGATCTGGTATGGGTATTCATCTTCGCATTTTTCTATCTATGGTGAGGAGCGCATCATGAGCCAATCGCAGGCACATTCCGGGCAGCAACATCCGATCAAGCTCTATCTCGTGGTCTGGGGCCTGCTCTTTGTCCTCAGCACATTCTCATATCTGGTGGATTACCTCGGCTTCCAGAGTTATCTCAGGTGGTTTTTGATCCTGCTGTTCATGATGCTGAAGGCGGGTTTGATCGTCGCTATTTTCATGCACATGGCGTGGGAGCGGCTGGCTCTGGTCTATGCGATCATTGTGCCTCCGGTTCTCGTGCTCGTTTTCGTGGCGATGATGGTCTCGGAGTCCGACTACACAGCCCTTACCCGACTTGCCTTTTTCAGTACGGGGCAGTGAGGCAAAGTACCGCCGGAAACGAGTGGGTATTCCCGTGTCGCTTTACCCAGAGCTGCATCCCTGAGCCGGTCGCACGCCTCTTTATGAAAATTAATTTCATAAAATCAAGATTTCACACATTCAAGTTGACGCCTTCGAATTTTTGTCTCAACTTGACGAAAATAAATTACGTGAGTGGGAACACGATAGCATGAAAGTGGGAATTATCGGGCTTGGATTCCGGCTGGCCTACCTTGCCTATGTCTTCAACGCCATTGATGAAAATTTCGAGATCGTCGGTTACGTCGATCCGGAGCCCGCAGGGCTCCCCGAGCTTGTCGAAAAGAAGATTTCCGTCGGCAAATCCTATGCATCGCCGCAGGAGCTGATAGCGGGGGAAAAATTCGATCTGCTGATGATCGGTTCGCCGAACCACATGCACCTCGATCACATCCGGATTGGTCTTCAGGCCGGTCTGAAGGTCTTTTGTGAAAAGCCGGTTGTCACAACAATCGAAGACAGCATCGCGCTTGCCCGCTTGATGGCAAAGTTCGGCCACGAGCGGCTGATGGTCGGCCTCGTATTGCGGTATTCGCCGATGTACCGCGACCTGCTTGCCGCGCAGGCAACCGGCGTGCTTGGCAACGTCGTCTCCATCGAAGCCTCGGAGCATATCTATCCTTACCACGGCGCGTTTTTCATGCGCGACTGGCGTCGATACGAGAAGTATTCCGGCAGCTTCATGCTGGAAAAGTGCTGCCACGACCTCGATCTTTATAACGGCATTGTCGGCGTTCGGCCGGAGCGGGTGGCAAGCTTTGGCGGACGGCGGAGCTTCATTCCGGCCAACGATCCTCGCAACGATGGGATCAACGACATGACCATGTTCTATAGCAAGCCGTCCGGCTGGAAGGGCTCCGACAAGGTGTTCGACAGCGATGGCGACATCATCGACTACCAGGTAGCGATCGTCGAATATGCCAACGGTGTCGGCATGAATTTCCATACCAACCTCAATGTTCCCGACCAGTTTCGCCGCTTTGCGATCATGGGCTCGCGCGGCATGGCCGAGGGCGACTTCATTCGCGGCTATCTCGATGTTCACGAGGTTCTGACTGGCGCGAAGGTCGTCGAGAAGAAATACGCCACGCGCACCGAACTTTCCCAGCATTACGGCGCTGACGAGCAGATGGCCGCCGACCTTATGGCCCATGTGCGAACCGGCCAGCATCTTCCTGTCTCGACCCTCAATGCTCTCGAAGCCGGCATCCTCGCCCTTGCCATGGACGAAGCACGCTCGAAGCGAACCATCGTTGATCTCCGGCCGGTGTGGGATAGCTTCGACGAAGCGCTCCATGCCCGTGCGGCTTGAGGAGTGCGGGAAGGATGAACAGTCAACGCAGTAACGTCTTATTCGCCTGGCTCCTGCTTCTTCCCGCATTGCTTTATGTTCTGGCAATCGTCGCCTGGCCGTTGGTGGCGACGATCAACCTGTCCTTCACCGACGCGGCGCTTAAGAAGACGGTCAACTGGGTCGGCTGGGACAACTACGTCAAGATCTTCCACGCCGGCTTCAGCACGATCATCGTTCGCACCTTCGTGTGGACGTTCTTTTCTGTGCTGTTCAAGATGATCATCGGCACCTGCGGTGCGCTTCTCTTGAGCGTCGCCTTGCCCGGCCGGACGATCTTTCGCGTCCTGACGCTGATGCCGTGGATCGTGCCGATGGCCATCGGTATTTTCATGTGGGGCTGGATGTATAACGGCCAGTTTGGGATGATCTCCGGTCTGCTGCAGCGCTTCGGGCTTGTTGACGGTCCCGTCGCCTTTCTCGCCTATGGCAGCACCGCATTCTGGGCGACGATCATGACGGACGTCTGGATCGGCACGCCGATGGTGACATTCTATTTCCTCGCTGCGATCCAGTCGATTTCCAAGGACCTCTACGAGGCAGCCTGGGTGGATGGTGCGAGCCGCTTCTATCGTTTTCGTCGCATCACCCTGCCGCTGATGGTGCCGGCTATCCTGACCATGTCGATGATCTCGCTGATCTCGACATTCAACTCCTTCGACATCATCTGGATTTTGACCCATGGCGGCCCCAGCGGCGAAACCACAACGATGATCATCGATACCTACAGGACCGCAATCGGCTCCTACAAGTATGGCGAAGGGTCTGCGCGCGCCGTTCTGGTGGCCATCTGCCTTGGCATTTTCTGCTTCTTCTATTTCCGCGTCATCAACCGGCTCACCGCCGCCGACAGCAAGTAAGGGGGCAGCGTCATGATGATCGACAAATTCCGCTGGCACGAAAAGATCGGCATCTATCTCGGCACCTTCGTCTTCCTGTTTTTCATCATGGGCCCTTTCATCGAAGGCTTTCTGGTGTCCCTGAAGCCGATATCACTGCTGTTTTCGTCGCCCTATCACTTCTGGCCGGAAAACGGGTCGTTCGACGCCTATTTCACCATCTGGACCACGGTGCCGCTCCTGTGGCGCTACATGCTCAACGGAATTTTCATCGCGACCGTCACCACCTTGCTTGGCCTGGCGTTGATCATTCCGGCGGCCTATGCGCTGTCGCGCATCGAATTTCGCGGCCGCGGCATCATTCTCGGGATGTTTCTATCGGTGAACATGTTCTCCGGCGCCGTGCTGATTATTCCCCTGTTCCGGTTGATGCGCACCATCGGTGTTCTGAATACCTACCTGGCGATGATCATCCCGGGGGCAGCCTTTCTGCTTGGAACCGGCATCTGGCTGTTGCGCGCTTATCTGATGCGAATTCCGAAAGAATTGGAGGAGGCGGCCTTCGTGGATGGCGCCGGCCGGCTCTATATCCTGCGCCGGATCATCCTGCCGCTTGCAGGGCCTGGCGTGCTGGTGGTGGCAATGTTCTGCTTCCTAACGGTCTACGCGCAGCAGTTCATCTATGCACTGACCTTCAATTCGAAGTCCGAATACATGCCCTTGTCCGTCGGCCTGTTCGGGTTTTTCGGACGGCAGGAGGTCGCCTGGAACGAGCTGATGGCAGCAAGCTTCGTCGGCATCGCGCCGGTGCTCGTCGTTTTCATTTTCCTGCAGCGCTATCTCGTCGCCGGCCTGACGGCCGGTGCCGTGAAAGAGTGAGGCCAACGTGTCTCGCCAATAACCAAGAGTAGAAGACTACCTAACCAGAGTGGAAGGAAAAAACGAAATGCCTCTGCATTCCAAGATCGTAATGGGCGTCTTCGCCGCCCTACTGTCGACGACGTCGATAGCGCTTGGCGAAGACAAGGTCATCAACTTCATCCAGTGCGGCGACTCGGTCGATCCGACCTATCCGCCTTTCATCTCCACCTGGGAGAAGGCAAACGCCGGCTACAAGGTCAACATCGAACCGGTTGGCTGGGATCAGTGCCAGGACAAGGTGACGACGCTGGCAGCCGCTGGCACACCGCCGGCGCTCGCCTATGTCGGATCGCGCACGCTGAAGCAGTTCGCGAGCAACGATCTCATCATCCCGGTTGCGATGAGCGATGCGGACAAGGCCGCTTACTATCCGAACATCCCGGAAACAGTGACATTCGAGGGCAAGCAGTGGGGTGTTCCGGTCGCTTTCTCGACCAAGTCCTTCTACTGGAATAAGGACCTCTTCAAGCAGGCAGGCCTCGACCCGGAAAAGCCGCCGACGACCTGGGCTGAAGAGCTTGCAGACGCCAAGACCATCAAGGAAAAGACCGGCATTGCCGGCTTCGGCGTCGTCGCAAAGACCTATGACAACACCATGCACCAGTTCCTCCACTGGGTTTATACCAACAATGGCAAGGTGCTCGACGCCGACGGCAAGATCGTGCTCGACAGCCCCGAGAATCTCGAGGCTCTGACCGCGCTGAAGGCGATGGTGCCCTATGCCGAAGAGGGTCCGACGGCCTACGAGCAGAACGAAGTGCGCGCCATCTTCCTCGACGGCAAGATCGCCATGATCCACGCTTCCGTCGGCGCTGTTAACAAGCTCAAGGACGCAAAGTTCAAGTGGGGCGTCGCCAACCTGCCGCTCGGCCCGCATGCCAAGGGCCCGGGCACGCTGCTCATCACCGACAGCCTTGCAATCTTCAAGGGTAGCGGCGTGGAGGACAAGGCGACCGATCTCGCCAAGTTCCTCACCAACCCGGAAAACCAGTTCGTCTATGAAGTCTCCAACGGGCTGACCCCGCTGCGCCCCGTTCCCGGCGTCAAGGATCTGGTCTCGAAAGACCCGAGCTGGCAGCCCTTCCTCGACGGCATCTCCTTCGGCGGTCCGGAACCTCTGTTCCTTGACTACAAGGGCTTCCAGAACACCATGATCGAAATGGTCCAGTCTGTCGTCACCGGCAAGACGGAGCCAGCCGTCGCTCTGAAGAAGGCAGCCGCCGATCTGGAGCAGTACAAGTAATCCAGTTTCCGGGGGCGGAGAGATCCGCCCCCGGAGCTGATGATGACAAATTGGAGAGCATAGCGTGGACCGGCTTCACCTCAATCATATCGTCAAACGCTACGGCATCGCTGAAATCCTGCACGATATCAATCTCGAGATTCAGGATGGCGAATTCGTCGTGTTCGTCGGGCCGTCGGGTTGTGGCAAGTCCACTCTTCTTCGTTGCATTGCCGGTCTGGAAGAAATCAGCGGCGGCGACATCCTGATCGACGGAAAAAGGGTCAACGACCTGCCGCCGGTCAAGCGCGGCATTGCCATGGTCTTCCAGTCCTATGCCCTCTATCCGCACATGACCGTGTTCGAGAACATCGCCTTCCCGCTGCGCGTCGAGAAGATGCCGGAGGATAAATTGAAGGCGAAAGTCGACAACGCGGCTCGCATTCTTCATCTCGAGCAGCGTCTGCAACAGAAACCCGGCATGCTTTCGGGCGGCCAGCGCCAACGCGTTGCCATCGGCCGTGCCATCGTCCGCGAGCCGAAGATCTTCCTTTTCGACGAACCCCTGTCCAACCTCGATGCCGCCTTGCGCACCGACATGCGCATCGAGCTTGCCAAACTGCATCGCCAGCTCAAGGCGACAATGATTTACGTCACCCACGACCAGGTGGAAGCGATGACGATGGCCGATCGCATCGTGGTGCTCAATGCCGGTGAAATCGCCCAGACCGGCGCGCCGCTCGAGCTTTATCACAAGCCGTCGAATATCTTCGTGGCTGGCTTTATCGGCAATCCAAGAATGAATTTTCTGCCCGTGACCTGCAAGAGCGTTGGCCCATCCGGCATCGAGATCGACTACAAGGGCCAGACGGCCCTGCTGCCGGTCACGCCCCGCGAAGGTCTGGTCGGCAAGGCATTGACCCTCGGCATTCGACCGGAACACATCAACATCGGCTCGGGCGAAATCACCATGACGATCGTGCCGACCGTCATCGAGCGGCTGGGCGCGCAGACGGTTGCCTATGCGGCGCTCGACGGGGAAGGCGAGAATTTCTGCGCGACCTTGCCTGGAAGCGTTCCGATCCGCGCCGACGTACCGCTATCGGCGGGTCTGAATGCGGCCGATTGCCATCTGTTCGACGATGCGGGGATTGCGTTCGAACGCCATGTCGAACTGACCGACATCGACATGAACCTGCTTAATCCGTCGACCGCGGCTTAGGCCGCGCCGGCGGCGCGACGTCATAATTTACCAGACGAGGCCGCGCGCCGCGACCTCTTCCACTCGTGTTACAACGCCGTCGCGGTGAAACACCATCGTGTCGAACAGGTTCGAGATCACACAGGTGTGGTTCGGGATAATGCGGATCTTTTCGCCGATCTCGGGGCGCTTGCCGTTGCAGCGCGACAGGTCGATGACGCCGTGCTCCTCTGATAGTCCTGTGATGACGCCTTCGGGATAGCCGACGACGGTGCCGAAGTCGGCAAAGCCGAGAAGGTCGGATGTCAACGACTTGGAACCGGCGTCGATCACCGCGCGGTCGGCGGTCGGACGCGAGACGACGGTGGCGAGCACATGCATCGCGCAGTCGTCCTCGGTGCAGTGGCCAGCGCGCACCATCGAACGATCGTTGTAGATGTAGGTTCCGGCACGATGTTCGGTGGCGGAGGTCACGAGGTGGGCGTCGAAAAGGCTCGGCGTACCACCATTGCTGACGACGGGGCAGTCGATGCCGGCGGCCTTGAGGAGAGCCAGGGTCTCGCTTGCAAATCGCTCGACCTCGGCCGCGCCACCTATCTTCGGATAGGTCAGGAGGCCGCCGAAGACGAGGCTGGGGGCTGCTGCTATACGGGCGGCGAGCGCGGCAGCTTCGGCAGGCGTCTGGACGCCGCAGCGTCCGCCGCCAGTATCGCATTCGACAAGAACCGTCAGCGGTTTGCGCGAGGCAAAGTGCGCGGCCAGGCCGTCCACCGTCACCGCGCTGTCGGCAACGACCTTGAGCGCTGCGATCCGATCGTTGAGAGCTGCAAGGCGGGCAAGCTTCTCGGCGCCAAGGATGTTGAATGTGATCAGTATGTCGTCGAACCCTGCAGCAGCAAAGACTTCCGCCTCGGTGATCTTCTGGCAATTGATGCCCCGGGCTCCGGCGGCAATCTGGGCAGCGGCAAGCGCCGGTATCTTATGGGTCTTGATATGAGGCCGGAAATTCAGGCTATGCTTGTCCATGTAGGATTGTACGCGAGCGATGTTTGCCGCAAGCCGGTCCTCATCGATGATCGGCCGGGGCGTCGAAAGATCGGAGACTTTGTCGCCCGGCTTGGCGATGATGGCGAAATCTTCGTTATGGCTCATTTCAAGATGCCCCGTGTTCGTTTGCATGAGGATTGGCAATCATCGGCCAGATGTCCTTCCTTGCGCGGCGATAGGGCGTCTTTGCCGGATTGTTCGGGTAAGGCGCGCCTGCTGCGCAATAGATAATCTTCGCCGCCATCTTGGAAAAGGACGCAAAAAAGTGGTTGGTCGATTTGATCACAAGGATCTTCTTCGACGTCGGATCGATGCCCATCACTGAAAACAGGCTGGGATCGAAACTTTGCGCCCTGGTCGAATTCAATATTATGTCGATGCCGTTGAGAACGATATGCGCGGCGTCGCCAAAAGGAGCGAAGCTTTCGCCGAAGCGCATCTCGGCATTTAGAACGAGCTTCACGATGGTGACGATGCCATCCACCGGATTTCCGGTCCCCGGCGCCGACTTGGCGCCAAAACGCAGCGGAATCTCCGCACCTTCTCCCGCTGCCATGCAGATCTTGACGGCCATGGGGTCCCATATCGTGCCGATAGCTGTGTCGGTCGCGCCTTTTGCCAACAGCTCTTCAAGAAGCACGGTGGCATCGCCGGCGGTACCGCCGCCGGGATTGTCCCACATGTCAGCAATGACGACCGGCCAGGATGCGGCAGCGAGCGCTTCGCCGACGGCCTGCTTTTCATCGATCTGCGGCATGATGAACGTGCCCCGTTTCGAAAACAGCTCGAGGCCGAGTTCGCGCGCAAGCATTGCGCCCTTTTCCGGTTTGTCGTTGGTGACGACGAGAAGCTTGGTGCCCATGTCGGGCACGTCGCCTGCCATGAAACCATGGATCACGGAAATCGAAAGAACGTCCGCATCTTCCTTTTCGATCTTCATGATCTTGTCGACGAAGGAGCGCATCGGATCCCGCGAGGTCGGATAGACGTCGATCATCAGGCAATCGAATACCGACATGACGGGTTTTATCCGGCCTTCCAGCGTGTCGACCGTGATGCGCCAGAGATCCTCTGCCCGCTCGACGAAGTCCGTATGCGGAAATTCCTTGAAATAGACGAAGATATCGGCCGCCTTGAGGCGCTTGGCTGTCAGGTGGCTATGGGGGTCGAGTTCGGCGGAGATGAGAACGTCCGGCCCGACGATCTCTCGCACGCGGGCAAGGATATCGCCTTCGGTATCCTCATAGCCCGCCGCGACCATTGCACCATGCAGGCCAAGCACGACCGCGTCCACCGGCAGCGCCGCCCGCAATTGCCCAAGCACCTCGTCACGCAAACCTTCGTAAGTTGACCGGCTGACCAACCCTGCCGGGTCCGCCCAGGCCGCGGTGCCTTCGATCAGCTCCCAGCCCTTTTCCGCGGCAACCTTGCGTCCCACTGTTATCGGCGCCGTACAGAGCGTCGGCGTCTCGGGATGCTCGCCCGGCCGGGCATAAAGAGACGCCTCGAAAGCCCGCCGATCCACGCAGATGGGGGAGAAGGTGTTGGTTTCGGTGGCGAGGGCTGCCGTAAATATGCGCAATGCAATTGCCTCCGTGCTGAAACCGGTTCAACCCATTGGATTGGGGAGATAGCCGGTGAAGCCGGAAATCTTCCAGCGCCCCGCGTGAAGGCGGCAATAATAAAGTGTCTGCCACTGCATCACATCGCGGCTGCCGTCGGCCTTCGTCAGGCCGCCATTGAACTTCTTGCGAACGAGTGCTGCCTCGCCCTTAATCTCGATGTCTTCCAGCGTCGTGGTGGTAAAGATCGCCGCGCGCCTATCCTCGGCAAAGGATTGCGTCGCGAAATCCTTCGCCTGCCTCAGCCATTCGTCGCGATAGGCGGCAAGCGTCGGGAACGCCAGGCACCAATTGTCCGGACTGATTTCGCGCTTACCGTCAATGCCGATGAAGCCGTCTTCGACGAAATCATCCGCAACCATGGACCAGTCGGCGGCGAGAAATGCGTCGATATCGCGCGGCACCAGCATCTCCCAAATGGCGTGGCGAGCGGCGTCGGACGAAGGGAAAGGGTTTTGAAAGGGATCGCGCATGTTTCCTCCCAGATTGAAATTCTTTTCATAAATAACGTTTTTCGCTGGTCAAATTCCGCTTTCTATGGTCATTTGTCAACTTATCAAGAAAATAATTTGCAGGAAACGGCAATGCCCATCAAGCGTTATGGCACGGGTCAAACGGGCGCAGGAGGCAAGTCGTTGCCGTTTGCGCGGGCTGTCGAAGCTGATGGCTGGCTGCATGTGTCCGGGCAGGTCGCCATGGAAAACGGCGAGATCATCGATGGCAACATCATTGCGCAGACACACAAGACCATCGCCAATGTCTTGGCGATCCTGAAGGAGGCCGACTACGGCGTCGAGCACATCGTCAGGGTCGGCGTCTGGCTGGACGACCCACGCGATTTCTGGAGCTTCAACAAGATCTATCAGGAATATTTCGGTGAGCACCCGCCGGCGCGCGCCTGCGTGCAGTCGTCGATGATGGTGGACTGCAAGGTGGAAATCGACTGCATCGCGTACAAGCCGAAAGGCGCATGACGCCGGACAAAATCGGCGCATCGTTGGGGGAGCGTGTAAATGGACATTTTCTCTACATTGCAGGAAGAGAGGGGGCGGTTTTCCCAATCTGAAAACCGCATCGCCGACATCATTCTCAACGACTTCGAATTTGCCGTGAATGCCTCGATCATCGGCCTTGCCGAAAAAGCCGATGTCTCGCCGCCAACCGTTACCCGCTTCTGCCGGCGCCTCGGCTGCGACAGCTTTTCCGATTTCAAGATCCAACTGGCCCGCACCGCTCATGTCGGCGTGCGCTACCTGAAGCCGGAATCCAAGAGCACCGATCCCGCCGACGTCGCGCGCGATATCGTCGAGAAGGCGCAGAACGCGCTTTTTCTGCTGCACCGTTCGCTTGATATGGCAGCCGTCGCGCAGGCGGCGCAGCGAATCTCACAGGCTGAGATGATCTATGCCTTCGGCTCCGGCGGCAATTCGTCGATGGTTGCCAACGAATTTCAGAACCGGCTCTTTCGCTTCGGGCTGCATGTGACCGCCAGTTCCGATCACAGCATGCAGTTGATGATGGCGGCCGCTGCAAAGCCGACTGACGTGTTGATCGGCTCGTCCTTTTCCGGGCGCAATGCCGAACTCGTCCGGGCGTTCACTCTCGCGCGCGAATCAAAGGTCCCGACCATCGCGCTGACCCAGAGCGGCAGCCTGGTGGCTGAGGCCGCCGATATCGTTGTGCCGATCGATTTGCCCGAAGGCAATAACATCTATCGTCCCACCTCGACGCGCATCGCCTATCTCGCCGCCGTCGATATCCTTGCCAGCCTCGTTGCCTATGCGATCCAGCCCAAGGCGACGATAACGCTTCGGCGGATCAAGCAACAGCTTGTCACGCACCGCGACGGTGATGACCGTCAACTTCTTGGAGACTGAGAATGCAGGCCGCAAAGACAAGCCCCGGAAGCGGAACGATTGCGATCGTAACAGGCGGTGCAGGCGACATCGGCCGGGCGATCGCCGCCCGGCTCGGCGAGGACCATGACATCATCCTCCTCGTCGATATCGATCTTGCTGCGGCAGAAAAGGCTGCAAGGGATCTCGGACCGGAAGGGCGTTTCGTGGCCGTGCGCTGCGACATCACCGATGTGGAGAGCGTCGCCGACATGGCAGCGCGCGCCCGGGCTCTCGGGACTGTGAGGACGCTTGTCAACAATGCCGGTGGTGCCCACGCCGTCAGCCTGCACGATACGACGCCGGAAATTTGGCGGTCCGACAATGTTCTCAATCTCGAGGCCGCATTTCTCTGCTTCCGCGCCGTCGAGGACATGCTGAAGGCATCGAAGGGCTCGCTGATCAACATTTCCTCGGTGAACGGCATGAACGTCTTTGGTCATCCCGCCTATAGTGCTGCCAAGGCCGGCCTGCTGCATTTCACCAAGCTTGTAGCGGTCGAATACGGAAAGTTCGGCATCCGTGCGAATGCCGTAGCGCCAGGCACGGTGCGAACTCAGCTCTGGGAGGCCCGTGCTGCAGCCAATCCCAATGTCTTTGAAGAGGCGCGCCGCTGGTATCCACTTCAGCGGGTCGTCGATCCCGTCGATGTCGCCAATGCGGTCGGCTTCCTCGCGAGCCCCCTGGCCGCGGCGATTTCAGGCGTCTGCCTGCCTGTCGATTGCGGGCTTACCGCCGGTCAGGCGGAGCTCGCCCGGACCTTTTCTCAATCGGACCACTATTGAAAGCCAATGAAAACGAGAGGATCAGATATGCAACCGGCTTCCTATCGCCTGGAAAGTACTTGGCAACCGGATGGCGGGCCGAACGGCCGCTTCACCTTCATGGTTTTCAATCTTTCCGACACGCCGCTTTCAGGCTTCCGTCTGGCCTATACCTCGTTGACGCGGGTCATCGATCCAATGGCATGCGGCAATGCCACTTTCCTGCGGCGGGACGCCAACTTTCACGAATTCGCACCGCCGCAAGGCTTGGTCATCGAGCCCGGTAAGAACTGGACCTTCACCGTCAGCGGCCTGCATCGTCAGGCGCGCCATTGCACTGACGGCGCCAAGTCCGCTTATCTGACGCTGGCTGGCGGCACGCATGTGGACGTTGCCGTCTCGGACCTTCTGCTGGAGGGCCGCGTCAGCGAGCCGCCGCCGGTTCTCCTGCCGCAAGGAGAGCTCGATCTGCCCTTTGCGCTGCAGCCCTGGCCGGCCGAGATCGACGCCAAGCCGGGGGAAGGCTTCCCGGTCGTGCTCTATCCAGCAGAGGGCAGTTCTTTCGAAGAGGTCAGCACCGTATCGACCGCGATCGCCCATTTCCGCCGCCTTTTCGAGAGCAGCCATGTGCCCTTCAATCTCGCCGCGGCGCCGCAAGGTCGTCCCATAAGCTTTGTCAGCAATGCCGGCATTGCCAAGGAAGGCTATTCCCTCAAATTTTCGCCCGACGAGGTAAGCCTTGCCTATTGCGATGACGCCGGCCGGCTGTATGGTCTGATCTCGTTGGCGCAATTGCTGCATGGTGCGCGCGCCATGCCTGACAAATTTTGCTTCCCCGTCTCCGGCACGATCATCGACAGGCCGCGCTATGGCTGGCGCGGATGCCATCTCGACGTTTCCCGCCAATTCTATCCAGTTGGCGATGTCCTCAGGCTGATCGACATAGTCGCCTGGTTCAAGCTCAACATCTTCCATTGGCATTTGAGCGACGACGAGGCCTGGCGCCTGGAGATAAAGGCCTATCCGTCACTGACCACGACCGGCGTCCTGCGCGGGCCGGACGAGCCTCTTTTGCCGCAGCTCGGCAACGGTGCTGCGCCGGTCGGCGGCTTCTATTCGCAGGAGGACGTAAAGGCCATCGTCGCCCATGCGCAGGCACTGAGCGTCGAGATCATCCCTGAGATCGATATCCCCGGCCATAATGCGGCAACTTTGGTTGCCCTGCCTGATCTGACCGACGGGCAGGAGGCACCCGAGAGCTATCACTCGGTTCAGGGCTATGCCAACAACGCCTTGAACCCGGCGGTGCCCTTCACCTACGAATTTCTCGAAAAGGTTTTCGACGAAATGGTCGAACTTTTCCCCTCCGACTATCTTCATATCGGCGGCGACGAGGTGGCAAATGGCTCTTGGCTTGCCTCGCCGCTGGCAAGGAAGCTTATGAAAGAGCAGGGGATTTCCGGCACCTTCGCCTTGCAATCCTACTTCCTCAAGCGCGTCAAGGAGATGCTGACGGCGCGCGGGCGCAAGCTTGCCGGCTGGAACGAGGTGGCCCACGGCGGCGGCGTCGGCGCGGCGGATACGCTGCTGATGGCCTGGGAAAACCCTGATGTCGGCATCGACCTTGCGCGAGAGGGTTACGATGTCGTTATGACGCCGGGCCAGGCCTATTACCTCGACATGGTGCAGGCGGAAGCATTCCAGGAGCCAGGCGCAAGTTGGGCTGGGACCGTGCCGCCCGCCCACACATATGCCTACGAGGCAGAGGGCGATTTCCCGGAAGAATTGAAAGACAGAATGAGAGGCGTGCAGGCCTGCATCTGGTCAGAGCATTTCCTTTCGCGCGGTTATTTCAATCGTCTGGTTTTCCCGCGTCTTCCAGCGATTGCCGAAGCGGCCTGGACGCCACGGGCAATGAAAAACTGGGAACGCTTTGCCGCCATCGTGCCGCTCAGCCCGAACCTTTAAGGTCCCTATCATGCGCGTTGCAGTTGGTGGAATTCACACGGAGTGCAGCACCTATTCGCCGGTGCTGATGGCAGTCGACGATTTCCGCGTCATGCGTGGCGCGAACCTCATCGGCTCGGATTATTTCAGCTTCCTGAAGTCGGATGGCATCGAGCATGTTCCGCTCATTCACGCCCGCGCGGTTCCCGGAGGACCGGTCTCGCGCCTGGCCTATGAAGCCATCAAGGCCGAATTCCTCGGACTGCTGAAAGATGCCTTACCGCTCGACGGACTCTATCTTGCCATGCATGGCGCGGTGAATGTCGAGGGAATGGATGACGCCGAAGGCGACTGGATTTCGGCTGCTCGCGAAGTTGTCGGGCCGGATTGCCCCGTTGCCGCAAGCTATGACCTGCATGGCAATGTCAGCCAACGGATCATCGACCAGCTGGACATCTTCGCCGCATATCGCACTGCCCCCCATATCGACGTTCGCGAGACCATGGTTCGTGCCTGGTCGATGTTGGTCGACGTGCTGAAGGGTGGCAAGCTGCCCGGTGTCGTTTGGGTGCCGGTGCCGGTGCTGCTGCCGGGCGAGTGCACCTCGACCGAGGACGAGCCTGCGAAGGGCATTTACCGGACCCTGCCGGAATTCGACAGGCAAGCCGGTATCCTCGATGCCAATCTGATGATCGGTTACGTCTGGGCCGATGAGCCGCGTGCGACCGCCTGTGCCGTTGTTACCGCTGTTGACAAGGTTGCGGCAACGAGGGCCGCCGAGCAAATCGCGCTTTCCTATTGGAACGCCCGCGAGGATTTCGGCTTCGGCCCGGTCACCGGCCCGCTCGATGAGATGCTTGATATCGCGCAGAAAGCTGTCACTTTTCCGGTCATTCTTGCCGATTCCGCTGACAACCCAACGGGCGGTGGCGTCGGAGATCGGGCCGATGTGCTGCGGGCGTTGATCGCGCGCAATTTCGAAGGCGCGCTGTTGGCCGGCATTACTGACCGGCCAGCCGTTGAAGCCTGCTTTGCTGCCGGCAAGGGCGCCAGCGTTGTTTTGCGGATCGGCGGCAGCCTCGACCCGGCAAGCTTGCCCGTCGAGACAGAGGCGGAGGTGACTTTTCTCGATGATCCGGGCACGCAGGCGGAACGCCAGGCCGTTGTCCGCCTGGGCGGCGTCACCGTGGTGCTCGCGGCGCGTCGGCGCCCCTATCACAACATCGGGGATTTCACCCGTCTCGGACTTGAACCCAAGGCGGTGCGGCTGCTCGTCGTCAAATCCGGCTATCTTTCGCCGGAACTTGCGCCGATTGCCAATCCCAACCTGATGGCGTTGACGGATGGCGTGGTCAATCAGGATATCGGGGGCCTTGTCAGCAAGCGCCGCGTGCGTCCTGTCTTCCCGTTCGACCGGAGCTTCGAGTACCAACCGAAGGCACGCTTCTCCGCGCGCTGGAAAGATTGACCAGCGGCTTTGGCGTGTTACGGCGCACCACCGAACCTGCTAAAGCCCTACCGCCCGCAGTCGCCGGGCGCATCTCCTCTTTGCCACATCTCGCTTTGATAGTCCCTCCGATGGCCGCTTTTCTCCCCGATGTCTTCCGCAACCCGACGATCCGGGTCAGCACGCTGACGCTCTTTGCCTATGGATTCGCGGGCGCTGCAACCTCGCCATACCAGTCGGTGATCGGCATTCGCGAACTGGGCCTCAGCAACGGGCTTTATTCCGCGCTGATCTTTGCGGCTGCCGCTGTCAATGTCGTCGTCAGCGTTCTCGTCGGCAATCTTGCCGATCGGCTTGGCGAGTACCGTTCGATGATGCTGTCGGTCACCGTCTTCGGCGTCCTCGGCTATGGTGTCGTCTATCTCCTGCCTGCCCAGACGACATTCGTTCTTTGTATCCTTTTCATGCTGCCAATTTACAATGCGCTGAATTCGCTGCTTTTTGCCAATGTGCGTGCGGCTGCCAAAGGCATGCCCCGCCACGAGGTTGCCGCGGTAAACTCCGGCGTCCGTGCGGCAATTTCGCTGTCCTGGGTCCTTGTTCCGGGGATCACCGGCGCGCTCCTCGCGCATGCGACGAGCATGCTGCCGGCTTATCTTTTCGCCTGTCTTGCCTGTGTCGCGTGCCTGGGATTGATCGCTGCGTTCCTGCCCCGCCAAAGCGGAACCGACAGTCATGCCGGAGCCCATCTCTCCCATCTCGCCGCACTCGGCGAGGTCTTGTCGCCGAAGATTTTCGTCAGGCTTATCGCCATCGCATTGATCTTCAGTACGCTGCACATCAGTGGCGCCGTCCTGCCGTTGATTGTAACCGGAGCAGCGCATGGCACCGTCACCGACATCGGCGTGCTGGTCGGCATCGTCGCCTTTCTCGAAGTCATCTTCATCGTCGTCTGGGGTCGTATCCAGCGCTCCATTAGTCCCGTCGCCGCGCTGGCGATCGGCACTGCCATCTATGTCACCTACCTGGCGCTGCTCGGCTTTGCCTCCACGCCGTGGCATGTCTATGCGCTGACGCTTGTCAGCGGCGCGGGAGCGGCCGCGCTGATCAGCATTCCGATCACCTATTTGCAGGATCTGATCGCCGACCGGCCGGGCCTCGGCAGCGCGCTTATCTCAGTCAATCTATTTCTGAGTGCGGGGATGAGTGCCGCGCTCTTTGCCTTCGGCACCGCCATCAGCAGCTATTCCGGAACCGCCGTGATCGGCGCTGGTGCGGGAACCCTCGGTATGCTGCTGCTTCTCGTTTTGGACGGGTCGAAAAGACGTCATTGACGCGACACGGTTTCATGGCGATCCGCGCAATCACGGCTTGCTCTGGCTCTCCCTCGCGATATTGTCATGATCGGCAAGACGCACACGAAACCCGAACCGAGGCAGGATGCAGGCTGATGACAAACGGATTCCATCAGGGCGGACATTGGAGAAACTGGGTCGGCAACCAGTCCTGCATCACTAGGTATCGTGGAGAGCCGACGAGCGAAACGGAACTTTGCGACATGGTGAGACAAGCCACTTCGCAGGGGCTGAATGTGCGCTGCGTCGGTTCCGGCCATTCCTTCACCCCCGTTGCGATCACAAGCGGGCTCCTGCTTTCGCTATCGCAAATGAAAGGCGTCCGCCACATCGACCGCGAAGCGCGCCGGGTCAGCGTATCGGCGGGTACGACAATCAACGAGCTTGGCCGCGTTCTCAAGGATAACGGCCTGTCGATGGTGAACCAGGGTGATATAGATTCACAGGCTCTCGCCGGCGCCCTGACCACCGGAACGCACGGCACCGGCAGCACATTGGGCAATCTGGCCTCTTCGATCGTTGGAATGAAGCTTGTCCAGCCGAACGGCGGGGTTCTGACGGTAGACGAGAGCAATCAAGATCTTTTGCGTGCAAGCCGTGTGTCTCTTGGCACTTTGGGGGTGATCTCGGAAATCACGCTTCAGTTGATGGATAGCTACAACCTGCATGAGAAGATCTGGCGAGAGGATTTCGACGCCTGCATGGAGATGCATGACGAACTTGCAGCGTCGCATCGCCATTTCAGTTTCTTCTGGTGCCCGACGGAGCAAAGCCGTCACTGCTACTGCCTGCCCGACACGGCTGCTACATCGAAATCGGGAAAAACCACCGATGTCTGCGAAATGAAGACGATGGACATCACGGACCGGCCGCCGATGGAGACCGAGTTCGAGAAGATCGCTTTCAGCTCTGAGATCTATCCGATCGTCTACGTCGCGAACTTCCATGAGCTGGAATATGCGGTTCCGGTCGCCTACGGCAAGCAAGCGGTCATCGAAGTCCGCAAGCTGATGCTGGAGAAATATCCGGAATGCATCTATCCGATCGAGTATCGATTTACGGCCGGCGACAACGCCTGGATGAGCCCGTTCTTCGAACAGGACAGCGTGACCGTATCGGTTTCCGGCGAACCCGGCACCGACTACTGGCCGTACCTGCGGGACGTGGACGCCATCCTGCGCGGTTTTGGTTCACGACCACATTGGGGCAAGTTGCACTTCCTGACCGGCGACGATGTGAGCGATATTTATCCGAAGGCCGAGGAATTCCGTGCCCTGCGTCGCAGGCTCGACCCGCAGGGCTTCTACCTCAACGACCATCTGACACAGCTGTTTAAGTAGTCTACCAGCCGCACCGCCAAAGCTTGGATCAAGTACCTATCTGGCGTCGAGCAGGGCATTGACCTTGCTAATCTGGGCCGTTGTCAAAGTGCGCCCGAAGGCTGCATCTAATTGATCTACCGCCGCATCAAGTGCCAATTCTTGTTGCGTCGGGTCAGTGATCGCAAGGGCCTTCTCGCGCGCCCGTTCATAGGCCGCAATCTTGCCGACTGCCGATTTTGGAGAAGCGCGCTCTCTTGCGCGGAGCGAGGCGTGTGCGGCATTCAGTGCGCCAAGGTGGTTCGCGTCGTCGGGATCGGCGACCGATGCTGCTTCCTCGAAGGCCTCCCTTCGGGCGGCTCTCTCGGCCTTTTCATCGCTAGAGGCGACGCCTTCGTGGTTCTCGGATTTCCCCTCATTGCCGCCACTGTGTCCGTTGCCGTTGCCGTTGCCGTGACCGTTGCCACCGTCCTTCGCAAGAGCCGAACCGACGAACAAGTTCTCGCCGACAAACGTCGACACAGAAGGGTTGGAGCCGATCAAACCGACACAAATCGACGCCATCAATATTCCGCGAAAACGAGTCACATGCATCTCCAATGCTCAAAAATCAGCCACTATGCGGAGCAAATGGGCGAATTGGGGCCATTGTATGGTTCGCCTATAGGTGGCTGGACTGCGGGTAGGTGGAAAATCCGATGTGATATTCAAATCAAACACGTGCTGACTTTTTAAGTTACGTCGTCGGTCCGCGCTAACATTGACGGCGCCGCTCATTGAGAATCCAGCGCACCCTTGGCCACCATCAAAACAGCGCTCTCAACGGCTGCGGCAATCTGTTTGCTGGTCGCTTGGCTCGGCACGGCGCGGGCTAGGGTGACGCCACCGGTCAGCAGCGACAGCAGTACCCAGGCGCGAGCCTGACGCTCGGTCTCCGATCCCTCCGGTAATCCCAAGGCGACCGCTTCCATCACCTGGCGCAGTTCGACCTCGTAGGCGGCGCGAATAGCAGGGTCCGCACGCTCGATTTCGGCGGAAAGGCTCGGCAAGTTGCAAGCGTCAGCCAAATCGCAGGTTCGTTTGTGGCCCATGTAGAAGGCGGCAAATTTGGCGACCCAGCCTGCGCCATGTTCCTCGCGCACGGTTTCTATCCCATGCCTGAGATCACTGAGACCGGCCACGACTGCCGCGCCGAACGCCTCCGCCTTGGACCGGAAGTGACCATAGAATGCGCCATGTGTAACGCCTGCCTCTCGCGCCAGACCATCCACGCCGATTCCCCCATAGCCCTGCTTGCGAAACCCGCGCCCGGCCGCATCGACAATAAGTGCCCGGCTCTTTTCCTTGTGTCCCTGCGAATAGCGCACCATGTCGCCCTCCTATTATATTACGATCGCCACATAATCCTTGACATGATTACGATCGTAATGTGATGTGTCTAAGCGGCGCTGGCAATCCCTGGCGCCAATCCAGAGGAGACCCAAATGCCATTGCTCCGAATTACCCACCAGCGCGGCGCCTTCACAGACACTCAAAAGGCCCTGCTCGCCGACGAGCTCACTGCAGCTATCCTGATTGCGGAAGTTGGCGCCGACACGCCGGCAGGCCGTGCCGTGGCCTATGTGTTGTTTAACGAGGTCGATGCGAAGACGTCCTGGTTCGTCGGCGGCAAGCCGGATCTTGACGCGCCGAAGGGCGGGCGGTTCATCTTTGACGTCGTCTACCCAGTCGGAGCTGCCCCTCAATCCGACAAGACCGCGCTGCACGCGCGCATAAATGCCATCATTGCCAAGACCCTCGACGTGGATGGCAGTTTCCCCAACCGTGCTGGAGACTGGGTGCTGGTCCATGAGGTTCCGGATGGAAACTGGGGCGCCAGCGGCCAGACGGTTGGCATCCGCGAGATCAATCAGGCAGCAGGCGGTGGAGCGGAGCGGGCAGAATACTTTGAGCCTTTGTTGGCCGCGCAGCGCCGCGAACGCGAGGCGCATGGCTATCCCGCCGAGGCCAACCGTCGTTGAGGTTCGTCATGCAATTATCAAATTATCTCTTCTTTACGACGAGCTGCGAGCAGGCACTCAGCTTCTATACGCGATGCGGCCTCGGTCACCTCGTCGAGGTGTTGCGCTATGGCGAGGGCGGTATGGCGGTACACAATGAGGCTATGCGTGGCCGAATCATGCATGCGAAGTTCGAGGGGCAGGGGGTGCTCTTCTATGCATCGGACAACGATGATGCCGAGCCAATGCGAGGTTCCGCACATATCCTGATGATGGACGATCGCGAGCAGACCAAGGCACTTTTCGGCCGTCTTGCCGAAGGCGGTGTCATCACCACGCCGCTCGCTATTCAGCCCTGGGGCGACTTCTTCGGCAAGCTGACTGACCAGTTTGGCGTGCAGTGGATGCTGAATTGTGCGGCTTGACCGCACCAGCGCGCGTGTGAGGCGCCTGGCGCTGAACAGACAGAGCGCCTTATCATCGACATCATTGTCGAGCTTTCTTAAGCTATCCGGAGTAACGAGCATGAGTTAGATTTAACAATGAAATCAGTTTCGGTAGTATTATGCGTTCGCAACGGCACCGACGTTTTGCCAAACGTGGTCCGATCTGTCTTTGAGGCTGCTTCTACTGTTGCTCAATCAAACGTCGAGCTGCTTATTGTCGACAACGGTTCGACAGACGCCACCGTTGCGACCGCGGAGGCGTTGAAGCGCAACGCCCCCATTCCCGTGCGGATTTTGCGTGAGCCTGTAAAAGGCGTATGCCGCGCAAAGAATAGGGGTATTCAATCTGCAACGGGCGACATCATAGCGTTTACCGACGACGATTGTGTGCTGGCTCCCAGCTATTTCGCGGACTTGATACGATACTACGAGGGGGAGGTTGCCCCGGTCATTCGCGGTGGCCGCGTGGAACTGGGTGATCCCACCGATTTGCCTTTCACCATTAAAGTCGATGATCAGCCTGCCGTTTTCGGCGGGGTCATTCACCCGGGCGGTTTCGTTCATGGATGCAATCTGACCATCCCGAGGGATGTCTTTGACGAGATTGGCGGCTTCGACGAACGTTTTGGTCCTGGCGCACCGCTCAAGGCGGGCGAAGAAACCGAGTTGATCTACCGCGCCCACAAAGCCGGCATTCCAATTCACTATGTCCCTGACATGGCCGTCTACCATTTCCACGGTCGCAAGGAACAGCTCGACATCAAGAAGCTCAATGACACCTATCAGATTGGCAACGGTGCGCTTCACGCCAAACACGGTTTCACCGACGGCCTTTTGCTCCGCCACTTTTATTGGAACACGAAAAAATACCTAGGTGAGTGGCTTGGCGGGCCGAAGTTCAACAGCTCGCTCGAGCTCTCGCATCGGGACCTCCTGGTCCAACAGCTGATTGGTATGGCACGGTTCATCAGCCATCGTAAGGTCAATATTCCGCCAATCGACTTGAATTCCCGCAAAGACGTTTAGGGTTCAAGAGGTCGGTCTCGCCGAGTTCACCGCCTGTTCGCACACTGAAACAAAACTGTTCATTTGTACGTGGAGATCGATTTCCGGGCGGTTCGAATGGGCAAGGGCGGCGACGCTCAGGCTCTGGTAACGGTCGCCATGGAGGCTCGCGAGTACCTCGGCCCATTGCTCCGGCGAGGCATCTTTATCCATAATGACGCCGCCAGGACCTATGGCTTCCGGAATGCCGCCTCTATTGGATCCAACAACCGGAATGCCGCTAAATTGTGCCTCGGTTGCGACGCGGCCCCAGGCCTCCTCCCATTTGCTGGGCATCGCTAAAATCTTGGTCTGTGCGTATATTTCACGCATATCGCGAACAGGCTCGGAGATAGTGAGGTTTGGCAATCGCGCGTTCGCATCATCCAGTACGGCGGTATCCTTTGGAGTTAGTGTCCACGCCTTTACAAAGAGGAACGGCTGTGTTGGCATCAGCCGCACGACCTCCAGCAACATCTCAACACCCTTATTGGGATGCGGATTGATGAAGGTGATCTTGTCGCCGACGCTGCGCGTTTCGTACCAGTCCCGGTGAAAAGACGGGACGATCACTCGAGCGTCGATACCGTATTCCTTGGCCACGTGGCGTGCTGTGAAGCCCGAATTGGCAACATAGGAATCGGCGGAGCAGCCGGACACGTCAGCGAGATCCTCGCTCTCGACATTGTGGAAATGGATCACCGTCGGAATGCCTTGGTCTTTGAAGGCCTTGCTTATGTGTCCTGGCAACCCCGATTGGGCGACCACCACGTCCGGCCGCAGCTCCGCTACAATTTCGGGAGCCACCGTCCAGGGAAACCAGCTTCTGACGGTCTCATATCCGAGAGCGCTGTCACTGTGAAATGAGCGGCGAAACAACTTCAACGCAATTCTTGCCCGAAGTCCAATAAGCCCGGCGCCGGTCAGACCCGCAACCACTGAGACCTTGTGGCCCTCATCTTGCAGTGCCAGCGCCATTTCGTGCATGTTCGCCTGCGCTCCTCCGGCAATCTGGGGAATGTGCGGGTGGGCTGTGGCCAGTACTATGTTCACGATTCCTACCTCCATGGCACAACATCAAATGGCTCGATCGAGATCTCAGCGCGTCCGCAACCGCGACATTGGGCTCGATACCACGTTTTGCGGCAGTCAAGGCCGGCGCACCCACAGGATCTCCCAGCCGTCCTTAACGACCGGCACGGGCGCGTAACCGCCGAATCCCAACAAACAACTCGTCGTCGCCTTCATCAACGAAATGGACGCGCGAAGAAGACGCCATATGACGGCGTACACTTCCTGCCAAAAATTCGGGATCTTTCCCTGGTAATACGTCAATCTGAGAGATGGCCCCAATCCATTTGCTGGTTAGCAATCAATCGAACCATTGCCGCATCTAGCAAAATATCGGACGATGCTAGTCGTCATGGCGAGCAACCTACAATTAAGCTATTTGTGGCCGATGTAAGACGCATCGCCTTTGGACCCGTATCCGAGCAGGGGATGTGCCGTCTTTTCCTGCGCATCCTAAAGCCGCACATACCTATCCCGCAGCCAGCGGGCCTTTGCGAATGCGCATGAAGTGCGGCGACCGCTCAGTGGGCGACGCGTGATGCCTCGTGTGCCCTCACGATGGCGTCCGCCTCCTTGCCGTACAGCTCCTCGAAATGATCGAAGGTCTTCGAAAAATAGCCAATGCCCTGTGTCGCCGAGCGCAGCCCCCGTGCCAGATCGGCAAGTGCGCCACCCGGCACGAGAGCCCGGAAGACGTCCCACCCCTTGATGGTTTCATCCCGGTCGAAGCCGAGAATCTGGCCGTTGAGAGCGGAAACGATCTGGACGAGGCCGCCTGAATAGATCGACGGAATGTGAATTTCGCTGCGGAAGACGGGCTGCATCAGGACGGTGGATCCTTCAAAAAGAGCCTGGCGCACTCCCATTTTCGACGCCGTCCGGAAGGCGTGTTCCGAACTGTCGACGGCATGGTGCTGGCCATCTGACAGCGTTACACCGACATCGATAACCTCAAAGCCGAGCGGACCTTTCTCCATCGCTTCGCGCGCGCCCGCTTCAACGGCAGGGATGTAATTGCGCGGAACGACGCCGCCCTTGATGGTTTCGCCGAAGGTGAAGCCCTGGCCGCGCTCGTTCGGGTGAATGCTCAGCTTCACATCCGCGAATTGCCCCGCACCGCCTGTCTGTTTGCGATGACGGTAATGAACCTCGGATGGCTTCGTGATTGTCTCGCGGTAGATCGGGCTCGGCGCTCGGTCGGTCACAGTGATGCGAAAGACGTCGGACAGGGTTCGGCAGAGATCGCGCAGATGCATAGGCCCCTGGGCGCAGACAAGCTGGGCGCCGGTCCCTTCCTCCTGCGATATCTTCAGACCACGATCCGTCTCGGAAAGTTTTGCCAGCGTTTCGGACAGCTTGGTTTCATCGCGTTCGCTGCCCGGGACCAGTATCCTTTCTAGCATCGGCGTGGGTGGTTCCGTCCATGCGGGCGGGGCGACCACCGCGTCGGGCGTCAACAGCGAAGGGACACGCAGGTGATCGGACTTGACCGTTGCGAAGACATCCCCCGGCGCGGGCACAACGGCGGAAGCCGATCGCCCATTTGCGGGATCCTGTACGGCGCCGAGACTGGCCCCGCCAAGTGATGCGCCTTGCCGCAGCCCCTCGCGAAGTGCACGCACGAGCACTGTCTTGCCGACATTCTGACGATGATAGGCATGGAAGCTCACGGCCGCCACCTTGCCTTCATCGACATTTCCGGCTTGAGCAAGACGCTGGCGAAGGACCGCCACTGGCGGCGCCTCGTGGCGCAGCGCCTTCATCAGCCTCGTCATGCCGTTGCCATGACTTGCGGCACCGATCAGGACCGGGATGATCCTGTTTTCCTTGAGAACCCGCGATGAAATGGCATAGAGCGCGTCGCTGGGCGGCACACGGTCCTCGATCAATTCCTCGAGAAGCCAGTCATCGAATTCGGAAAGATGCTCCAGGAGTTCCGTGCGCGCTTCATGCTCGCGTTCGCTAGCGCCTTCGGGGATTGCAATTAGCGCAGAAGGCTGGCCTTCGCGGTAGCGCCACGCCCGTTCCGAAATCAGATCGCAGCTGCCGACGATCCTGTCCCCCTCACGGATCGGAATCTGGCGAAGCAGAAGCGTGTGGTTGGCGTAGTCTTGAAGTGCGGCGATCACGTCCCTAAGTCGCCCTCTCGGTTCGTCCATCCGGTTGACGAAGAGGATGCAAGGCGTCCCCGAGGCTTCGATTATTCTCAGATAGGGCGCGGCGAGCACGGCCTCCTCGGGCACCGGTGAAACACAAAGTATGCAGGCGTCACTGGCAAGAAGGGCATGCTGTGCATGGGCCAACGCTTCGTTGGGTCCTGGAGTATCCAGTGCGCACCACGCTTCGTTTCCCCAGGTGAATTCCGTCAGGTTCAGTCCATAGGGGGAGATCGATTTTCTCGGCGCCCCTTCTAGGGAGCCGAGCTTTTCCACGACCGTCGATTTTCCGGTCTGCGAAGGTCCAAGTACGGTAAAGCAGCGCATCGGCATTCCTCCAACTGCCATAGCCACAATTTTCGGCCATCATAGGATGCCCTGAACCGCTGCAAGACGCCAGAGGCACGATTTTCTTATTGATCAAGGCTTGGGGCCGGACACCCAAAGCCTTTCTTCCTTTCGCTGGAACGCTTTGCGACTCTAGCCGGCTTGAGACTCTTCTTCCAATTGGCTTTCCGCCCGATAATCGATCGTCATGTAGATAACGACGGCAACGATAACGCCGAGGAACAGCAGACTTGTATAGATGGTACCGAACCCCAGGCCACCATATTCGGCCGGCTGGGAGAGGAGATCGCCGATCGAGGCGCCCAGCGGCCGCGTGAGTATGTAGGCTAGCCAGAAGGCTGCGACACTATTGGCTCCCAGCTGAAAGTAAGCCAGTGCAATGATCGCAATGATCCCGGCAAAGAGAGCTCCCGTTGTCAGATAGCCAAGGGCGAAAACCTCAGCGATCAAGTCGCCGACCGCGGTCCCGAGCGCAAAGGTGAATAGAATTGCCAGCCAATAGAAAGCTTCTCGCCTCGTCGTGGTAATCGAGTGGATCGAGAGTGTGCGCTCCACGGCGTACCAGCCGATGAATGTGAGGGTGAGTGCTATCGTGAAGGCGATTGTCGTCACTTCGAGCGGTACGCCGAAGGTGTCGACGAGATTGTCGGTGACGAGCGTGCCGACGATGCTGATCAGGACCACCGCAGTCCAGTAAGTCCAGGGTACATATCGCCTCTGAGCGAATTGAAGCACCAAAGCGGCGACAAGAACCGCGCTCATGATAAGCGATGTCGCGGTCAAGCCTAGTCCGAGATTGACCGCGAGGTAATCTGCGGCCGTCTCGCCCATGGTGACCGCTAAAAGCTTGATCAGCCAGAACTCGACGTTGACAAAGGGAACCCGGTTTGGCCGCCTATCGGCATCGGTGAGGGAAAATTGTGTCATGGCGTGGCCAATCCTTCTTGCTATTTGCCCATCAGCTTCATGGCTTCGGCAAAGAACTTGTCGGCGCGGGTATCGTCATCGGCGTTGCAGCGATCGACGCCCTTGGTTTCCAGATCGGTGACCTTGGTCATATCGGCGTCGCTCAGTTTCACGGTCTGCTTGGCGGCGCGCAGCTGTTTCAACATATCCTCGCAGGGAACGGCAGCATTGGCCGTAAACGCCAGGATGACGAAGCCGGCGCCGGCAATGGCGGTGACGACGGAGGCTAGGAACAGTGTTTTCATGGGATCACTCCAGATTTTGGGACGGCAGGGACTTTCGCCGTGGGTTGCTTGTCGGCGCTTGCCGGACGGCGGGAACCTACAGGGGGCGTCATACGACCGCTTTGCCGCAAGGATACGATTTCGTAAGGTTGGGAATGGGTGATTGACCTTACGAAAGCGTATGGTTTTCGCGGAGTGACAGGCCGGTGATGCAACTATAATGTCGGCAGAACCACGCCTCATGGAGGCAGAATTCATAGATAGGGCCTGTAAATGCGCATCCTCGTCATAGAGGACGACCGGAAAACGGCTGACTACATAGCCAAGGGCTTTGCCGAAGCCGGCCATGTTTGCGATATCATGGCGGATGGGCGCGATGCGCTCTACCACGCAACAAGCGAAGAGTTCGATGTGATGATCGTCGATCGCATGCTGCCGGGTCTCGACGGCCTGTCCCTACTAAAGGCGATCCGGGCGGCCCGCAATACCGTACCGGCGATCTTCCTGACATCGATCGGCGGGGTCGACGATCGCGTCGAGGGATTGGAGGCGGGCGGCGACGACTATCTTGTCAAGCCCTTTGCCTTTTCCGAGCTGCTGGCGCGCGTCAACGCGCTTTCTCGCCGCCCGCCTTCCCAGGAACAGAAGACCGTCCTGCGTGTCGCCGATCTGGCGCTCGACCTCATCAAGCGGCGCGTGATGCGCGGCGATCAGCTGATCGAATTGCAGCCGCGCGAATTCACATTGCTTGAGGTGTTGATGAGAGGAGAAGGCCGCGTCCTGACGCGCACCATGCTTCTGGAAAAGGTCTGGGAGTTCCACTTCGACCCGAAGACGAGCGTCGTCGAAACGCATATCAGCCGTTTGCGTGCGAAGATCGACAGGCCGTTTGAAGTCCCGCTGCTGCATACGATCCGCAATATCGGTTACAGTCTTCATGCTCCGCACTAGGCTGCTTGGCAGCACGCCCTTTCGGCTCGCCCTGATGTTCGGACTGCTCTTTGTCCTGGCTTTTCTGCTGTCGGGCTTTGTCACCTATCATTTGCTGAAGCTTGAATTGTCGAAAGCCCTGGACGCCTCGGTCGAGGAAATCTACTCGGTGGTCCGGTCAAGCTATGCGCCCAACGACATCGAAGACCTGACCACGACCATCAACACCTATGCAAATTTGAACAAGGCCAATGATCGGGTGTTTTCGCTGACGGATGCCTCGAACCGGCATATCGCTGGCAATTTTACGGCACCTGCGCTTGTCGATGGTCTTTCGACCGTCGGCGCGACAGATATCGGCATTGCGGGCGAGGGATCATTTCGAATGAGATCCGGGATGGTCGGAACAGACCGGCTGGTCGTCGGCCAAAGCTTTGCCGAAACCGATCGCCTCGAAGCCATCGCTTTCATGAGCTTTGGATGGGCAACGGTGCTGATCGTGACGCTTGCGATCGGCGGAGGTGTATGGCTCGCCTCCAGGGCGCAAAGGCGGCTTGATGGCATCGCCACGACAATGGTCGAGGTCTCGCAGGGCGATCTGACAAGCCGCATACCGCTCCAAGGAAACGGCGACGATATCGATGTTGTATCCGGTCAGATCAATCGCGCCATCGATCGCCTGTCGGGGCTGGTCGAAGGAATGCGCCAGGTCAGTTCCGATATCGCCCATGATTTGAAAACGCCGTTAAACCGGCTGAAGATGATCATCGAAGACGCACTTTCAAGAGATGAGCGCGGCCTTCCGGTCGCAAACTCGTTGATTGAAGCGCGGCTGGAAAGCGACCAGATAAATGCGACTTTCGAGGCGCTGTTGCGGATTTCGCAGATCGAGGCTGGTGCCAGGAAGGAGCGGTTTCGTCCCGTCGATCTTGTCCGCATCATGAGTTCTGTGGCCGAGATCTATGCTGATGTTGCCGAAGACAGCCATCAGTCGCTTGAATTCGTAACGCAGCTTAGCCAATCCCTGGGGGTCGTCGGCGACAGCGAACTGCTGACGCAAATGCTGGTTAATCTCGTTGAAAATGCCATCAATCATTGTCCGGCCGGCACCCGTATCGTCATGTCGCTGAGCGATCAGGAACACGGTCTCTGCGCATCGGTTGCCGATGATGGCCCCGGCATTCCGGAGACGGAGCGCTCGCTTGTCTTTCGTCGTCTCTATCGCCTCGACAAAAGCAGAACGACGCCTGGAAGCGGCCTGGGCCTCAGCCTGGTCAAAGCCATCGCTGACCTGCATTCCGCCTCGATTACGATGACCGACAACGAACCGGGGCTACGGGTCGCCATCGAGTTCCCGAAACAGCCATTGCCGACCGGTTCCTAACGGCGGGCAGGATGCCGCATGAACGTGCCGCACGATTGCTTCCGATGACAGCCTCGATCTCCATCTTGCCGCTACTTCCTTACTTTCAAATCGAGGCCCGGGGTGATTGCGGCGGAGGCGGCGTCTATGTCGCTGGTCCGCGAGCTCGCGACGACAGCCGGTCACAGTGCCACAAAGACCATCATGCTCCTCGTCGAGTAGCTTCAGGCGCCTTTGGACTATCTTTTCGACTGCACAGAGATTGGTCCTTTGGGCTGACGAGCGGGAGATGGATGAGCTTGCGGAACGAGCGAAAATAGCGATCCAAAGCGCTGTATATGTGTCGAGCGTGCATCCGGCCGGATATTCGATGGGACCTGCGCCATATGCTGGACGGCGAAGGGTTGCAGTATAGATTCTCCACCGGTGGACAAAATCAAGGTATTCGCACTGGGTGGTTAGTTGCCCGTGAATCATGTACAGGTGTGACGATTACGTCGGCTGCGACATTGAGCGTGGTTTATGCAACTCGATCTTGGGAGCCTGTCTCAGCCATGTCTGAGACGTTTTGTTACCAGCTATGAAGCAAGTCTCAGAACGAATAGTAAAGCTAGCGCACCAGGAAAAGGTCGCATCGGCCGAGGTTACACAGCCTCAGACGAAATATGCTCTCAGATGGTTGCTGGTCTTCGTTTGCGTCGTATTCTGGTTTGCTATCGCCGCATATTTTTTCATTTGGTAAGGTGTTTTTCGTTGCGGGCGAGTAGAACCACGCCGACTGTTTTCCACAATATGTTCATGTCGGTCGAAAACGAACGCGTGTGGTAGTAGTCAACGTCATACTGAACGCGCTGTTCGTAGGACGTGTTGCAGCGCCGCTTCACCTGCCATAGGCCCGTCACGCCAGGTGTCATCGACAGATAGTAGTGGACGAATGGACCATAGCGTTCCAGCTCCTCATGGACGATGGGCCTCGGTCCGACAATGCTCATCTCGCCGCGCAGCACGTTGATCAATTGTGGCAGTTCGTCGGCGCTGCTGATGCGCAGATACTTGCCCAATGTGTGGACGCGCGGATCGTTGGTCAATTTGCGGACTGCCAGCCACTCCTGCTCGCGTTCGGGCTCCCGGGCAAAGAGTTCGGCCAGCCTCTTGTCTCCGTCCTTCCTCATCGAGCGGAACTTGAGACATCTGAATTGGCGCCCGCCCTGACCGATGCGGGTGTGCCGGTAGATCAGCGGCCGTCCATCGGCAATCAGAAGTGCTATTGCGATCACAAGCAGGGCTGGCGAAAGAAACAGAAGCGCTGTGCCAGCAAAGACAATGTCGAAGATACGCTTGTACCGGTTCTGACCCGCTGCCTGTAGCGGTTCTGAAACTGATTGTTCTTGTTGCGCTATTCCCCGGAAGGCCGATAGCATCTACTATACCCCTTGATACTTCCAAACCTTGGTTAAGTTGTCAGTCGGTCCGCAGTTTCGCAATTCGACTTGGCGGTCATTCTTTAGTCACATAGACGTAGCGTCCGGCGATAAAAGGCTGATAGCAGGTATTTAATCGGCCATTTTCTGGGTCGCTTTGTCGGTGCAGAAAGGTGACCGATCGGCCTCATGGTTCGCATATCTCTTGCCGCCGCCGCTCACGCCACAGCCTGCGCAGTTGCCGTGTGCAGCGTTCGCACGGTCTCCTTGTCGGCTCTTGTAAGAACGCGACCGTAGAGGCCGAGAAGCGCTTGCCCCCATGCGTCCGGCGAGTGGGCAAGGCTACCCGCCGTTCGCAGGCAATTGGCGCTCATACGGCGTATAAGGTCGTCATCGCCGATGAGCCTAGTGATAGCCGCAGCGAGGGATTGGGTGTTGCCGGTGTGGAATGTCAGGCCACAGTCCCGTTGCGCGACGTCCGTTGCAAGTAATGCCGCGTCCGGCATGATCACCGGTATGCCGCTGCCGATTGCTTCCACTGCCACCAGGCCAAAGGGCTCGGGAACACGGGAAGAGATGATCACGGCCCGCGCATCGCCGACGAGCTTGCGGATTTCGTCCTTTGTTTTCCAGCCGTGGACGATGCATTCGGGATATTTCTCTTCCAGCAGGCCACGTCCAGCGCCGTCGCCAATGACGCGGAGCCTGACGCCGGCAAGGCGTGCGGCTCTGGCTGCGTCCTCAAAGCCCTTTTCCGGCTCGAGCCTGCCAATGAAGAAAAAGTCGTGGTTTTGCCAGGGCGAAGCCGGCATGGACAGAAGCGCCTCGGCCGGATTGGCAATGGTTTCGATATCCTTCGTGTGGACGCCGGCTCGCACGAAATAGTCGCGCATGCGCTGGTGGACGATCACGATGTTGGCCGGCATTTGCCGGACGGGAAACAATTGCTCGCGCAGCATGTGGCGGGCGGACCGCCAGACTTTCTCGTGGTAGCCGCGTTTGTCGCACTGGGTCGTCAGGCAAGCCATGGACATCGGGCTAAGCTTGCAGACCTCGTTGGTCCGGTAATTGGCAAAGCCGCCGTTTGGGCAGGAGAGAAAATAGTCATGCGCATGCAAAACGACGCGTTGCCGCACGCCCTGCAGCGCGCGAAAGATCGAAGGCGACAGGATCTTCGACCATCCGTGAACATGATAGATTGTCGAATGCGTATCGCCCTGATCGATGAGATCGCTGAGCGCGCTGTAGGCCTTTTTGTTGTAGAGGCCGGTGGCCAAGGCCGAAAGCTTGCTCTGCTGGAGCAGCGTTTCGCCACCGAGGTTGATCGTGTCGGCCGCTGGCCGTTCGTCGCTGCTCGTGTCGCCTGCAAAATAGGTCACCGCTATGCCGGCACGGGTCAGAAGGTCGGCTGAGAGAATAGCCAGGTTCGAGGCGCCTCCCACTTTCGCTGAGCGATCGTTGATGATGACAACGCGGTCGGGTCGACGGTCGGTCATTGCCCTAATCCAACGCCTCCACATTGGCCGGCGCCAGTCTGCCCGTAAGCAGATCGAGGCAGGCAAGCGCGTTGCCCTTGAGGCGACCCTTGCGATCAACCCAAGGCTCCGGCTTCCAGACCTTGACGAGATTGGCCGACAGATTGCGCATGATCTGAGCGCCGGCATGTCGGATGCTCATGGTTCGCTTGCGCATGAGGTAGATCGGATTGGCGATCTGCGAATAGCCAAAGCGCACGCCCGCAGTCCGCCCGGACTTGACGCCGAGATGGACGCCTTCCATCTGACTGCCGCAGACGACGTCTCCGTAGCGGGCGAGAAGACGGCTGAAATCGACGTCCTCCAGCCAACCATATGCCGGCAGGTTTTCGTCGAAGCGGATGTTTCCGGCGACAATCGCTGAAACGCGGATCGCCATGTTGCAGCCATATGCGTTGTAAATCGGCCTGAACATTGCAGCCAGTTCCGACTTCCGTCGGCCCTTCGCCTCAACCAGCTTCATGCCGTCCTGAACGGAAATCCCCGGGCCGGTGATGCCGTCGGCAAGAACGGTTCCCGTTGACATTATGATGTCGCGGTGACCCCGGAACAGATTTTCAGTTTCCTCGATATAGGTGGGTGCCATAAGGAAATCGTCGTCGAGAAAGAGGACGATGTCGGCATCTGGGATGTCATCGAGGATGTGGTTTCTCTGGCTGCAGGAGCCCCGCTTCGATGTCAGCACCCTGATGGGGAAATCGAGGCCGGACAGGCAGCGCGGATCGATATCCTCCGGCGAGGCGACGCAGACGATCACCTCATCTGGCAGACGGGTCTGCTTCGAGATATGCGGCAGTACGGCGGCCAATATTTCGCGACGACCGGTGCTGGCGATCCCGACGACGAGCTTCAACGGCGGCGCGCCTGGCCTGTCGTCGGCGCGGTTCCACTGGGGTGCACGTGGCGGGGGCGGCGGTGTGCGTCGCGCCCAGCTGCCGAAAGTGGCCCGCTCGCCCTCGTCGCAGCAGTTGTTGACGATGCCGAGAAGCTTGACCTTGCCGCTGCCGAAGCTTGCAAGCGCGCCCGAGAGCCGATCGATAGTCATCTTTCTCGATCGGCCGACCACAACGACGATGCCGTCAAGATAGCCGCAGATGGTCCGGGTATCCGCCGAGTCCTCGAAGGCCGACATATCGACCATGACGACGTCGTAGGTTTTGCGAAGCAGCTCGATCTCCGATCTCAGCGCGGGAAGATGGCCGTATCTCTGCGTTGGCGAAACAAGCTTTTCCGTCTCGTTGACCGTCAATACCGGAACCGCGCCGCTCGCCGGCATTTCGCCGCCGACGTGCCCGGATCGGTGATCGACGACGGTGCCGAAACCTTCCGAGGAGCCCATATATTTCATCGATGCGGCGTGAAGCTGCAGCGGTTCCATGCCGAAGTCCTCGCCGGAACCGTTTGCCACGCGGCTGAGCTGGGCGCTGAGGAAATCCGCGTCGACAAGAACGACCGAGGAGCCTTCATTGCGATAGAGCTGCGCAAGATTGGTTGCAATCGTGGTCTTGCCTTCACCGGCGCCGACGGAAGTGAGGCCGATGACGATCGACGACTTTGATGGGAAAGAAGAGTCAATCGAGCTCTTGACGCTTCGCATCGCCTCGGAAAAGCGCGAATACGGCATATCTAGAACGAAGCGCAGAGGGAGCAGGGCGCTGGAGGCGGCAAGGCTCGACCTGCCGGCATAGGCAGACATGAAGGACCGGTTGCCGCAGACCGGGACATTGCCGAGCGAGGCGATCCCGAGTTCGCGGCGCAGCCGGTCTCGCGAATTGATGCGCCTGTCCATGCCATCGCGCATCAGGGCGATAAGAAGTGCCGCTGCAATTCCGAGCATGCCGGCAAATGGGATGACGATCGATGTCTTCGGCCAGGTCTTTCCCAGAGGCGGCGTGGCCGCGGTGACGACGCGCGCATTGCCGAGCGGGAACGATTGCTTCTGCAGAGTGCCGATCAGCTGCTGCAGGATACTCTCATACATGCGGCGGTAGGTCGTCGCACGGCTTTCGAGCTCGGACAGATCGACGCGGGCAAGGTTTTTGTCCGTTCCCGTTGAGGTCAGCGTCGCAAGCTGCTGGTCAAGGAGTTTTTCCCTGGTCTGCGCCACCTCGAGGTTCGAGCGGTAGACCCCCTGGATGCGCGCGAATTCGCTCTTCATCTCGTCTTTCAGGCGAGCGATATCGTTCTGAGCGTTGGAGATGGCCGGGTTGCCGGGCGCATAGCGGCTGGTCAGGTCGTTCAGCTTGGTGGTAGCCAGGCTGATGTCTTCCTGAAGTTTCTGGATGCGGGAATTGTTGATCGTCTCGGCGACATTGCCGTCGATCGTCTGGCCGGACATCAGGCGGTTCAGCGTCTCGAGCTTGGCGGATTCGGCGGCGGTCTCGGCCCGCGCGGTCAGCGCCTGGCTGCTGATCTCCGACAGCTCCTGCTGGTCGAGCGAGGATTGCTTGCCGATGTCCATGATGCCGTTCTTGGCGCGAAACTCCTCAACCGCCATGGCGGCGTCCTGCGCCTGGCCGCCAACCTCGATCAGACGCGTTTCCAACCATTTGGCGCCGCTCTCGGCCGCGGCTGAACGCTCGCTTAGTCCGGTCTGCACATAGGCGTCGGCAGTGGCATTGGCGACACGCGCCGCTTTTTCCGGGTCGGTGGAGTTATAGCCGATCTCGAGAATATAGGACTGCCCGACGCGGCTGACCGATACGCGCGAGAGGAAGGCTGCCATGGTGCGCCTGGTTGCCTCTTCACGCGCGGAAGTTGGGTCGGGCGAGCTCTTGGGCTCGGACGACCCAAACAGGGACATAACCATTCGGATCTGGTCGTGGATCATGGATTGCCAGGATCTGCCGCTGACCAGCTCGGCGTCATTGTCGAGATCCAAAGTGCTGATGACGGAGCGGGCGATCGCTTCGGACTTGACGATTTCAACCTGGCTGGCGATTTCAGCCGCCTCGATGATGATCGTGCCGCTAAACGAGTCCTGCGATTGTATCCGCCCCTGCTCCGGGTCCATCACCAAGCGCGTCGTTGCGGAATAGATCGGCGTCATGCTCGTCACATAGGCCGCGCCGATGCCAAGGCTGAGGGCCGTGCAAGTGGCAAAGACCCATGCGTGGCGGCGCAGGAATGTCCCGATATCGCGAAACGAGACATACTCCTTCGAGGACGACGATTTAAGATCTAAAGGCTCGCGGGTGACGATGTTGCCGAAGTCGTGAGCTGCCATGGTTCTATCCGATGTTGCGTTGGATTTCATGTTGGGCGCGCTATTGCGATTGATCGGCTGCACGAGGCAGCTGGTCCGCGATTGAGGATACCATCGCGCCATCGATGCTTCCGGAGACGTTGTAGCGGACATCGAGAACGTCTCCGGGCTGCAGGGTTGCTCCCTCGGGCACTTTCTGCGGGTCGCCGCCATCGCTGCCATGCGTTACCCAGTATTCAAGCGGCTGCAGGTCGACGGACTTCAGGCTCTGCTCTTTCGAGACCGTGGCGCCGGCGATCTGCAGCAATTGCAGGGTCGTCGTGCGCTTGAGCTTGGTGTCCTCGATCTCGACATTCGTCGCCTGGAGCTGCTGGCCGACATCGGTCTTGCGCTGGCCCTTGAGGTTAAGAGCATCGCGCTGAGTTTCGCTGAGCTTTTGTTTCGCCTGCATGGAAGCGACAACCATATCCAGCTTGCCGCTCTGCATGTCGGCGACGATGCGCTCAAGGGAAGTCTTGCGCGATGTTGTCAGGATCTTGGTATCGACGAGCTTCGAGATGTCATCCAGCTCGCTCTGGGCGATCTTCACCTGCCGATCCTGCGAGGACATCTTTTCGTCGAGGACGGCAATTTCGTTGGTGAGTAGCGTTTCAAGTTCGGTGGCGGATTCCAGCTGCTGGCGCAGGGCGTCGCCGCGAGCCTTGAAGAGAGTATTTTCGCTGTTGACGATCTGCTGGACCGGCGATCCGTCGGGAGCCGCTAGCAGCTCCGGCGGAAACTCGATTGTCGGTTGATCGTTGAGCTCGGCCGATAAACGGGCCCGGCGCGCGCCGAGCTGCTTCAGCTGCAGTTCCATCCGATTGAGCTCACCGGCATAGGTGATCTGCTGCGTATCCGAGTATTCGCCCGTTGGATTGGCGCGCCGCTGGCGTCCCCCCGCCATCGCGATTGCCTGTTTGACGGTGACGCCGGGGCGATATTCGAGCTCGCTTGGTTTTTCGACCGTTCCGGTCACGTATATCATCGGATATTTCAAGACTTGGACGGAGGCGACGGGCGGCTGGGCGAGGCCCGTCAGCTGCTTCAACGTGCTGCCGATATCGGCGGCCAGTTCACTGGTCGTCTTGTCGTCGACTTTGATCTCGCCGATCATCGGCACGGAGATCGTGCCTTCCGGAGAGACGACATAGTCGCCGTTGAGGGCTGTCCACTCCTTATATTCTCCTGTAGCCGCGAGCCATTCGACGACGCCGACCTTCACATGGGTCTGCGGCTTTAATCTATATGGATCGGAAGCGGCATATGTGCGCCCGGCAAGAAGAGGGCTGCCAATTGCTGATACAATGATCACGCCAAGGAATAGGCACGGCAGCTTTCGGCAGGCGGAGATGGAGGTTGGAAAAGCCTTCGACATCGGCACGATCTCATATTCATCGGGCGCGCTAAATCCATCCCAATCGGATTTTGGAGTCCTAACGCTGGATGAAGTTAATCGTCTGAACAGGTGGCGAGTAAATCCCCTGCGGCATAAACAGAGATCATCCCTTATGAGGAGGCAATGGCCGGATGTAAGCACCGCCATCGCCGTTTCAGGTATTAGTGATACCGATTTAGTTCATTTGGTCATAATCCTTACCTTTATGGATGCAGCAGGAGGCCAATGGTTGTTCTGTCCAAGCGATCTTTTCTCTGCCGATGATGGATCTTCAAATGGAGAGATCCGATGCGCGTTGCCATCGTCCACTATTGGCTTGTCTCGATGCGAGGCGGCGAAAAGGTTATCGAGGCGCTCTGCGACCTCTATCCGGAGGCGGATATCTTCACACTGGTCTACGATGAAAGCCGGGTTTCCGAGAAAATCAGGAAACACGTGGTCAAGACATCGTTCCTGCAGAAAATTCCAGGCGCGGTGCGCCATTATCAGTCGCTCTTGCCGCTCATGCCGTTTGCCCTCGAAGGCTTCGACCTCAGCGGTTACGACCTGATAATTTCCAGCGAATCCGGTCCCGCCAAGGGCATCATTCCTCCGCCGCATGCCACCCACATCTGCTATTGCCATTCGCCCATGCGGTATCTGTGGGATCACTACCACTTCTATCGATCAAGTGCAGGCTTCGCCTCGCGGCTGCTCATGCCAATTCTTGCGCCTTTGCTGCGCGCCTGGGACGTCAACACCAGTCTTCGCGTCGACCGCTTTGTCGCCAATTCACACCATGTCAACGCCCGCATCGGCAAATACTATCGCCGGCCGGCGACGGTGATCTATCCGCCCGTATCGGTCGAGGATTTTGCCATTTCTTCCGAGATTGACGACTTCTATCTTTGCGCCGGTCAGTTGATACCCTACAAGCGGATCGATCTTGCCGTGCGGGCCTTTAGCAGGATGGGTCGCAAACTGGTGGTGATCGGAGAGGGCAAGGAGATGGCGCAGCTGAAGCGCATCGCCGGACCGACCATCACCTTCCTCGGGCGCGCACCGTTCCCGGTACTGAAAGAAAAGCTGGCGCGGTGCCGCGCGCTGATTTTTCCGGGCGAGGAAGACTTCGGCATCGTGCCGGTGGAGGCGATGGCGAGCGGCCGTCCTGTGATCGCGTTCGGCAGCGGCGGCGCATTGGAAACGGTCATCCACGGCCAAACCGGCCTATTGTTCGGTGAACAAACCGAAGAAGCGCTGATCGAGACGGTTGAAGCCTTCGAGGCGGATGAAAGCGTCTTTCGCCCAGAGACGATCCGGGCGCACGCTGCGCAATTCAGTACGAGGAATTTCCTGACGAGTATGCGGTCCGTCATATCAGAGGAATTGCTGGCTCGAAAGAATTCAGCGTTCAAGGTGGGAGCAAACGTCGCTTCGCGGCCTCGCATTGTCGAAGAGCCGATGCCGGTTCCGTCGATGGACATACCATCGCATGCGGGGCTCGCAGAGCCCGCTATCGTCCACGCTCCGCAATTTTAAGATCGATCTTGATTTCGAAGGCCTGCCTCGTCGGTAGCGCGATGGGCCGGCGGCGAACGCGTTCATCTCACGCGGCGCAACAGGCATGTTGCGATGCAACATAATGTGACTTGATGCGCGGGCATCGCAGCACTATATCTTGGTTATCGAAGCGTTTCACTCCTCCCGAGACGCAACGTGCGACTGGCAACATCCTCCTCCCAGGTTGTCGGTCATCATCAAGAGCCCGGTGCACCTCCTCCCGCACCGGGCTTTTTTGTCTGGTCAGGGCGCCGACACTTCACTTTGATATTTTCACAAAGGGATTTCCGATCAGACGTGATCCGGCCGTTGCTGCTCGACCTTTTTCGCGCATCTGGTTGTTGGGCCTGCAAGCAGCGGTATGGCGCTATCGTTGCTTCTATTTACCCGTCGGGACGGCCTTGGCAGGGCTACTATTCATTGAGTGCGGCATGTTCGGCTTGCAATCCTGCGACATGTCCTGGTGGCGTTACCCAAGCGAGATGGGTGTGCCGTTTTGGGACAAGGACCTAGTTGTAGGTCTCTGCCTGTTTGCGTCGTTTTGCGACGTCCATTACATGGGCGTCGGCAATATCGGCAAGGACAAGGGCGACTTCGGCCTCTTGCCATCCCGCGGCTTCAGCGCGTTCAAGCAGGTCCTTGAAAGCAACGGTAAGAACTTCTTCGCATTCACGCGAACGTTCTACGTTTCCTGGATCGGTTTTGGGTGAATGTATATCTTTCATGTCGCTAAAATGATGAATTTGCATTTGCAGACAAGCGAATCTTTTATGACTGATGAATCGTTAACGTTACCACCGAAAAACTGAATTTCGGCTCGAGTTTCATCCCGATTCAAAAGCAGCGATAACAATGTTCAAAAAACGGTTGTCGGGCTTGCCGTTCGCGAAAACACTCATATACTCAGGAATAATTATTTCCACATAGTGAAATATCCAAGGGGAATGACATGGCTTTGAGTTGGCGGTTTTCGGCTCTTGCAGACAGGCATCGGGCACTCGGTTCAAATCTCGAGGACTGGAGTGGCATGGGAACCGCCTGGACCTATGACAAGGATATCTACCAAGAGCACATTGCCGTTCGCACCAAGGCGGGGCTCATGGATGTCTCCGGCCTGAAGAAAGTCCATCTCGTCGGTCCCCACGCGATTGCCGTGCTCGAATACATCACGACCCGCGACATGACGAAAATCTATCCTGGCCGGTCGGTTTACGCATGCATGCTGAACGACCGCGGTCATTTCACCGACGATTGCATCGTCTATCGCACGGGTCCGAATTCCTGGATGCTGGTGCACGGCTCCGGCTCCGGCCATGAGGAAATCACCAAGCAGGCCCAAGGGCGAAACTGTGCCGTGCTGTTTGACGACGACCTTCACGACCTGTCGCTTCAAGGGCCGATCGCTGTTGATTTTCTTGCGAAATATGTTCCCGGCATACGCGAACTGAAGTATTTCCATCATATGCAAACGACGCTGTTCGGCGCGCCCGTGATGATCTCGCGCACCGGCTATACCGGCGAGCGAGGTTATGAGCTTTTTGTGCGCGGCCAGGACGCCGGCATGGTCTGGGACCGTATCCTCGACGAGGGCAAGGAGATGGGGATCATCCCGTGCTGCTTCAGTGTTCTCGATATGCTGCGCGTCGAAAGTTATCTGCTGTTTTATCCCTATGACAATTCGCAGATGTACCCCTTCGCCAACGAGCAGCCCGGCGACAGCCTTTGGGAACTCGGCCTTGATTTCACGGTCAGTCCCGGGAAAACAGGCTTTCGTGGCGCCGAGGAGCATGCCCGCCTCAAAGGCAAGGAACGCTTCAAGATCTTCGGACTTCTGGTCGATGCGGATGGTCCGACGGACCTCGGCGACGAGGTCTGGGACGATGGCCATAAGGTTGGCGTCATCACCTGTCCGTCCTATTCCAAACTCACCAATCGCTCAATGGCGATCATGCGCGTCGACGTCAAACATGCGGTGCAGGGCGCCAAGCTCGAGGTCAGGGGCAAGTCGGTGAGCGCCTCTGCCATCGCCCACACCATTACCTTCGACGATCCGGAAAAGAAGAAACGGACGGCGCAAGGCTGAGGGGCGAGCGCGATGTTGGTGGCAGGCATTAAGAGCAGACCGGAGTACAAGGGCATCGACATAGACCCTCACGCGAAGCGGCACCTGTTCGTGCTGGAAGGCGAGGGGGCGCTGGCGCTGATCGAGCGGGCCGAAGGTGATGCCGGCTTCCTTCAGAAGGCTGAAATCCTTTATCTTCCAGCAGGTTCCGCTGCCCAAGATCACGATATGGCTTTGGCGGCGCTCGGCGCCGACATCTTCTGGAAGGCGCCAACGCTGCAGCCGCTGATGTTCCGCCTGCGCGCCTGTCTCGAAAGCGCGACGATGGGCACTCGCATCTACATCTCGGGGACGGAGGGCTTCATCGGGCAGATCGTTCAGGTGACGCTCGATTTCGGTGTCGACTTCAACTCGTTGAAGACGGAGCATCGCGGCTCACTTGCCCGCCGCGTCCAGTGCGTTCACTGCAAGGGCATCACCGATTGTGTTACGACAAGCCCGGTGATCTGCACGCATTGCGGCCTGCCGCTTCTGGTTCGCGACCATTATTCGCGTCGCCTCGGCGCCTTTCAGGGCGTAAACATCGATGCCGAGGAACCGGGCACCGCGCCTGAACCCGAGGAGATATTCCCTTGAGCCTCAATACGGAAATGGCCGTTCGGGTGGCGGCGGTCACTAAGGTTGCAGCGGCGGTGAAAACCTTTCGTCTGGAGCGGGCCGACGGCGGGCCGATGCCGGTCTTTTCGGGCGGTTCGCATGTCGTCGTTTCCATGAACGACGGCGGTCTTCTTCGACGCAATCCCTACTCGCTGATGTCTCGTCCGGACGATACCTCCGCCTACGAGATCAGCGTGCTGCGTGTCGCCAATTCCCGCGGCGGGTCGCATTTTCTGCATGATATGGTCGAACCCGGGGACCAGCTGACGATCAGCCAGCCGGTCAACCTGTTCCCGGTCGATCACCGCGGCCGCAAGCACATCCTCATCGCAGGCGGCATAGGTATCACGCCATTTCTGGCGATGATGGAGCAGTTCAGCCGCGACAATATGGCGTTCGAGCTGCACTATGCCATCCGCTCGCGTGAACACGGCGCATTCTGGAAAGAGCTTCTTGATCGCTACGGCCCGCGGCGGATCAAGATCTATTGCGATGAGGAAAAGAACTTCATTCCGGTTGCCCGCCTCGTCGAGAACCAGCCGCTTGGAACGCATCTCTACGTCTGCGGCCCCTCCGGCATGATCGATGGTGTGCTCCTGACTGCACTTGAGGCAGGCTGGCCGAAAGAAAACCTGCATGCCGAGCGCTTTTTGGCGCCTCCGGCGGGCCTGCCGTTCCAGGTGATGCTGGAGCTATCCGGCAAGTCGATCACCGTCGGCGAGCACCAGAGCATATTGGAGGCCGTCGAGGCTGCCGGCTGCGATGCGCCGTACATGTGTCGCGGCGGCGCCTGTGGCCAGTGCGAAACCGCTGTCCTATCCTCAGACGGCGAGCTTGAGCACAATGACATCTACCTGTCCGACGACGAAAAGGCGGCTGGCCGCAAGATCATGATCTGCGTTTCGCGCTTCAAGGGACAGCAGCTTGTACTTCAACTTTGAAGCGAAAGACACACCTCGAGCATAGCGGCCCGGACACAGCGGTAAGGATCGAAGAAGATGACCATCAAGTTCAGGCAAGAGACGTTTCGCGACGACTTCACCTTCCGCAACAGCCCTGACAACATCAGGCGGTTTCCATTCCCGTTCGACCAGGACAAGTACATGTACTCGGTCAACATGGAGCCACATGTCAAAGGTGCTGCGGCAAGCGTCTTTGAAAACCTGATCGATGTCGACGAACATTACGTCGCCGAGATGCATGACCGGGCGCTGGTGCTGAAAGAAGATCCGCTGCGTTGCCAGGCATTGCCGCATATGATGACGGCGCAGTGGGACACGCTGGAGCTGTTGATGGAGCATCAGGCCGCCGATTACCCCGAGCATTTCTCCCTGACGAGGGATGGCGACCAATGGCGCTGGATAAACCGGCCGCTCGGCATCGACGATACGTTCACCTTCGGCGATGCATCGACCTTGCCCCATCCGCCGATGGAATACATTACCCTCCAGGCGCAGGGCGATTTCTGCATCGTCGACCAACGCGACGGCAATCTGTGGATGGACGCCGGTATGGTGACCACTCAGGCCGACTGGTCGCTGGATTTCGACATCGGCATGAATTTCATGGAATGGCACGGGCCGGTGCCGCTCGCCCATCAGATCGGTGTCTTCGACCGCGCATTGAAATTCCTCTTGAACCTGCAGCAGGGCAAACCCACCCGGCGGCTGAACTGGACGATGACGATCAATCCGCGCCTCGACACCAGCCCCGAGAATTATCACAAATGGGGCCCCGACCGCCTGACGGTCACGCCAGAGAATATCGGCGAGAAGCTGCACCTGCGCGTCGAGCTGCAAAGCCTGTGGCGCCTACCGCGTTCGAACGCCATACTGTTCGTCATCCGCTGCTATCTAATTAGTCTCAACGAACTGGTGACGGTTCCAAAATGGGGAAGGCGGCTGCCGCGGGTGCTTGCGACCCTGCCGGACGAGATCGCCGACTACAAGGGCATGACCCGCTATCGCCAGATGGCGATCGACTGGCTGAAGACCTATGATGACGGCCTGCCGACCAGTCCGGGAATTTTCCCGGATTGACCTGCCTTGCCGGTGAAGACCAATCAAAAAAGAGGGAACTGGAATGACAAGAGTTGCCGTGATCGGCGCAGGGCCGTCTGGCCTTGCTCAATTGAGAGCGTTTCAATCGGCCGCGCAAAAGGGCGCGGATATTCCCGAAGTCGTCTGCTTTGAAAAGCAGGCGGACTGGGGCGGGCTTTGGAACTACACATGGCGCACCGGCCTCGATGAATATGGTGAGCCGGTCCATGGCAGCATGTATCGCTACCTCTGGTCGAACGGACCCAAGGAATGCCTGGAATTTGCCGATTATTCGTTCGAGGAACATTTCGGCAAGCCGATCGCTTCCTATCCACCGCGCGCCGTACTTTGGGATTACATCAAGGGTCGTGTCGAGAAGGCAAAGGTTCGCGACTGGGTGCGCTTCAGCACCCCCGTGCGCATGGTCACCTTCGACGAAGCGACCAAAAAATTCACAGTCACCGCGCATGATCGCGTCAACGACCGGATGTATGACGAGCTTTTCGACTATGTCGTCGTGGCAAGCGGCCACTTCTCGACGCCGAATGTACCCTATTTCGAAGGCGTCTCGACCTTCGGCGGACGCGTGCTCCATTCCCACGATTTCCGCGATGCGCTCGAATTTAAGGACAAGAACATCCTGATCGTCGGCCGCAGCTATTCGGCTGAGGACATCGGTTCGCAGTGCTGGAAATACGGCGCCAAGTCCGTGACCGTCAGCTATCGGAGCAAGCCGATCGGCTTTGCCTGGCCGGAGCGCTTCGAGGAAAGGCCGCTGCTGCAGAAACTCGAAAACAAGATGGCCCATTTCAAGGACGGGACGACCAAGGAAGTCGACGCGCTGATCCTGTGCACCGGCTATCTCCACCATTTCCCTTTCCTGCCGGATAGTCTTCGCCTCAAGACCGCCAATAGGCTCTGGGCCGACGACCTCTATAAGGGCGTCGTCTACGAGAAAAATCCGCAGCTGTTCTATATCGGCATGCAGGACCAGTTCTACACGTTCAACATGTTCGACGCCCAGGCATGGTACGCCCGAGATGTCATTCTCGGTCGCATCAAGGTGCCAGGAGCTGCGGAAATGAAGGCCCATTTCGATGCCTGGAGAACCCGCGAGGATGGGCTCGAGGATGCAGAGCAGATGATCTGGTTCCAGGGCGATTATGTGAAAGAACTTCTCGAGGAGACGGATTATCCGAATTTCGACATCGAAGGGATCAACCAGACCTTCATGGAGTGGGAACACCACAAGGTCGAAAGCATCATGGGCTTCCGCGACAACGGCTACCGCTCCTTGATGACCGGCAACATGGCGCCAAAGCACCACACGCCGTGGCTTGAAGCGATGGATGATACGCTGGATGTTTATTTGAAGAACTGAAAATTTGACCTTTCGAAGGGGAGAAATCTTGACGAAAGTCTAGATTTCTCCCCTATTCGTCTGATGGAATTTGATTGGCACCCGCAAAAACGCGATCGGACGCTAGGTGAACGGGGCATCGATTTTGCTGAGGTTCTGATCGGTTTCCTGGATGCCGAACGGAAAGTCGCAGTCGATGATCGCAAGGACTACGGCGAAACCAGGTACGACATGCTCGCCAGCGTTCGTGGTCGAATTTTCCGTATCGCATAGATCGAGCGCGGAGCGGTTATCTGGATCATTTCAGCGCCAATGGGCGTAGGTACCGGACACGAATGAATGCGGCGCTTCGAAAATATATCGAAGCCAACCACAAGGCTGGGTAGCCGCTCAAGACCGCGGCTTCAGCTTCTGTGGGTCGTAGTGCGCAAATGGCACGATCACTGCCGGCAGACGCTTTTGATGGCCGTCGAGTTTGCCGATTTCTACCTCTGTACCGACCTGAGAAAGCAAGACATCGACCCGTGCCAGCGCGATCGTCTTTTTCAAGATCGGCGAGCGGGTGGAGCTGGTGATGACGCCGATCTGGGCGCGGCCGATATGGATGGTGTCGCCATGGACGACGGTTTCGTTGGCGTCGATGTCGAGGCCGACCAGCTTGTAGCGCGGGTTTTCCTTTCGACCGATCAGGGCGTCACGGCCGATGAAATCCTCGGTTTTCGACTTCAGCGGCACCGTGAAGCCGATGCCGGCCTCGAAGGGGTCGGTCTGGTCGGTAAATTCATAATGCGCGAAGATCAGGCCTGCCTCGATGCGCACCATGTCGAGCGCTTCGAGGCCCATCGGCTTAATGCCGTGCTTTTGACCCGCGGCCCACACAGCGTCGAAGACGGTGAGGGCGTCCTTTGGGTGGCAGAAGATTTCATAGCCGAGTTCGCCGGTGTAGCCGGTGCGGGAGACAACCACCGGAGCGCCTTCGAAATGCCCGATGCGGCCAACGGCAAAGCGGAACCATTCAAGCTCGCCGATCGCCGGCTGCACAGGCGCCGTCCAGACGATCTCCTTGATGATCTCGCGGCTCTTCGGTCCCTGGACGGCGATGTTGTGCATCTGGTCGGTCGATGAGCGAACCCAGGCCTTGAAGCCCATCTTTTCAGCCTGCTGGCGCAGCCAGATGCCGGAAAAGTCGTCGCCGGCGATGAAGCGGAAGTTGTTTTGCGCCAACCGGAAAATGGTGCCGTCGTCGATCATGCCGCCGTTTTCATAGCACATGGCGGTGTAGACCACCTGGCCTGGCGACAATTTGCGGATGTCCCGCGTCATGCAGTATTGTAGCAGCGCTTCCGCGTCCGGTCCGGTCACCTCGAATTTTCGAAGCGGCGACAGGTCGATGACCACGGCGCGTTCCCTGCAAGCCCAATATTCCTCGATTGGTCCGTCATTGTTGAACCGGCTCGCCAGCCAATAGCCGCGATATTCGGAATAGTTTCGCGTCATACCTGAAAGACGGGGGTGGAAGGCCGTTTCTTGCGTCATTTCTGGCTCTGCATCCGGGGTCATTCTGATTGCCACCGCTCGTGTGAATTTCTGGCTGTCCGAATAGGTCCGGACGTGGATGTCGGTCGGGTCCCAGCCATTGGCCGCGTCGATATCGTCGGGACAGGACGAGGAGACGCAGACGAGATCGGTCAGCGCCCGCATGAGAACGTAATCGCCGGGACGCGACCAGGGCTCATCGAGATAAAGCTGGTTTTGATGATCGATATTGGTGTTGTAGAAATAGTTGATCGCTTCCCAGCCTTTACGCGGTGCGATGCCATAGGGCGCGAGCGCCGCGTTAAAATTGTCCGTGCAGTTCACGTGGCCGGGGTAGCCCATGTCATCGTAATAGCGGGAATTGCAGGCAGTGGCGAAGGCGTCGTGCCGGCCGACCGTATCCTGCACGATCTCGACCAGCGGCTCGAAGTCGCGATCAAATCCCTTGGAGGGAAGCCCCGGCGTTGGATAGCTGCGCCCCAGCAGGGTGCGCGTGACGGTCGCGTCGAGCGCTCTGTCGAGACCCTTGTCTACCTTGCGCGCCGCAAATGCCTGAAAGTCGGTGCATTGGCGGCCTGCGACGTCGATGATCTGGATGAATTCGCCTGCCTTGACAAAATAGGCCGAGGCCGTCGCCGCCTTTATCCGCAGCTCCTGTAGTGGATCAGCCATCGGCTCGGGAAGCTGCTCCTCATAAGTGCGGATGCGACGCGCGCGCGTGATCGAGACCTCGATCGCGGTCGCGGTGTTCTGCAATTCCGCATCCATCGGGCCGCCGGGGGCTGCGACGATTAGCAGCCCGTCGAGTGCCATCGTCAGCTCCGCCGACGCGCCTGACGACGAGGTGCCCCCGAAAAGTGTGAGAGCCATGGCCTTACCAAGATCGACGCCGCGTCGCTCAAGTGCCGCCAGCGTTCGCCGGGTGCCTTCACTGTCGCTCGACAGAATGTCGCGAAGGCCGATTGCAGGCCCGGAAAACGGAACCCCGAGAGCCGCCGGCTCGAACCGGCCGTTTCTGTCGACGAAGCTGACCTCGCAAAGCTGGCATCCCTCGACGTCCGCCACGGTCACCTTGTCGCCGACGCCGACCTTCACGACGGTCGAGCCACGGCCCTTGACGCGGTATCGCTCAGTACCGGCCGCCAATGCAGCATAACCGGGCCGATATATCTTGCTTGCGCGCGGTGGCTGCAGAACGGTTCCGGGCTCGTGCATCTTGTCCTCCGGCGAACGCCGTTTTCCCTGATTTTCCCGCTCTTATATCACCGGAAATGCGGTTGAGAAACAAAGACGGACTTGACCCTTAAGAAAAAAAATTCACTATGAGAATAAGCGAAGGTTAAAAAAGCTTGTAACGGGAACCGGGCCAGAGGCGCTTTCATGACGCCGCTGGCCCAGCAAACAGACCTGCGCGATCAACAAAAAATAAGGGAACGCGCATACCGCGCGATACGGCAAACTGGTCGAGGAGACTGTTTATGGTAGCTATCGTTGAGACCGAAGGGTCCGATGCCGCGTCAGGCGGCGGGTTGATCCGCTCGCTGGATTGGAAGGGCGCCTTCTGGGTGGCCGCCGGTGTTCCGCCGCTTGTGCTGTTCTCGATCGGCGGTATCGCCGGGACGACAGGCAAGCTTGCCTTCGTCGTGTGGATCATCTCCATGGTCATGGGGTTCCTGCAGTCCTTCACCTATGCCGAGATCGCCGGCATGTTCGCCAACAAATCCGGCGGTGCGTCGGTCTACGGTGCCACCGCCTGGCTGCGTTATTCGAAATTCATCGCGCCGCTCTCGGTCTGGTGCAACTGGTTCGCCTGGTCGCCTGTGCTGTCACTCGGCTGCGCCATCGCAGCCGGCTATATTCTCAACGCGCTCTTCCCGATCCCGGGTGCAGACTCGCAGATGGTCGTTGAGTGGATCACCGCGCATGCCGGCAGCATAACGGCTGACAGTCCTCGCGTTGCGGAATGGCTTGCGGCAAATGCCGGCAAAAGCCCGCAGGACGCAATCACTGCGTTGATTTCGGCTGATGGCGTTGCTGCCTTTACCCCTGCCATTCGCAGCTGGTCGCTGGTGACCTTCGATATTCCGTTCCTTGCCAAGGCCAGCCTCAATGCGACCTTCATCATCGGTGGCATCCTTATGCTGATCATCTTCGCGATCCAGCATCGCGGCATTCTCGGCACTGCCAATGTGCAGAAATGGCTTGCGATCATCGTCCTCGTGCCGCTTTTGATCATCGGCCTGTTCCCGATCTTCAGCGGCCAGATCGACATGATCAACGTCACCAACCTTTTGCCGCCGACGGCCGCTTACGCTGCCACGGATGGTACCTGGAGCAATGGTGGCTGGACGCTCTTCCTCGGTGGGCTATATATCGCCGCTTGGTCGACCTACGGGTTCGAAACGGCGGTCTGCTATACGCGGGAGCTGAAGAACCCGCAGACCGACACGTTCAAGGCGATCTTCTATTCCGGCCTTCTGTGCTGCCTGTTCTTCTTCCTGATCCCCTTCACCTTCCAGGGTGTGCTCGGTCATTCCGGCATGCTTTCCCCTGGCATTGTCGATGGGTCGGGTGTTGCAGAAGCTCTGGCCGGCCTCGTCCATGGTGGCAAGATCGTCACCCAGCTGCTGGTTATCCTGATGATCATGGCGCTGATCCTTGCGATCATGACCGCAATGGCAGGCTCGTCGCGGACGCTCTACCAGGGCTCCAAGGATGGCTGGCTTCCGAAATATCTCGATCACGTCAACGAACACGGCGCTCCAACGCGCGCCATGTGGACGGATTTCGCCTTCAATCTCCTGTTGCTGGCGATCGCTTCCGACACCGCGGGCTATTTCTTCGTGCTCGCCGTCTCCAATGTCGGCTATATCATCTTCAACTTCCTGAACCTCAATGCCGGCTGGATCCACAGGATGGATTCTGGCCATGTCGAGCGGCCGTGGAAGGCGCCGACCTGGCTCATCGGCCTTAATACCGTACTTGCCTTCGTCAACGCGCTGTTCCTCGGCGCCGGTGCCAAGGTCTGGGGCTATTCCAACGCCCTGTGGGTCGGCTTCATCTTCGCAGCGCTCATCCTGCCGGTCTTTGCCTATCGTCACTTCGTTCGCGATGGCGGCCGGTTCCCGGAAGGTGCGATGGATGATCTCGGGCTGGTCGGCCAGGACCTGGGCGTTAAGAAGGCGGGCATCCTGCCTTACCTGGCACTGGCGGCAGGCCTTGCGGTTGTGCTCGTGGCGAACGTCATCTTCCAGCTGCCGGCGTGATGTCTGATGATACGGGCCGGCGGCAATTGCCGCCGGCCCGTTTGCCCCGGACGAGGCTGGTTCCCGCGCCCGTCGATTGGCATTATATGTCAGCAAATGATTTGCTGAAGTGAGGGGACCGTAAGCAATGACGCAAAGGGCAGGGAGCGCCGATCTGCCGCTGCATGGGGGTCGGGTGCCGAAGTGGCTCGGCGACCGTATGACCCGGCTTGGCGCCGTCATTGCCGAGGCGATCATCCAGCACTACGGGCGCGACGAATTTCTTCGCCGGCTCGCCCATCCCTTCTGGTTCCAGTCCTTCGGTGCCGTCATGGGCATGGACTGGCATTCCTCCGGCATTACCACCAGCGTGCTTGGCGCACTCAAGCGCGGGCTCACACCGCTCTCCGGCGAACTGGGCATCCATGTCTGCGGCGGGCGTGGCGCGCAATCGCGAAAGACACCCGGCGAATTGTTGGCGATCGGCGATCGCGTCGGCATCGACGGTGAGGCGATGGCGACAGCAAGCCGGCTTGTTGCCAAGGTCGACAGCGCTGCAGTCCAGGATGGCTTCGATCTCTATCTGCACGGCTTCATCGTCACGGATGATGGCCGTTGGGTCGTCGTGCAGCAGGGTATGAACGGGGACCTCCGGCAGGCGCGGCGTTATCATTGGATATCGGAGGGGCTGAAGAGCTTCATCGATTCGCCGCACGCGGCAATCGAAGGCCGAGGGCAGGGGCAGATCGTCAATCTCGCCGACCGCCGGGCGGATGTGTCCCGAAAAGGCCAGCTCGATCTGCTCGCAACCCTCGGGCCAGACGGGATCGCCCGGGAGGCGGCGGCTCTGGAACTGTCGCGCATTGAGCCCGTCGCCACGAAGGCGTCGGATCAGCTCATGCTTCCCTATCTCATCATGCCCGCGCACCACGACGTACGCGAGAGTGATGTGATCATGCGGCGCTTGCACGGCAATCTGGCGGCTGCCGCCGATCGCGGCCCGGAAGATTTCGAACAGTTGCTGCTTGTGCCCGGCGTCGGCGCCCGCACCGTCAAGGCATTGGCGATGGTTGCCGAAGTTGTCTATGGCGCGCCCTGTCGCTTTTCCGATCCCGCGCGCTTCTCGCTTGCCCATGGCGGCAAGGACCGCCACCCCTTCCCCGTTGCGCTGAAGGTTTATGATGAAACAATCAAGGTCATGAAGTCGGCCGTGCACAAAGGCAGGCTCGGGCAAACCGAGGAGCTCGAGGCATTAAGACGTCTCGATGATCAGTCGCGTCGGCTCGAACAATATGTGACCGGTCCCGACCTCAAGGAAATTATCGCGGGTGAATTCGAGAATTCCGCGCAGTTCGGTGGACGCAGCGTCTTCGGCTGGGAGCAGCCGGTGGATGTGAGCGGCGTGGGCGTCGAAACGCACAGGCGAAAGGACTAGCCCGCCAGACATGCCGTTCACCGGTGGACTTCGTCAACCGCACGATGCTAGCTTCGGCTCCTTGTCAAGATAGGGCTAAAATATGGAACGGCAGGCGTGAACCACGAAGTCGGATTGATAGCGACCGTTGCCATCAGCTTCGTGTCCTCAGCGCTGTTCGGATATGTCGCCGATCGCCTGCGCTTGCCGCCGCTGGTCGGATATCTCGTGGCCGGCGTCGTCATCGGCCATTTCACGCCAGGGTTCGTGGCCGACAGCAATCTTGCCGGTCAGCTCGCCGAAATGGGCGTGATCCTGCTGATGTTCGGGGTGGGGCTGCATTTTTCAACGTCCGATCTTCTGGCGGTTCGCGGAATTGCCATGCCCGGAGCGATCATCCAAATCGTCCTTGCGACGCTTCTGGGTATCGGCCTTTGCTGGATGTGGGGATGGAGCCTCGGCGCCGGTGTCGTTTTCGGCCTCAGCCTCTCCGTCGCCAGCACCGTCGTCCTCCTGAAAACGCTGGAGGAGCACAATCTCGTCGATGCCGTCGAGGGCCGCGTCTCGGTCGGCTGGCTGATCGTCGAGGATTTGGTGATGGTTCTGGCCCTGGTCCTGCTGCCGGCCTTGGCAGGGGTTCTCGGCGGACATGCCGAAGGTGCGGCGGGATCCGCTGCCGACGTGAACGGCATGCAGATCATGGCAACGGTCGGTTTGACGCTGGTCAAGGTCATTGCCTTTGCCATCATCGCCATCGTACTCGGGCCGCGGGTGGTGCCGTGGCTCCTGACGCTTGTGGCGCGTACGGGTTCAAGGGAGCTTTTCACGCTGTCGGTTCTCGCCATCGCCCTTGGCATCGCCTTCGGGTCGACAGCGATCTTCGGCATATCCTTTGCGCTCGGCGCCTTCTTCGCCGGCGTCGTCATGAGTGAATCCAATCTCAGCCACCGGGCGGCGGCAGACTCCCTGCCTTTGCAGAATGCATTTTCGGTGCTGTTCTTCGTCTCCGTCGGAATGCTGTTCGATCCATCGATCCTCGTTCGCAACCCGATAGCCGTCGTCGGCGCACTGGCGCTGATCATCGTTGGAAAATCGCTGCTGTCGTTCTTCATCGTCATCCTGTTGCGCTACCCGATCGGCCTTGGCTTTGCGGTTGCCGGAGGGCTGGCGCAGATCGGCGAGTTCTCGTTCATCCTGGCTGGCCTAGGCGTTTCGCTTGGCCTGTTGCCGCGCGAGGGACAGGACGTCATCCTTGCTGCCGCCATCCTCTCGATAACGATCAATCCGCTATACTTTCTGGCGGCGGAAGCCCTGCGGACACACTTCTACGCAGCCTGGCCACAGCTCTCGCAGCGGCATGGCCGTGAAAGGCACGAGGCGCTTTCCTTCGAACTCGAAAACAACCGGATCGCCAGCGAGGAAAGAAACCGCCTGCATCAACTGGAGATCCAGCAGCTGGCCGAGACCTTCCCGATATTCTCTGATGTGGACGAGCATTCGCAGGAAGAGCTTCTTCTGCTGTTCCGCCCGAAGTCGGCATCCCCCGGCGATCGGGTGCTCAGGGTCGGCGACCGCGGAGACGGCATGTACTTTGTTGCATCGGGTGCCGTCGAGGTTCACCTGGAAAACGGCAATGTTCGCCTTTCTGCCGGTTCGTTCTTCGGAGAGATGGCACTTCTGACCGGCGGGCGCCGGACGGCAGACGTGGTTGCGGTCGATTTCTGCCAGTTCCTGGTCCTGGAGCGGCGCGACTTCAATATTTTCATGTCGCGCCATCCGGCGTTGCGCTCCGCGGTCAGTGATCTTGCCAGGGAGCGTTCGGAGATGAATGTCGCCAGGCAGAGGGGCACCAGCGCTGCAGGCTGACCCATGCAATGCATTTTTCGCCTTAGAAGTGCGATCCAACGGCTTGGAAACGAAGCATTAATCACAATCTCTGTAGAGAAGGATGACGCTCAGGAGAACGAATCAATGGCCGCCGCTCATCAAGACCTTCCTTCCGCGGCGACGCATGGCCGGATTATCGCCTTTCCGCTGTCGGCGCGCTCGAGGCTGATTGCGTGCTGCGCCGAGGAGCTTGACGGCAAGCATGGCGAAGAGGCCGTTGTCTATTGGCGTTCTCAATGCCGCGCACTGGCCGACGAATTGCTGACGCTTGGTTTTTCCGACGCGGAAATGCGGGTGCAGATCATGGAATTCCAGGACCACGTCCAGGGCGCGATGATGCGCCTGCACCAGTCCGAACGGCCGGCCGAGACGATGCAGCGCTAGCTGTTGCGGCTGCAGAACATGCTCGGTCGGGCCTCGCCATCCGATTTCATCATCAAACGCCGGCTCGGCTCTTTGCCGCTCTGTACTTTTCCAAGCGAAGCGCGTATGTAGCGCGGCAATGAACAGGCCCGCGACGTGTTGGCCGCGGCGATCTGCGCCTGCCCGATCCCGATCATAGTCCGGCGCGCGAAAACCGAATTCCGAAAGACAAGACATGACACAGTTCGAAGGGATCGCTCCGGCGATTGCCGAGGCGTTGAAAAAACGCGGTTACGAAGCACTGACCCCGGTGCAAACGCAGATGCTCGATCCGAAGCTGGACGGCGCCGACGCGCTGGTTTCAGCCCAGACGGGATCGGGCAAAACCGTCGCTTTCGGCCTGGCGCTTGCGCCGACGTTGCTTGGCGGCAAGGATCGTTTCGGCAATGCGGGCGCCCCCATGGCGCTCGTCATCGCCCCGACCCGTGAGCTGGCGCTCCAGGTCAAGCGCGAGCTGGAATGGCTCTACGAGCTGACTGGCGCAGTCATCGCGTCCTGCGTGGGCGGTATGGACATGCGCAGCGAGCGACGTGTGCTTGAGCGCGGCGCCCATATCGTTGTCGGAACACCCGGACGGCTTTGCGACCATATTCGCCGCCGCTCGCTCGATATTTCGCAACTCAAGGCAGCTGTCCTCGACGAAGCCGACGAGATGCTCGATCTTGGCTTTCGCGAAGACCTGGAGTTCATCCTCGAGGCATCTCCTGCGGAGCGACGGACGCTGATGTTCTCGGCAACCGTGCCGCGTTCGATCGCAACGCTCGCCAAGAGCTATCAGCGCGATGCGGTCCGCATCAGCACGACCGCCGAGGAAAAGCAGCACGTTGATATCGAATACCGCGCCCTAACCGTTGCCGGCACCGACCGCGAAAACGCGATCATCAATGTCCTGCGTTACTACGAGGCCCAAAACGCGATCGTCTTCTGCTCGACACGCGCAGCCGTCAACCACCTGACATCCAGGTTCAATAATCGCGGCTTTTCCGTCGTGGCCCTTTCCGGCGAGCTAAGCCAGAATGAGCGTACCCATGCGCTTCAGGCCATGCGCGACGGCCGGGCCCGCGTCTGCATCGCAACAGACGTTGCCGCTCGCGGCATCGATCTTCCAGGCCTTGACCTTGTGATCCATGCCGACCTGCCGACCAATCCGGATACGCTGCTCCATCGCAGCGGCCGCACCGGCCGCGCAGGGCGAAAGGGCGTCAGTGCTCTGATCGTGCCCAGCAGCGCACGCCGCCGCGCCGAGCGCCTGCTCGAAAATGCCCGCATTAGCGCAACCTGGGCCAAGCCGCCGTCTGCCGACGACGTCAATGCCCGCGACGATGAGCGCCTCCTTGCCGACCCCGTCCTGACGGAGGTTCTTCGCGATGAGGAAAAGACGGTTGTTGCCCAGCTTCTGGAGCGTCACGGCGCCGAGCAGGTTGCCGCAGCATTTCTGCGCCAGTACCGCGCCGGCCATTCGGCGCCGGAAGATCTGGTTGATGTCGCTATCCCTGACGAGCGCAAGAAGGGCCGCCGCGACGAGTTCTCAGCGCCACGCGAGGATGGTCCCGCCGCTCGCGCGGATTTCACCGACGGGGTCTGGGTTTCGCTGTCCGTCGGTCGAAAGCAGAGCGCCGAGCCCCGTTGGCTGATCCCGATGATCTGCCGCTACGGCGATCTCACCAAGCGGGATATCGGCGCTATCAAGATGCAGCCGGAGGAAACCTATGTCGAGTTTTCGGCCGATGGAGCCGAGCGGTTTCTCGCGGCAATCGGCCCGAACAAGACGTTGGAAAAGGGCATTCGCGTCAAGACGCTTGATGGCGCGCCGGACCTGTCGCGTGGCAACCAGGATGGCGGAGCGCCGAAGAGATCGTTTCCCGCCAACAACCGGCCGCCGCGCGACGACGTGAGGCCGGCGCAAAAGTTCGAGCGCAAGCCGGAGCGCGGGCTGACGCTTGCGGAAAAAATGGCAGAGCCGGCAGACAAGAAGCCCTGGACAGACACGAAGCCCTGGGCAAAGAAGGCCGGCAAGCCCGACTTCAAGCCAGATTTCAAGAAAGACGGCAACCGCGCGGGTCCGGGCAAGCCGAAGGGCAATGCCAAGCAGCGCCAGGATTGATCGTCCAACTTGGCTCAATAAAAAAAGAGGCCGGGTCGAACCGGCCTCTTTTTCATTTCGATCGGCAGACGCGGGTTACGCGTCAACCAAAAAAAGCGGTTAGATTGCGCGCAGCTGATCTGCCGAAGACTTGCCGGAACGCTTGTCCTGCACAACTTCGAAGCTGACCTTCTGGCCATCCTTCAAGGATCCCAGGCCCGAACGCTCGACTGCGCTAATGTGCACGAACACGTCAGGTCCGCCGCCATCCTGCTCGATGAAGCCGAAACCCTTGGTGCTGTTGAACCACTTAACTGTGCCTGAAGGCATGAACGCTCTCCCTTTTATTGGCGTCGAATGAAAGCCGTTGTCACACGGCTCGTTTGATCGAAATTGCGAGGAGGTTGGTCACAGGCACGCTTGGAGCTTTGCATCGAACACAGTTCATCAAAATCGACGCTGTTGAAAATAGAGATTTCACACGCAAGGGCAAGATGGTTTTCACCGCTGGTCCGATCTTGGACAGTTGCGCGCACTGTCGCGCGCGGTTCAGCAGCCCCTGCGTCGAACAAAAAGGCGCATCTTTTTCAATGAGTTGAGATCAATCGCTAAGACGCAAAAGGCGGTGTGTTTTTTCGCTGCTTAGCTTGTTCCAAACCAATTATTTGTGGCCGGGAGATCGCTGCAATCGAATGGTGCGACATGACGCAGCTTCCAGGCCGCGACATTTGGCCGAACGACACGCGAAGCTTCGTGACAAAACACGGCTGTTTGGAAAACCCCTCGAGCGGATTTTCCAAACAATGCTAGGAGCTAAAATCGACGGTGGCGTTAGCTCTTGTCCTTCTTGCCGAGCTTCAGGCCGCTCTCTGCAAGCTTTACCTGCGAACCCACCGCTGAGACGGACTTTTCGGCCTTATCCTTCTTGGGCTTTCTAGTTTCCCGGTTGCTTCTCACTTGCCCTTTAGCCATCGGAGTCTCCCTACCTTATTAATTTGAGATAAGCTGCTGTGTCGGACACGGAGAGTTTGGCGGCCCGAAAACCTCTGAGCCGCAACGAGCCAAGCTGGCCAACGCCGATAACCAATTTCTCCGTATCAATTGAGGCTTATCTAAGTCAGAAACCGGGCAGCCGCCTAATGCCTTGCGACTTCTGTTCCCTGAATAGCCGAGAGTTTCCAATCGGATCCCGGTTTTCTGACGAAGGTCCAAAGCTCGGTGGCCTCGCTTGGATTGCGATCGTCTCCATCGACAAGCCGGCCGGTGGTGCGATCGAGCATGGCATCGACGCTCGAGTAACGCATGGCCAGCGTGGCGTAGTCGGCATTGTCCTCGTGCCAGGCTTCGGCGACGTCGCCCTGGAGCAGATGGACATTCGAAACGCTGTTGCGCACACCCTTGGTCGCGTTCTCGCCAAGCTCCTCTGCAAGGTAGGACATTGCCTCGGGCGTCGTCAGCGCCCGGATGGTGCCATAGTCCTCCTTGCCATAGGCGGTCTGTATCTCAGTCAAAAGCTGCTCGAAGCGATCGAGATCGGTCTGGCGCAATCCGATCTCATCGGGCGCGCTGGACCGTGGTTGAGCAGGGGCCGCCGAGGCACCGATCGTCGGAATGTGGAACGAGGTATTTGCCGGCGGCGGTCCACCAAAGGAACTGCGCGGGCTCGCCGCAGCGGCGCTCGATTGCTGACGATTGGCGAAGAACCGGACCGCCAACATCAGAGCTCCGATAACCAGGGCGATCTGCAGCAGCATTCCGAGAAAGCCGAAGCCGCCACCGAAGCCCTGTCCAAGCAGCATGCCAAAGAGGCCGCCAACCAGCAGGCCGCCGATCATCGAGCGCCCAAAGCCGCTGAAAAATCCCGGGCGTGGAGTAGTGATGCCCGGTTGGGGCGCCACTTGCGGCGTCGTCGTCGGCTGTGGCGTCATCGAGCGCTGTATGGGAGCGGCCGTGGTCGGCGCGGTGCTGGTCGTCGGCGGAGCCGAATATGTTCTCGTCCCGCGACTGCCGAAGCCGCCACCGCCAGCACGCCGGGCCTGCGCATCGTCGAAGGTGGCGAAGGAGGCCGCCAGAGCAAAAACGAATATGAAAGCCAGATGGGCGAGACGCGAAACTGTGGGCATTGCTTTTCCTGTCAGAGGCGATTGGACTAGAGGTAGCCTATATAGGTGTAAACTTTCACAGTTATAAGTTTGATTGTCCGCCCACCGGTATTGAGCCGCGCCACATCGCGCAGCGAGGCGATCCCTTTGCCAGGCTTGCGTCCCCTATTTCTTCTCCTGCTTGCCTTTGGACTGCTCTTCGCGCTCCTTTGCCAACCGCAACTCCCGCAAACGGGCAGTCTTGGCGTCCCTCGCTTTCTTTGTAGTTTCCGCCTCCTCGGCGGCGACCCGGGTTGCATTTTCGGCCTGCAACCGCTTTTCCTCCTTCGAATATTTGGCCCTCTGTTTTTCTTCCACCAGCGTCTCCTAGGCTATGCTGCGACCGTCTTCTGTTTTGCGCCGGCCTGTTCCTTGGCGGCGATAGTCATTGGCAATCGAACACATGGCGAGCGAAAAAGTTTCAAATTCAATGGTCGTGTTCGTTGGTCGCATCAAGCCTGGACAACATTTTTCAATGGCTGGAACTGCTTCGAGTTCCTGGCGTTAAGGCGGAGTATCGAGCATTTTCACAAGCCTCCAGAGGTCCGCCATGAACCGTTCCAGACAAGACTGGATCAGCAAACGTGCTTATGCCCTGTGGGAAGCGGGCGGTCGCCCGGCCGGCCGCGATTTTGAACATTGGGTCCAGGCTTCAAACGAGTTCGACAGGCTGGAGCGCACCCAGGCTTCGGCTGATGGAAGCGAGCTTCTGTCCAAGCTGGTTTCGTCGACGAGCCGCCTGCTGCGCGCCTCTAACATCGACCGGCCGCAGACCGGAACAGAACAGACGCGCCAGCCTTTCTGACTTGCGGGAGAGATGCCGGGTTCAAATTGAGCGTCCTTAGCTGAGCAAGACGAACGCCAGACGCCGAAACAGTTCGCTGGTGCGGAAAAGGTAGGCCCGAAGGCGGCCAATGGGCCGAAGCTTCGCCGCGCGATAGTCGCTGCGCGTGCCGATCAATGTCGTGCTGCGAGTGCCATCGAATTTCAACATATTGCTGGCGGTTGAGTAGATCGCCAATTTCATGTCCCAGCCGCGCTCAAGCGCAACGTCGAACGGCAAGGACATGACACGCATTGATTTCAGAAGTTTCTCGGCTCCGCGGTGCGTGACTATATAGCCCGCGGCTGACCCCTGTGGTCCGAAAAGGCAGCGGCCTACCACATCGCCTTCATTGGTTTTCGCAAGCGGCCGAAATCCCGGCCAGCGATGGTTCATGAGCTTGATGACTTCGGCGAGGGGAAGTGCTGCTCTCAAGGCATCTGCTCTTGCAGGCAGATCTGCCTCGAACGAAACGTCATCTTCTATGATGACCGCTGCTTCCCTGCCGCTTTTCACGAATTGGTCAAGCGCCATCAGATGGCTGCGGTAGCAGCCATACTCCCCCGGCAGGATCGTTCTGCCGTGACGGCGAACGAATTTCCTGTGATCGACATCGACCCAGGTCTCGCGCGGGATCAGCGAACCGTCTACGCCTTGAATGCGCTGCACCTCAACCGCAACATCTGCTGCCTGTTCAAGGATATCGACAAAATGATGATAGGTGCGGTCGATATTGATGACGTAGACCGGTAGTGGTTTCGAAGGCATCCGCTCTGATCTTCTTCGATGCGTGGGCTAAGCGACGGATTGCCTTCGCATTAGCAGAAAATGGGATCAAGCCTTCTTTCGTCTGTCATGGCTTGCCGTCACCCGATCAGATGGCTGGTTGGCCGGATAAGGGCTGTGGAGACGGCCGAGCCTGTTCGGTGGCGCCGGCAAAATAATGGCGCACCTTCGTCGCCTTGGAGCGCGTCGTCAGTCTTGTAAAGCAGTAGGATACCAGGCCTCCCATCTCGGAAAGCCGCGAGGATGGCTGACAGAACGACGCCCATCGCGTGTCTTGAAGAAGGTTTGAATAATATGCCTTCATCTTGCGGTGGGGCCAGGGAACCGTCGCCTGCCACGGCTTCTTACGGCCCGTGAAATGGCGTATGCCCGGTTCCTTGATGAAAGGCAGGATGCCGGTCTGGGCGTTCCAACGCGGGTCCAGTACCTGCCAATTGTCTTCGAAGGCGATATTGAGGACATCCTGGTCGTGCGCCTCGAATATCTCCGGCTGTGCCTCGAAGGTCTCTCTTGCTTGCTTTATCAAGCCGTGCCGCAGGCATTGCTGCCAATCGAAGAGAAGGATGCCGGCGTTGAAATAGCGCGCACCCCGCCGCATGCCGATTTTTTCCTGACGACGCTCGATCTTTGCGGAGAAGGGCATCAGATAGTCATCGACCGCGCCAAGCGGCTTGCCTTTGAGATCGACATTGAAAAGACTATCGAGCCCTGACACTGCGATGGCGTCGGCATCGATATAGAGAAGCCGCTCTATGGTGGACGGAAGGTTGAGGTCCAGATAGAGCCTTGCCAGCGTGGCGCGCGACCAGCGGCCGAGCGAAGCGCCTTCCGCCTTGGGAGATGTGTCGCGCAGCAGCTCGATGCTGATGGAATGATGCCGGGCGAAATTTTCGATATCGACGACCTGGTTTTCATCGACATCTATTGCCAGAAGAAACAGCCTCGCCTTGACGGCTGTCAGATTTTGGTGGACCGAGCGCAAGGCGCAGCAGGCCGCAGGCAGCATCCTGGCGTCGGCGCAGGCGACGACAGCGAAAGATCCGGGGGTTTTCTCGCTGACAGACGAGTGCATTCGTGCTCCAATGGGCCGGCTCGGTCGTTGTCCGCCATCATGGTTACCGGCGCCGACAGGCAAGGGATTATCCAGCCGTCGTTCCGGACGAGTAGGTTCGAGGCCTCCTAACACCTCAAGCTGATGTTGAAATGAAATGTGCAGGATATGCTGTGCGACCTGTGGTTGTTGCTGGCGCCTTTGAAAAATGAAGGTAGATTGGACCACATGGCCATCTGCGGGCGCAGTTTCGACGCAATTCGGGCTATGAGATTTTTCGAACGGATTGAGGTGGATCGTGCGGATATTGCTTGTTGAGGATGATCATATTCTCGGCTCATCACTGAAAAAGGCGCTGGAGAAGAACGCCTATGGCGTGGACTGGCTCCGCGATGGCCAATCAGGCCTTCTGGCGCTGGAGAGTTCTCATTTCGCGGCGGTCATCCTCGATATAAATTTGCCTGAGCTCAGTGGCATCGGTGTGTTGAAGGGCATTCGCCAGAAAGGCAACCGCGTGCCGGTCATGATGCTCACCGCGCTAGACGGAACCCGCCAAAAGGTCGAGGGATTGGACGAGGGCGCCGACGACTACATGGTCAAGCCATTTGACCTTGATGAGCTTTTGGCCAGGTTGCGAGCGCTCATTCGTCGAAGGGAAGGACGAATTGAGACCGTCATCCGGTGCGGCGACGTCGAGGTCGATCCATCGGCAATGGTGGTCCTGAGGGACGGCGCGCGGGTTCATACCACGGCGAAGGAGTTTCATTTGCTGAAGCTGCTGATGGAGCGAAATGGTCGCTACGTCACCAAGAACGACATAGAATATGCGCTCTATGACGCTGACAACGCCGTCGAGAGTAACACGATCGAAGTGACGGTCTACAATTTGCGCAAGAAGCTCGGGGCGGACCTCATCAAGTCCATCCGCGGCGTTGGATATATGATTGAACGATGAATACCTCGACGCTGACACGCAAGCTGTTCCTCAGAATAGCGCCAGTGGTGATCGTCACCATCGTCATCGTCGGCGCTTTTGCGTTCAACAGCGCGACGCGTGAGATCGATAACATCTACGATGCCCAGCTGATCAACGACGCGAACGTGCTGTGGGGCCTGCTTCAGCACAAGTTGAAGCGGCCGTTCGATCGCGTACCGAAGCGCATCGACGACATCGATTTCAACATGGACAACCAGCTTGCCTTTAACGAGGACGCCGACGACTATGCGGATGCGCATATGTTTCGTGGATGGGTCGATGGCCAGATCCTTGTCTATAACAGCACCGCATTCCTTTCCGAGGTGCCGCAGCAGAAGGAGGGTTTTTCGACCGTGCCTTACAAGGGCGAGACGTGGCGGGTCTATACTTTGCCGATCCCAAATAGCTCGATCGTCATGGAGGTCGGCGAAAAAGTCGCTCTCAGAGAGACGCTGGTCGCCAATATCCTGCTCAATCTGTTCTTCCCGCTGCTCATCCTGATCCCGATCATCGGCTTTCTGATCTGGCTCGGCATCAATAGCGGCCTTAGTACGATCCACGGCCTCGTGCGCGATATTCGGACGCGATCGCCGGATGATCTTTCCGCCATTCCGGTCGAAGACCTGCCGCGCGATCTCCTGCCGTTGGGCCGCTCGATCAACCAGCTTCTGTCAAAGCTTGCACGTTCCCTGACGCTCGAAAGGCGGTTTTCGGATCTTGCTGCGCATCAATTGCGGACGCCGCAGGCCGGCGTGAAGCTGCTTCTTCAAATGCTTGATAATGTCGATACGGACAAGGAACGTCAGGCGATTGTCTCCGATCTCGTCGCCAGCAACGATCGCGCCATGCATCTGATCGAACAGCTGCTGCGGTTGGCAAGGGTCAGCCATCATCCGCTGGAGCTTGTCCCCGTTTCGCTCTATCACGTCGCCGCGTCGGTGCTTGCTGAGTTCGGCAGCGTGCTCAATGGACGGCAGCTTGACGCCGTGCTCAAGGGTGACGAGCAGGCCGAGGTAAAGACCGACGAGTCATTGCTGCGCATGATGATCAGCAATCTCATCGACAACGCGATCAAATACACCCCTACTGGCGGCCGGATTGAAGTCTTGGTCTCCTCAGGGCCTGAAGAATGCCGGCTGTCCATCAGCGACAATGGTCCCGGCATCCCGGCCGACCAGCGCGAAGCCGTCTTCCAGCGTTTCTATCGGCTCGATACGCTGCACACCGAAGGGGCAGGGCTCGGCCTTGCCATCGTCGCGGATATCGTCGACCGGCTTGCAGCGACGATCGAGCTTACCACGCCGTCGTGGGGCAAGGGCCTGAGGATCAATCTGGATCTGCCGAGAGAACAGGTAGCCTAACCTTCAGCTCCGACGGCCACGGCGAAGTCGGCGCTATCCCAGCAATCTCGCGCCAACCAGAATAAGGTGAAACGCACGATTGAGCCCTGTTTCAGGTCCCGCGTCGGCAGGTCGCAGAGATAGGTTTGCAGTCCGGTGTCCGTTGCAATCGTGTCGGTGGTCGTCGACCACTCGTCCTTCGACCAATGAACGCGCGCCGGCTCCATGAACTCGAGCCGCAGGACCCGCCCGACGTCGATCCGCCCGATCGGCGATGCTCTGCGCCAGACGATCGGCGCGGGTGCGGGCCTGCTCTTCACGTAGCGGCGAAAGGTCTGGGGCGGCATATCGAAGACTGCACCGTCGCGCAGCGACCGCAACAACTTGATATGTTCGGCATGGGCCCAGACCAGCGGCATCGCGCTACCGGAAGGCTGCCCGAGGAACAGCTCCCGCTCGGGGATGTCTTCGCCGTCCCAGATCTGCTCGGGCAACAGGCCGCCCGGACTTGCGGAGGCCTCCATTGTCGCAAGCAGCCGCTCTGCTTCGGCAAGCCTGCCGGCTGCGATCTCGTAGTGGGCGCGCTCTCCGGTGAGCAATGGCCACAGTCGGCCAATTCCGGCCCCGTCGAAGGGTGACCCGTCGGGCTGTTCGCCGTAGCCGTCGTCGTTGTATCGATACCAATAGGGGCCGGCCGGGAGATCGCGCCGCAACACCGCGTCGATCGCCGCCACGGTATTCACCATCCTTATATCGTCGGCAGCGCGCAGGCCGAAGCGCACGAAGGCAAGCGCGTCGGGGCTGACGAGCATTCCGGCTTCCAGCATTTCGTTGACATCAGCCCTGTTGCGAATTGGAATGAGACCGCGGGCGCTCGACAAGCCGTCCCCCGTCGCAGAACCGATCCGCATATAATAGCCGTCGATACCGAGTTGGCGTGACAGTTCGGTGTCGGTTGCGTAGGTCCAGGTTTCGATCTGTTCGTTCCAGCCGTCGGCTACTTGCCTGATATAGTTGGCAACATCTATCCGATCCGCCGCATCCATGGCGTCCGCCGCGGCCAGAAGCCCGGCGATCTCGACTGCAAGCGTGAATGGCGAATAGCCACCATCTTCCTCCCACCGATCCTGCTGGGTCGCGGGCCCGTTGCGGATGATGAAGCTTGTGGCGCTCTCGATCATCTTTTCATAGCGAACGGCATCGGCGGGGCCGAGCACGTCGGCCCGCAGCAACATGTCATAGAGCAGGATCGGGAATGCAGTCTCGTCAAGCTGGATACCATACCAATAGGGACGGCCGTCGAGCCAGGAATTCTGCACCCAGTGACCGTCGGTCTCCTGGCTCACGACCAGGTAATCGAGAACGGCTTTCGCCTCTTCGCTGGCGCCGGCCGCCAGCAGTCCGCCAGCGGTTTCGACCAGGTCGCGCGTCCAGACCAGGTGATATCCGCCGAGATTGTCGTCGCTCTTGCTCGATCCCCACGGGATGGAAAGACTGGCGATGATCGCGCCGGACGCGTCGTCGCGGTGGGTCGCCAGAACGGATGTACTGACGCGGTATTTGTTGAGTTGAGTGGCGTCGTGGGGCTCGTCCAGGGGAAGTAGTCCGCGCTGCCACTGCCGCCATCCCGCCCGGTAACGCTTCAAGGCGGGGTCGACGCCGTGCTGCAGGCTGAGAATGGCACGAAAGGCAGCCTCCTCGGGCTGAGAGCCGAAGCCGATTGCGACCAGGGCATGGCCGTTGCTGGAGGAAAGATCCAGCGTACCGGATATGGCAACATTGCCATTTTCGGCGCGTTCGAACTCTGCGATCAGTCCTTCTCCGCGTGACAGCGTCTGCCATCCATCCGACGTGCCGACATAGCCCGCCGACCGTGCCGTCCACGCAACCGTTGCGGCAACTGAAAGCGCCGTTCCCCTGCCTTCGGCGAAAAGCAGCTGGTGCCCCTTGAAATCCGCATACCAGGCCGTGTTGTCGCTGCCGGCGTTGACCAGGTGCGGCGCGACGATCGCATGGAGCTGATAGTCCGCCAGATGCCCGATCAGTGCCTCGAACCGGATGTCCTGCAGGACGACTTCCCGGTCGGGATCGGCCAAAATGATCTTCGTTATCCTGTAGCGGCCATCTCTCGATGTGTTGACAAGTCGGAAGGCGGGAACACCATCCTCGATCATTTCGACCGTATGGTCCGCATCGCGCTTCTCGTCCGAGAAATAATCCTGCGCGGTGACAACGAAGCCGAAATCGCGGATGCAGGCGGTATCGAGCCGCAGCGCGTAAATCTCGTTGAGGATGCCGTGACTGACCGTAAACCAGACCCTGCTCTCCGGGTTCGCGGCAGTTCCGACCCCGCTCTTGTCGCTTGAGGTCCAACGGGGCGTTATTCCCGGGGCGCCGGGAGGATCTATTCGGTCGGTCAAATCACTGATCCATTTTGCGCTGCACGATTGACCCCTATCGTGCCGACTTTCGGCTTGAAATCAAGCGACCGGTGGAAGCTATGTCACCGCGGAGTTTGTTTCATCCCTCTAACTGCGTCCTACCCCCCCGGCAATTGACGTCGCAATCTTCTCTGCCGCCGCCGCTCCTGTCTCATAAGCACCGTGCGCCGTCGAAAACCGAGAAGGCGAGCAGGCCTCGCCGGCAAAAAACAGACGGTTGTCGACTGGAGCTGCAAGGATGCTGCGTTGAGGCGATGCTCCCGGCCGGGCGTAGGAGTAGGACCCACCGATATGGGGCGTTGCCGCCCAGGCGGACATGGCGGCGACTTCCAGTTCGCCGGCAATGATATGTCCAAAATGGCTGGCCAATTCCTCGCGCGCGAAAGACAGCGCAGCGGCCTGCCCGGCCTTTTCGAGCTCGTGGGCGAGCGGACCGCCGAAATAAGCTTCGATGACAGGCTTGCCGAACGGTCGGAGCTGGTAACTGCCTGTCGCGCTTCGATGTAGCGAGCCGATCAGGTGCGCATCGACGGGCAGACCGTCCGTCGTGCCGGTGTGCAGAAAGAGCTTGTTGGCAAGCCCCAACGGCAGGCTTGCTGCGGCTTCGAGCTTTTCCGGCAGGGGAGGGTCGAAGCGAATGCCTTCGTTTGCCAGCACATTGGTCGAGACCGAAACGACGACGGCGCGCGCGCGGATTGTTCCGCGGTTCGTTTCGACCGCTATGTGATCCGCGGTGCGATGATCGATCTGGGTGACGATGGTGCCGAGTGCGACAGGTACAGGCTGGGAATAAGCGGTAACAAGCGCTCCGTAGCCTTCGCGAATGCGCCAATCGGGACCCGGTCCGGGATGGTAGTTGTTATAATCCTCGAGTGACGCTTGATCTAGCGGGGAGCCGTTCAAAAAGGTTCCGATAGCCTCAACCCGATCATTCCACGGGTTGTCGGGCTCGAGCAGATCGGACAGGGCAGGGTCTGGCTTTTCCCCGCGGCGTTGCTCGGCGTGCGCGAAGAAGGCACCGATCGCAGCCCTTGCCTCTTGCCCGCCTGGCATCGTTGCCTCGAGATTTTGCCCACCTTCGCTCCAGGGAGCTGGCGTCTTGTCCACCGTAAAGCCGATCTCTTCGGCTATCGCCTTCCAGACGTTGGTCCGGGCACCATGCAGCCAGCCGCAGCCAAGATCGATCGGGCTGCCCTCGACAAGCGGTGGCCTGACGGTCCAGGCCCGGCCGCCAACGCGAGCTCCGGCCTCAAGGACAAGGATGGAAAGATCCGGGCGCAGGGCCTGCAGGCGACGGGCTGCGCCGACGCCGGCAGCACCAGCCCCGACAATGGCCACATCCACGGCATCGCCTTGCCAATCTCGGGAATCGGACATCTAATTCTCCATTGCATCACCCGGCCGAGTTTGCACGTCTGCCCAGGCCACGCCAAGGCCCATCATCGACTGCGACCAAGCGGCCTGCGCGCAAACACACCTTGGCATCCATTGGTTTTTCGGAGATGGATTGTGCGCCGGTGCCTATCACTGTTGGCCGGACGAATTCCAGGGACCAGATCATCCGATGCGACTTGCAAGCCTTGCAATGTATTCCAGCCACCCACCACTCGTCGCAGCAACCAGGATGTTGTGGGCTTATATCCGCAACGAGCTTCAGCTAGCCGGCGTGCATGATGTTCCCGATGGCCTCGACGAGGGTGTGGACTACGATGAGGCATGGCTGCGGCCGAACCTCCTGCTCTCACAGACCTGTGGATTTCCCTATGTGAAGCTATTGCGCGGCAAGGTGCGGCTGGTGGCGACGCCGGCCTATGGTTTGCCTGGTTGCGATGGCCCGCTGACCCAGAGCTTCATCATCGTTCGCGATGATTCCAAATTCCAGTCGTTGCAAGAGGCCAGGGGCACGGTTGCTGCAATCAACGATCCGGGCAGCAATTCCGGCACCAATCTTTTCCGCGCGGCCATCGCATCGCTTGCGCATGGCGAACGCTTCTTTTCCTCGGTCGTCGAGACCGGCAGCCATCTGGCAAGCATCGATGCGGTCGCGGCCGGCGCGGCCGACATAGCCTCGATCGATTGCGTCACTTTCGGCAATACCAACCACTTCGAGCCGTCTCGCCTGCGAAACATTCGCGTGCTTGCAAAGACCGGGAGCGGGCCGGGATTGCCGTTCGTAACCGCTGCCGGCACCAGCGATGCCGAACTCACCGTCCTGCGGCAGACCCTCGCCGCGATCGCCGACGCGCCAGCGCTTGTAGAGATCCGCGACACGCTGTCGCTCCGTCGTTTCGAGCTGTTGTCCGACGCCGACTACCAACGCCTCGCTGATCTCGAGCGACAGGCAATCGCGATTGGTTACCCCACAGTCGCTTGAGCGCTCAGCGAAGCCGCTGGCCCTTATCGTCGAACACCAGCGCCTTTGCGGGATCAAAACGGGCCTCGATGGCCTGGCCGGATTTCAGATCGCGGCCGTTGCGGCTCTGGATGGTCACAAGTTCCCCCTTGCCATATCGCGCAAAAGCGAAGGTCTCGCCGCCCAGATGTTCGAGCATGTCGATTACCATCGGCAAGGATGCCGAGCCCGTCTCGTCGAAATGCTCCGGCCGAATGCCGACCGTTATCTTCGTTCCCGCTGCCGCATTGCCGCCCAGCGCCAGTGGAATGACCGCACCGCCGAAATCGGTAAGTCGCGCGGAAAAAGCCCCGCTGTCACTGCGCTCGATCACGCCATTGAAGAAGTTCATCTTCGGCGATCCGATGAAGCCGGCGACAAAAAGATTTGCCGGGTCGTCATAGAGTTCGAGCGGCGCGCCCGCCTGCTCGACGATGCCGCTCCTTAAGACAACGATCTTGTCGGCGAGCGTCATCGCCTCGACCTGGTCATGTGTGACATAGACCATGGTCGTCGCCAACTTTCTGTGCAGCCGTGCGATCTCGATGCGCATATGCACGCGCAATTCTGCATCGAGGTTGGATAGCGGCTCGTCGAACAGGAACACCTTCGGGTGGCGCACGATGGCGCGGCCAATCGCCACGCGCTGGCGCTGGCCGCCTGATAGCTGCTTGGGCTTTCGGTCGAGCAGCGGTTCCAGTTCGAGTATCCTTGCGGCCTCTGCCACTTGCCTTGCGACTTCTGATTTCGGCACTCCGGCGAAACGCAAGGCGAAGCCCATGTTTTCGCGCACGGTCATGTGCGGATAGAGCGCATAGGATTGGAACACCATGGCGATACCGCGCTTCGACGGATCGACGTCGTTGACGACGACGTCGCCGATGGTGAGCGTCCCTTCCGAGATGTCCTCAAGCCCGGCAATCATCCTGAGCAGTGTAGATTTGCCGCAGCCCGACGGGCCGACGAAGACGACGAACTCGCCTGATTTGACGTCGAGATCGACGCCCTTGATAACCTCCAGGGTGCCGAAGGTCTTGCGGATATTGCGCAGTGTCAGATCGCTCATGGCGTGCCCGCTTTCCCTTTTGACATCAGACCGCAGCCAGCTTCACTGTCGTCGGCGCGAAGCGCGACGACGAGACTTCGACTGTGATTGTGCCGGGCAGACCCGTCGATTCGAGCCAGAACCCGGTCGTCCCTCCCTGGAAGGGGATTGTCTGCGACCCAACCACTCGAGCAGGACCGTCGATCCTGAGCGAGACGACGTCGTTGAGGAAGGGCATGCGCGAACCGACCTGATCGAGCGCCCTGACAATGACGCGCGTACTGTCGCGGTCGTGTGACCGGATGGTTTGGCTGTCGGCCTTGACCTCGAGCGTCGTCGCCAGGGGGTCGGCCACCATGTCGAGTTCGGCCACGGCTTGCCCATCAACGAAGCCGGTGAAATGCGCGTCTTCCCACTGCATGCCCCAGACGCCAAGCTCATCGCGGGTGAAATGGCGATGGTCGATGACCACGGGCGGGTGCGGCAGATGCGGAAAGGTCTCGCGGTCGGGACCGACGCGTTTGACAAGCGAGCCGTAACGCAATTCGACCTCGTCGCAATTGGTAAGGATGATCAGCGGCAGCACGCCGCCGATGTTGCGCTCACCACGGGCCCAGAAGGTGACCGGCTTCATCACCACCTCTTCGGATGGTTCGCATTGGCTGGCGTAGACATAGGCTGCGAACTTCGGCTCGCGGAACATGTCCATGACGCCGTGATAGCAGATGCGGTCGCCCGAGCCGAAATCCTTGTGGGTGTTGTAGTCGAACATGCACCAGCCGATCGCGCCCGAGATGTTCGGATCGCCATAGGCGGCGTTGAGCACTTCGAGATGACGGCGGACGTGCTCTGCCTGTCGTTGCTCCTGGTCGTAGATCTTGGTCGGGTACATATGACCACCAAATTCGGTGATGAGGTAAGGTACGACCTTGGTAAGCCCGGTGCATTCCTGTTGCGAGCGCAGCGCCGTGCGCGGCCGGTTCTGGCCCGGCAGTTCCTCGTTGCCGAGGATGAAGTCGTTCATGGTGAAGACGTCTTCGAGAAATTCGCTATCGAGGATGAAACGGACGCCGCCTGTCTGCCGCGTGGTATCGAGTTCATGCGCCACGCGGTTGGTTTCGAGGTAAAAATCGTGGGAATCCTTGGATTCATTGATCCGCACGCCCCAGATGATGATCGAGGGATGATTCCAGTCCCGCTCGATCATGCGGCGGACGTTCTTCACCGATTCCTGCTTCCACTCCTCGCCGCCGATATGCTGCCAGCCCGGGATTTCCTCGAACACGAGAAGGCCGATGCGGTCGCAATGATCAAGAAACCATCTCGATTGCGGATAGTGCGAGGTGCGGACCAGATTGCACTTCAGTGTGTGCTTCATGATCTCGGCGTCTTTTTCCTGCGCCGAGCGCCCGGCGGCATAGCCGACATAGGGATAGGCCTGGTGGCGATTGAGGCCCCGGATTTTCAGTTTTCGGCCATTGAGGCGAAAGCCGTCGGCGGTGAACTCGGCCGTGCGGAAGCCGAAGTGAGACGTGTACCGATCCGACCCCTGATCGCTTGCGAGTTCGACTGAGATTTCATAAAGCACCGGGCTGTCGATGTCCCAGAGCGAAAGGCCGGTCAGCTTCTCGAACGCCAGGGTAACGCTGCCGCCTGACGTTTGTGAATGAGCGGTTGCCAGCTTTTCTCCATTGGCGTCGCGAAGGGTTGCCGTCACGGTCCCCCTGAAGACGAGATTTTCAGGGTTGGAGAAATCGCAGCGCACGGACGCCGACTTCCGATCGCTGAGGACCTCGGTCGTCTCAATCTTGATATTGGCGATCGAGACGGGATCCGTCACTTTCAGCCAGACATCGCGATAAATGCCGGCATAGGTCAGATAGTCGATGCGGCCTCCGAAGGGCGGTATCTCGGGGTTTTCGCTGCCGTCAATCTTCACGACGACCAGGTTGTCGCCTTCAACAAGGCGGCCTGTCAGCCGTGCCTCGAAGGGGGTGTAACCATCCTTGTGGGCGCTGATCTCTTCACCGTTGAGATAGACGACAGAATCCGCCATGGCGCCATCAAAAACCAGGGAAACTTCGCTGCCGGCAAATTCCGGCAGCCAGCGCAGGACCTTCTGGTAGGTGAATGCGCGCTGGTAGCATTTTTCGTCGAAGTAGTTGAACGGCATCTCCACGGCGTTGTGCGGCAGGCTGACGGCTTGGCCGGCGCTCAGGGCTTGCGCAAGCGCTGGCGTAAAGCCTTCGTGGAAAGTCCAGGATTCGTTGAAAGCAACAACAGAACGCATTTTCATTCCTATTTGACTGAGCCCAGCATGCCCTGGACGAATTGACGTTGCATGAGAAAGAAGACGACGAGGGTGGGCAGCGTGGCGAGCACGGTGCCCACCATGACGACACCGAAATCCGGGTAATAGGCCGAGGCGAGCGACGAGATCACCAGCGTAATGGTCTTGGTCTCGTTCGACTGCAGGACGATCAGCGGCCAGAGATAATTGTTCCAGGCCGCCATGAAGACGATGATGAAGGCGGCAGCGTAGGTGGAGCGCATTACCGGCACATATATGAACAGGAAGATCTGCCATTCCTTCAGGCCATCGACCTTTGCCGCGTCGCGAAGCTCCGACGGAAAGGCCTTCGTGCTCTGGCGGAAATAGAAGATGATGAAGGCGGAGCCGACGGTCGGCAGCAGCACTGCGAGATGGGTGTTGATCAGGCCCGCATGCCCCATCAACACAAAGAGCGGGATCATCAGCGCGGCAAACGGGATCATCAAGGTCAGGAGAATGGCGCTGTAGACCCGCTCGCGAAAGCGGGAGCGGAATATCTCGAAGCCGTAGCCGGCAAAGGACGAGACGGTCAGCGTCAGGATCGTGCTGAGGATGGCGATCTTTGCCGAGTTCCAGAAGATCAGCGGCGCATTAACCTGGCCAAAGAAGCCGTGGATGTTCGTCACCAGCGCCGAACCGAACGACAGCCGTCCCTTGATGATGTCGCCTGAGCTGTTGGTCGTCCCGATCACCATCCAGACGAAGGGAAAGACCGATAGAAACGACATGACGCCAAGGAAACCATAGGTCAGCGTTCCGCCAAGGAAATTCCGGATGCGATCGCCGCTCATTGGTCTTTCTCCCGCGCCAGGAAGAACTGGAGGAAGGCAAGCATCGCCACGATCACCACGATGACGTAGGAAACGGTGGCGGCGTAGCCAAGGTTCGGAATGAACTTGAAGGTCAGGTTGTAGATGTAGAGCGACAGCGTCAGCGTCGAATCCGATGGGCCGCCGAGCGTGATGTTCATCACTTCGTCAAACAGTTGCAACGTGCCGATTGTCGAGATGACCGACGTGAAGAGGATCACCGGTTTCAGGAGCGGAATGGTGATGTAGAAGAACCGGCCCCAGGCGTTGATCCCATCGATCCGGGCGGCCTCGTAGATCGACTTGTCGATATTCTGCATGGCCGAGAGGTAGAAAATCATGTTGTAGCCGGTCCAGCGCCAGGTGATGGCGATGATGATCAGCACCTTGGCCCAGAAACTGTCAGTCATCCACGGGATCGGCGAGGCGATGATGCCGACGGCTTCGAGCGTGCTGTTGATGATGCCGTCGTCGGCAAACATTCCCTTGAAGAGCGCCGAATAGGCAACCAGCGATGTAACGCAGGGCAGGAAAATGGCGGTGCGGAACATATCCCGGCCGATCAGCTTCGGACTGTTGAGGACAGCCGCCAGCGCGAGGGCCAGCAGGATCATGATCGGCACCTGCACGACGAAGAAGATGATCGTGTTGCTGAGCGCCTTCAGGAAGACGGGATCGTGAACGAGCCGGACGATGTTGCCGAAACCGACAAACTTGATCATCATGCCGCGGCCGGACTGGAAGGAAATCCAGAGCGACCAGAGGATCGGATAGATCATGAAGATGGCGATCATCGCCAGCGCCGGTCCGACGAAGAGCCAGCCATTGATGTCGTAGTAGCGGCGGACGCCGCCGGGACGGGCAAGGGCCATCGATATTCCTCAAAGCGGTAGACAACGCGGCTGGAAAAGGCGGCCCGAAGGCCGCCCCAGCCATTTTGCAGATGCTGCGACCCTTACTGGATCTGCGTCTTGACCTGTTGCTCGATCGCCTTCAGCGCATCGTCAATAGGCTCGCCCTTGGCAATTGCCGGAACCTGCGCCGTTACCGCCGCATCCACCTCGTTGGTGAAGATGCCGTAGTTCACCGGCGGCACCTTCGCCAGCCAGTCGGCAAAGTTCTGCCAGACCTTTTCTCCGCCGAAGAACGGGTCGGCAACCGAATAGGCAGCGCCACCGCGGGCTGCCATCAGCGAACCGACGGCACCGCGATCCGTCAGGATCTTCTGGTAGAAATCGATGTCCTTGGCATATTCCTGGTTCAGGAAGTCGACGGCGTCATCCTTCTCAGCAGAATTGGCAAGCACGTACCAGCTCGATCCACCAAGGTTGGAGGCATGCGTCGCTCCAGCGATCGACAGCGCCGGGATGGGGGCCACGCCCCACTTGCCGGACTGATCGGCCTGCGCCTTGACCGTGCCGGTAATCCAGACGCCGGTCACGACAGCTGCGACGTCACCCGACGTGAATGTGCTGACCCAGTTGGCCCAGCCGGCGGCAGGCTTATAGACGCCCGAGGACATCAGCTTGCCGAAGGTCTCGAGCGACGCCTTGAGCGCCGGGTTGTTGGTGATGTTGGGATTGCCGTCCTTGTCGAAATACCAGCCGCTGGCCGACTGCATCATGATGCGCACGAGGCCGGCATCGTTCGGATCGATGCCCATCATCTTCTTGCCGGTCTTGGCTTCGACCTGCTTGCCGATCTCGATGAAGCGGTCCCAGGTGATGTTCTGCATGTCTTCCGGCTTGAAGCCGGCCGCCTGGAGATAGTCCTTGCGGTAATACATGCCGGTGACGCCAGAATCGAACGGCATGCCGTAGACCTTGCCGTCGAGCGTCATCAGTTGCACCTTGTAAGGCGCAAAGCCGGAATAATCGACCTTGTCGGACATCGCCGCAAAGGCGCCGGGGAATGACTGAAGGTATTTCTGTGCGCCGTAATCCTCGATTAGCACGATGTCGGGCAGGCCCGCTCCGGCGCCGGAAGACAGACCCGTCTGCAACTTCTGCTCGACGTCGGCCTTGGCGAAGTCGACAACGTTGAACGTCACATCAGGATGCGCCTTCGTGTAACGCGATCCAGCTTCCTTCATTATGGCGACGTTGAAATTCGGGTCCCAGCACCAGATGGTGATCTGTTTTGCCTCGGCGGCGCTTACCGCAAAAAAGCTGACGCCGGCCATGGCCAGACCGGCAATGCGCGGCAGCTGCGCGCGCAGAAAATTGTCCATTGTTTCCCTCCCAAAAGGCTTGCTTGCGAGACAGACCTCCCCGTCCCTGCGCAGAGTATTCCCTAAATTAGCATGGGACGCAATATTTTCAGTAAATTTTTACCCAGAAATTTACGTCATTGAATTCAAAAGATATTATCGAATTATCGGGTGCTATCGCGCCAGATTATTTCAGTTGCCAGCACGCATTTCTTGGCGACGTCCCGCCCGGAGAACCTCTCCAGCAAGAGGTCGACGGCCGTTTCGCCGATCAGTTCGGCTGGAATGTGGACGGTCGACAGGGGAGGATTGAGAAGCTGGGCCACCGGGATGTCGTTGAAACTGGCGATCGCCACATCTTCCGGTATCTTCAGGCCAAGTTCCAGCATGGCGCGGTAGGCGCCGATTGCCATATTGTCGTTGCAGGTCACGATGATTTCCGGCGGGTTGTCCTTCTGCATCATGGCGCGGGCAAGGTTGTAGCCGCTGTCGGGCGTCAACCTTTCGGTCATGCAGAGCTCGGGATCGAAGAGATCCGCCTCCTTCATCCAGCTTATAAAGGTTCGGCAGCGGCGTTCGATGAAATGGTGCGGAATCTGGTTGATGTCCTCGATCCAGCCAATGAAGCCGATGCGTCGATAGCCCCGGTCGCGGATCGCCGCGAGAAGCTTGCGCATCGCCAGAATGATATCGCTTTCGACGCTGTCGTCAATATCTGAGGCGGGTGAAAAGTCGGCAAATACAAGCGTGCGGCTGTGCTCCCGAAGCCAATCAACTTCCTGGTCGGTGTGTCGTCCGATGGCAATGACGCCTGAGGCGTCGTGCAGCAAGGTGGCCTTTGGCATGACGTCGGTGTGATAGAGTTTCATGACCTCGACCTGCAGCGCGCGGCAACGGTTCTCGATGCCAAGCCGCACGCCGATGTAGTATGGGTCGGTCAGCTCTTGTGGGGGCCTCAGGAAATGCACGAGCGCGATCTTGCCGGCGCCGGGCACCAAAGCCTGCAGTGCTCCATTGATGCCGTTGGCCCGGTTGCGGTTGCGCGGCGTTGCGTAGTTCAGCGCCTCGGCCGTCTCGATGACGGCCTGGCGCTTCCTCGAAGAGATCGACAGGGTCGCGTCATAGTTGAGAACGCGGGATACGGTGGCAGACGAAACGCCGACCGCACTTGCTATTTCCTTGATCGTTACCATCGCACGTCTTGCCTTGTCGCCGCCGCAGTATGGCCCTTCACGGCGAGGTTAGATCTGCCGCAATACACATCGCCATTGCTTGGATGAATCGAAGCGGGGTCGATTAGTAAATTTTTACTACGCTCCGCTGTGATTGCAAGCCGTCGATTGGATTGCCTGTCGAGGATACCTCAACGGATGCGGATGGCGTAACAGAGCGCTCTTCCAGATAGCCGCAGCACGCCTTTGCCTCCTGTGCCGAGGATCAGGCAATCGCGCTCGCCGAGCCTCCCACTACTTTTGTCGAGTTCAAGGTCCACGCCGCCGCTCTCGCAAAGGAGCAGCATCGTTTCGCCTGTCAGGCCAAGCGCGATCGTGCCGTCGACAGCGAGGCGCTCGACACGGTGAGAAAGGACGCCGCGCCGTGTCATGACGTTGAGATCGGTAATCGCGCCGTTGACGAGTGTTGCTGACGTTGCGGCATCTGCCGGAAAGGGCAGTGGTTCGCTTTCACGCGTCAAACATACGGGCGTGCGGTCTTCGATGAACAGGGTCATGCCTTCGCCGTCAAGAATTGAAAGGGTCCGGTCGATGCCTGGAAAGACGGAGAAAGGCCCATCGGAGGCAACGGTTGCCATGCTGACCCGCCAATCGAAATCGGCAAGGGCGGCGCCCTCGGGGAAAACGGCAATCTCCACCGTCTCGCCACCGCCGTTCTTCCAGGGCATGCGACGGCAGTCTTTGTTTCTCAAAATTTTCAATGGGGACGAAGGCGACATCCTGATCTCTTTCACTTTCGGCCGTTCTGACCTATCTTATGTTCACTATGGCAACTGAACCCGATGGCATGATCATACCAGCGGAGTTTCCCGAGCTGAAACTGCTCGCTTGGAACCGGGATCCCACACGTCCGATTACCGCCGCCGAAGTCTTTGCACTATACGAGCGCAATTGGCGCTTCGTCGATCGCAACCACCTGACCGAACCGGAGACAGCCCTGATCCGCGATCTGACTGAGCGTTTCGGCCATGGCGAGTTGCTCGTCTCGTGACTGTTTCGTTCAGGAGAGCCGAGCATCAAATTATCGCCAAGGCGCTGCGACTGATGGATCGCGATTTCCTGCTTGCCAATGGTTGCTGGTTTGGCGGCGAAACGGCAATCGTCATGACCCTCGGCGGGTATCGCCGGTCGCTCGACGTCGATTTTCTTTGCAGCGAGACGGAGGGATATCGCATCTTGCGTAGCCTCGCTGTCGAGGAAGGGGTGCGCGGATTTTTTGCCGCACCCGTTGAGGCTCTCCGCGAGGTTCGCGTCGATCAATACGGCGTGAGGACATTCATCACGCTTGACGATCAGACTATCCGTTTCGAGATCGCGCGGGAGAGCCGTATCACGCTTGAGGGCGTACTGGACCCGGCGCTTGGGGTGCCAATTCTGGTGCCCCGGGACATGATGGCGGAGAAATTGCTCGCCAATGCGGATCGATGTCAGGATCGCGCCGTCGCCTATCGCGACGCTATCGATCTCGGAATGCTGATCAGCCACCATGGTGAAATTCCCCGCGAGACTGTAGCGAAGGTTGAAGCTGCCTATGGTGCCGATATCGCGCACAAGGCAGCATGGGTGGTCAACAAGCTTCATGACGGCGCCGAACGGCAGCATGTGATCGATGCGCTGCAGATGCAGCAGGAGGACGCGGTTCGCGCGATCTCGGCATTGCGGCGGGATGTGATCCGTCTCTGGCCAGACGCGTTGGCAGCCGGTCCCGCGTCCCCCTGACGGGGACGCAGGCCTTAAAGGCTTGATCAGTTGCCCAAAATCCCGGGCAGACGAAGCCCCTTTTCCCTGGCGCAGTCGAGCGCGATGTCATAGCCCGCATCGGCGTGGCGCATGACGCCGGTTGCCGGATCGTTCCAGAGGACGCGGGCAATGCGGCGGGCGGCATCGTCCGTGCCGTCTGCGCAGATGACCATGCCGGAGTGTTGCGAAAAGCCCATGCCAACGCCGCCACCGTGATGCAGGGAAACCCAGGTAGCGCCCGAGGCCGTGTTGAGCAGCGCGTTCAATAGCGGCCAGTCCGATACGGCATCGGAGCCATCCTTCATGGCTTCCGTTTCGCGGTTTGGCGAGGCAACCGAGCCTGAATCCAGATGATCGCGGCCGATGACGATCGGCGCGCTCAACTCGCCGTTCTTGACCATTTCGTTGAAGGCGAGCCCAAGCCGGTCGCGATCGCCCAGGCCGACCCAGCAGATGCGAGCCGGTAGGCCCTGGAACGCGATCCTATCGCGCGCCATGTCCAGCCAGTTGTGCAGATGCGTGTTGCCGGGGGTGAGTTCCTTCACCTTGGCGTCGGTCTTGTAGATATCCTCAGGATCGCCAGACAGCGCAGCCCAGCGGAAAGGCCCGATGCCGCGGCAGAACAGCGGACGGATATAGGCCGGCACGAAGCCTGGGAAGGCGAATGCGTTTTCGAGGCCCTCGTCCTTGGCGACCTGACGGATGTTGTTGCCGTAATCGAGCGTCGGCACGCCGGCGTTCCAGAATGCCAGCATCGCCTCGACATGTTCGCGCATCGAGGCGCGGGCTGCCTTTTCGACGGATTTTGGATCGCTCTCGCGCTTGGCCTTCCACTCGGCTATGGTCCAGCCCTTCGGCAGGTAGCCATTGATCGGATCATGCGCGGATGTCTGGTCGGTGACGATGTCGGGGCGAATGCCGCGGCGAACCATCTCGGGCAGGATTTCAGCGGCATTGCCGAGCAGGCCGACCGATTTGGCCTCGCCGGCCTTGGTCCAGCGGTCGATCATCTCCAGCGCCTCGTCGAGCGTTTCGGCCTTCGCGTCGACATAGCGGGTGCGCAAGCGGAAATCGATCGAATCGGGATTGCATTCGACTGCCAGGCAGCAGGCACCAGCCATGACGGCCGCAAGCGGTTGGGCGCCACCCATGCCGCCGAGGCCGCCGGTCAGGATCCACTTGCCCTTGAGGCTGCCGCCATAATGCTGGCGACCTGCCTCGACGAAGGTCTCATAGGTGCCCTGTACGATGCCCTGCGTGCCGATATAGATCCACGAGCCGGCCGTCATCTGGCCGTACATGGCAAGGCCCTTCTTATCGAGCTCGTTGAAATGGTCCCAGGTGGCCCAATGGGGCACGAGATTGGAATTGGCGATCAAGACGCGTGGCGCGTCCTTGTGGGTGCGGAACACGCCGACCGGCTTGCCGGATTGCACCAGCAGCGTTTCTTCCTCCGTCAGCGTCTTCAGCGTCGCGACGATGCTGTCGAAATCCTCCCAGGTGCGCGTGGCGCGTCCAATGCCGCCATAGACGACCAGTTCGTTCGGGTTTTCTGCCACATCTGGATCGAGATTGTTCATCAGCATGCGCAATGGCGCTTCGGTCATCCAGCTTTTGGCATTGAGCTCGTTGCCCCGCGGCGCGCGAATTTCCCGGATGTTGTGGCGTGAGTTAGTCATGGCGGAATCCCCCGTGGTTGGGCTTTGTAGCTTCATTAACGATTGAGGCCGAGCGCGATCGCTTCGATCCTCGACAGAATGGATGCGAGGTGAACGCGCAATCTCTCGGCCTTGCCGTCGTCATAGGCAAACGGTGGTGCTTCGCTGGCAAGATGCGTCGATTGTGCGAGTTCCATCTGAATGGCATGGACACCGGTCGAAGGCCGGCCATAGTGGCGCGTCGTCCAACCGCCCTTGAAACGTCCGTTCAGAATGCTGCTGTAGCCCGTTGCCGACGAGGCCGCCGCAAAGGTTGCCGCCTCGATTGCCGGATCGCAGGTCTTGCCGTTGTCGGTGCCGATGTTGAAATCCGGCAGGTGACCATCGAACAGGAAGGGAATGTGCGAGCGGATCGAATGGCAGTCGTAGAGCACGACAATGCCATGGATCGACTTGACGCGCACGATTTCGGCGGCAAGAGCTGCATGATAGGGTGCGTGGAAATCGGCGATGCGGGCGGCGGTGTCGGCCTCGCCAGGCCCCTGGCCTTCGGTCCAGATTGGCTGGTTGTCGAAATCCGTCTCCGGCACCAGCCCTGTCGTGTTCTGTCCGGGGTAAAGGCTCGTGCCCGCGGGATCGCGGTTGGCGTCGATGACGTAGCGATGGAAGGTCGCGCGTACCGTCGTCACCTCGGGCAGGAGACCATCGTAAAGCCGGTGGATGTGCCAATCGGTGTCGGCAAGCTGCCGGCCATTGGCATTCAGACGCTCCCAGATCGCCGGCGGCACGTCGGTGCCGGTGTGGGGAAAGCCGAGAATGACGGGAGACGATCCCTGGTGGACTTCGAACACGGACATCTCAGGCCTCCAGCGCCGGCAGGATATTGCCGGATATTGCGGCATTCAGCGCGCCGGATGCAACCAGATCGCTTGCAGCCTTTAGGTCGTTTGCCATGTAGCGGTCCTCGTCGAGCGTCGCGACTGCGCCGCGGATCGTTGCGATGGCTCGTGTCAATTCCGGGCTGGTGGAGAGCGGCGCGCGAAACTCGACGCCCTGTGCTGCCGTCAGCGCCTCGATGCCGACGATCCCGAACAGATTGTCGGTCATCTGCAGCAGGCGGCGGGCCCCGTGGCAGGCCATCGACACATGGTCTTCCTGGTTGGCGGAGGTCGGCGTCGAATCCACCGAGGCCGGATGCGACATCTGCTTGTTTTCGGACATCAGGGCAGCCGAGGTAACCTCGGCGATCATCAGGCCGGAATTCAATCCTGGTTTTTTAGCAAGGAAAGCCGGCAGCCCGTAAGACAGGGCCGGATCGACCAGCAGGGCGATACGACGTTGTGAAATGGCGCCGATTTCGCAGACGGCGATAGCAATCTGGTCAGCGGCGAAGGCGACGGGCTCGGCGTGAAAATTGCCGCCGGAGACGACCGAATTGTCCGAAAGCACAAGCGGGTTGTCGGTGACAGCGTTGGCCTCGATTTCGAGCGTGCGCGCAACGGAACGTAGCAAGTCGAGGCAGGCGCCGTCGACCTGCGGTTGGCATCGGATGCAATAGGGGTCCTGCACACGCTCATCGCCTTCGATATGGCTTTCGCGGATGGCGGAGCCGGCCAGCAGGCCGCGAAGTGCTGCGGCGGTATCGATCTGGCCCTTGTGGCCGCGCAGCGTATGAATGTCAGGGTGGAACGGCGCGGACGAGCCCATGGCGGCATCGGTCGACATGGCACCGGTAATCAGCGCTGCCTGCGCTGCACGATGGGCGCGGAACAGGCCGGCAAGCGCAAGCGCCGTCGAGACTTGCGTGCCGTTGATCAGCGCCAGGCCTTCCTTGGCGGCCAGCACCACTGGTGTCAGCCCGGCCTTGTCCAAGGCCGTCTTGCCGGGAAGTCGTTCGCCGGCAAAAAAGGCCTCGCCTTCGCCCATCATGACCGCCGCCAGATGGGCAAGCGGCGCCAGATCGCCGGAAGCGCCGACGGAACCTTTTTCCGGAATGACGGGGATGACGCCGTTTTCGAGCATGGCTTCGATGAGCCTCATCAGCGCAAGTCGCACCCCGGAGGCGCCGCGGCCAAGCGAGACCAGCTTCAGCGACATGATCAGCCGCACGATGTTGTCTGCCAGCGGCTCACCGAGGCCGCAGCAATGGGAGAGGATGAGATTGCGCTGCAGGGTGCCGACGTCTGCACTGTCGATCCGGATCGAAGCGAGCTTACCGAACCCGGTATTGATACCGTAGACCGGCATGTTGCCGGCGGCAATCTCGGCGATCCGAGCGGCTGCCTTGACGATGCCCGCGTCGAAGGCGCCATCGAGGACCGCCGGCTCGCCGGTCCAGTAGATGGCTTCGAGCTGTTTCAGTGAAACGGAGCCGGGGTGGAGCGTGATGGTCATCGGTCTGGACTTTCAAAAGTATGGGCGCTTTTGAAGATGCTGGCGCCTTCGAAAATATGGATGCCCCTGAAGAGGCGGGCGTGGAGCGGGTTGAAGCCGATACGATAGACCAGTTCAGCCGGGCTCTCGATGTCCCAGATTGCCAGATCGGCGGACTTGCCGACCTCGATCGTTCCGGTCTTGCCGAGAAGACCGAGGGCGCGGGCACCCTCGCGGGTAGCGCCGGCAATGCATTCTTCGACCGTCAACCTGAACAGCGTCGCCGACATGTTCATGGTCAGCAGCAGTGACGTTAATGGCGATGTGCCCGGATTGCAGTCGGTGGCGATGGCAATGCGCACACCGGCATCGCGCAGCATCTGAACCGGCGGCTTCTGTTTTTCGTTGATTGCGTAGAAAGCGCCCGGCAACAACACGGCAACCGTTCCTGCCGCTGCCATAGCTCGCGCGCCTTCCTCGTCAAGATATTCGAGATGATCGGCGGAGAGCGCACCATAGGATGCGGCAAGCTTGGCGCCACCGAGATTTGACAATTGCTCGGCATGCAGCTTGACCGGGATACCGAGCTGCCTTGCCTTGTCGAAGACACGGCTGATTTCGACGGTCGAAAACGCAATGCCCTCGCAGAAACCGTCGACGGCGTCGACAAGGCCCTCGGCATGGGCGCGCTCCAGCCCCGGCAGCACGACGTCGGTGATATAGTCGCCGTTTCGGCCCTTATATTCCACAGGCGTCGCATGAGCCCCGAGATAGGAGGTAACCACGCGCACCGGACGGACGTTTTCGAGCGCGCGGGCAGCGCGCAGCATCTTCAGTTCGGCCTCGACGTTTAATCCATAGCCGGACTTCACCTCGATCGTGGTGACGCCTTCTGAAAGCAGCGCATCGAGGCGGGGCAGGGCGGCAGCAACCAGGCCGTTCTGCGAAAGCGCGTTGGTGGCGTTGACGGAGGAGACGATGCCGCCGCCGGCACGGGCAATTTCTTCATAGGTCGCGCCCTCGAGACGCATTTCGAACTCGCGGGCGCGATTGCCGCCATAGACGATGTGGGTGTGGCTATCGACGAGGCCGGGGGTGATCCAGCGGCCTTCGAGGTCATTGATTTCGGCCTTCTCGATCGCCGAGGCGGGAAGTTCGCTCTCCGGTCCTGCAAAGACGATGCGATCGCCCTCGGTGACAACCGCTCCCTTGTCGACAATGCCAAGACCTGGCCGGCCCTCGGCAAGGGTCGCCAGACGTGCGTTGCGCCAGAGGCAGATTTTGCCCTTGGATTCTTCGCTGCTTTCGGAAAAATTGTTCCCAGTCATCAGCTTTGCGCCTTTCCTTATGGCTAAACATGTATATACATAATGGTTAGGGTGACAAGTGGAATTTTGTGTTTCTGCACCAAAAAGGAAAGGCCCGGCCATGACGAAACTTCACGCCCGCTCGGCATTGCTTAAGGATGGCTGGCATCGCGATGTGGCATTGACGCTGTTAAAGGGCCGGATCGCGTCGATCGAAATCGGCGCTGCGGCCGGGGCTGATGATGAGCGCCACGCCGTTATCGTGCCTGCGATGCCGAACCTGCACAGCCACGCCTTCCAGCGCGCCATGGCAGGGCTTGCCGAAGTCCGCGGGCCGGGCTCCGATAGTTTCTGGAGCTGGCGCACTGTGATGTACAAGTTCGCGCTTTCAATGACGCCCGAGCACGTGGAAGCAGTCGCAGCGCAGCTTTACGTCGAAATGCTGGAGGCGGGTTTCTCCCGCGTCGGCGAGTTCCATTACATCCATCACGACACGGACGGCCGCCACTATGGCAACATCGCCGAATTGGCAGGGCGCATCGGCGCTGCCAGTGCCGAGACCGGTATCGGCCTGACATTGCTCCCGGTGCTTTACGCCCATTCAGGCTTCGGCGGCACGGCGCCGATCGAGGGTCAGCGCCGCTTCATCAATTCCCGGGAAAGCTTTGAGGCGCTGATGGCGGGCTGCCGAGCGGTGACCGACCGCCTGGATGGCGCCGTGCTTGGTCTGGCGCCGCACAGCCTCAGGGCCGTGACGCCGGAGGAGCTCGCCTTCGCGGTCGAACTTGCAGGCGACGGCCCTATCCACATCCATGTCGCCGAACAGGTGAAAGAGGTCGAGGATTGCCTCGCCTGGTCCGGCGCCCGGCCGGTCGAATGGCTGCTCGACAACGCCTCCGTCGATGGCCGCTGGTGTCTGATCCACGCCACCCACATGACCGATGACGAAACACGAAGGATGGCGCTCAGCAATGCCGTTGCGGGCCTCTGCCCGATCACCGAAGGCAATCTCGGCGACGGCACGTTCCCGGCGCCGCTTTTTCTCGGACAAGGCGGGCGCTACGGCATAGGTTCGGATTCAAACATCCTGATCTCGCTGCCCGATGAGTTGCGACAGCTTGAATATTCGCAGCGTCTGGCTCTGCGTGCGCGCAATGTCGTTGCGACGCCGGGTGGCTCGACGGCGCGTGCGCTGTTTGATCATGCCGTGGTCGGCGGTGGACAGGCGCTGAAGGCGCCTGCGGGCCTTTCCGTCGGGAACCATGCCGATATCGTGTCGCTGGATATCGACGCCTGCCCCTATCTGGCGGGAGACCAGTTGCTTGATAGCTGGATTTTTGCCGCCGGAGTGAAGGTGGACTGCGTCTGGGCCCTCGGTCGCAAGCAGGTAACGAGCGGACGTCACATCAAGCGCGAAGCGGTCTCGGCGCGGTTCCGTGCGGCGCTGCAGGAACTCCTCGCGATCTGAGCGTCGTCAAGCTGAGCGTCGTCAAGGGGTTGTACACGCTTTCAACGCTAAGGTGCCGCCGTTCAGACCAGGAAGTAACGGGATAAGATGACCGCAGTCAAGGAAGCGACCCTGCACCAGCGCATCCTCAGCGATATCGAAGGCAGCATCGTCTCGGGCGATTGGCCGCCGGGCCATCGCATTCCCTTCGAGGTCGATCTGGCCGAGCATTATGATTGCTCGCGGATGACCGTGAACAAGGTCCTGACCCAGCTTGCCAAGGCAGGTCTGATTGAGCGGCGCAAACGCTCCGGCAGCTTCGTCACCCAGCCGCAGGCCCAGTCAGCCGTGCTGGAGATACACGATATCAAGGCGGAGGTCCTGTCGCTCAACCTGACCTATTCCTATGGCCTGATCCGGTGCAGCAAGCGCAAGCGCCGGGCCGACGATCTTCGCAGGCTGGAAGTGCCGACCGCAGCCTCCGTGCTGGAAATCGTCTGTATTCATCACGCCGGTCGAAAACCCTTCTGCCTGGAGCAGCGCCTCATCAGCCTTGCCGCGGTTCCGGAGGCGGCTGAGGTGGATTTCAGCCGTGTCGCGCCTGGGCAATGGCTGATCAATCAGGTTCCGTGGAGCACGGCCGAGCACATGATCCGAGCAATGCCGGCAAGCGCCGACGATGCTGAGGCGCTGGAGATCGCCAGCGGCACGGCATGCCTGGTGATCGAACGCCGCACCTGGAGCGGTGCGGGGCCTATCACGCATGTCAGGCTGATATACCCCGGCGATCGCCACGCGCTGGTGGCACGATTTGCGCCGGAGCAATCCCGCCCGTCCAATTGATCGGGTCTAGGCAAGGGCTTTCATCGCGGCTGCTCTTTTGGTGAAGGTATATCGTCCAATCGACGAATTATTCTGCAGGCGGTTGTTGGGCCGTCGCTTCCAGCTTGCCGCCGGGGGCTGTCTGGGCATCTCCTGCCCGCAGCATCGTAAGGCTGAGCACGGATCCCACCATGAGAATGACGACGACAATCATAACGCGCATGCGACTCAATCCTTGTTAACCAGGACGTGAAACGCGCGATCTTGGCAGGGGTTCCGTAGTCGGCACCGCAAAGGGCCGAAAGTCCCCTACTGTTGCGGACGGGCACCCGTCTGCGAGGGCACCAACCCCTGCGGTTCGTGAAGCGGGTGGGTCGGATTGATGAGAAGAATGCTGAGAATGATCAGCACCAATGCAAGGATGAGGGTGAGGCCGATCAGAAGGGGGCGAATTGCCATCTGTGATTGTCTCCGTTCATCGGTGTGGCTGAAGTTTGTCATCTACCACATGACGGGGGGCATTTTGAGGCGTCGTCACCGGAATGTTCGTAAATTTCGCAACGAACATCCTAGGTTCCATATGGAACATCGAAGGTCCGTTATTCCTCGAATGTCTTGCCGCTTTGTGCCTGCAAACGGTAGCGATGGCCGGGATAAACGAGGCGGGCGGCCGAGACGACCTGTTTGGCCGACCAGGTGCGGCGGCGGATCATCAGGCATGGCTCGGTATTGAGGATGGTCAGAAGCTTACATTCCCAGGCGCGCGGCATCGTTGCCTCGACGACATGTTCCGCACCGCTGAGAGGCGCTGCCATAGTCAGATAGGCATTGGGCGTCATGTCGCCGAAATTCTGCTCGAGATAGTCTGGCGCTGCTCCAGGATTGACGAAACGGTCCTCGATCTGCACCGGCACGCCGTTCTCGCTATGAACGATCAGCGAGTGAAAGACGGCCGCGCCGATCGGAAGTTCCAACGCATCCGCGATCTCTGGAGAGGCTGATTCCTGGGCAAGCACGATCACCGACGCCTCGTGGACGTGGCCGCGCTCGGCGATTTCCTCGGCGATGTTGCGCACCTCGAAAAGCGCCGAATAGCCCTTGCGCTCGGCAACGAAGGAGCCGACGCCCTGAATGCGAACGAGTTCGCCTTCATTGGCAAGTTCCCGCAATGCCCGGTTCGCTGTCATCTTGCTGACGCCAAGCTCGACGACAAGTTCATTCTCGGAAGGCACGCGGAATTTCGGAGGCCAAGCGCCGCTCTGGATGCGGTCGAGAATAACCTGCTTCACGCCGACATAGAGCGGCGACGTGTCGTTTTCCTTCAACTCGCGCTTCATTTCGCTCGGTGGCTTCATTGCCTATTCCTTGTGCAACGACAAAATCGGCTTATAAATCTACTTCACACTTGCATAACATAAAAAATCTCATATGGTACCCTATACAACCTCCCGAACGGTTTGGCCAGCTTTGGCTATTCATCGAGGGCAAGCCGGCAAAGACCGGCATTTGCATTAACAAGGCTATTTTCGACCTCAAGAGGAGATCATCGATGAAGATAAACACACTGCTTATTTCTGGCGCGATGGCGCTTTGCGTTCTTGCCGGTCCGGCGGCCCAGGCCAAGGACTGGAAGACCGTGACCATCACGCTCGAGGGCGCCTATGCGCCCTGGAACCTCACCAATGCGGACGGCACGCTTGGCGGCTTCGAGCCGGAGCTTGCAAAAACTCTCTGCGACCAGATGAAGATTGAGTGCAAGCTCGTTGCTTCCGACTGGGACGGCATGATCCCGGCGCTCAACGCCGGCAAGTTCGACATCATCATGGATGCCCTATCGATCACAGACGAGCGCAAGCAGGTCATCGACTTCACCATTCCCTATGCAGCAACCCCTGCAGCCTTCGCGGTTGCCAAGGATAGCCCGCTCGCCAAGGCTCCCGGCACAGGCGCGACGATCAAGATGACCCCCGGCCAGACCGGCGTGAAGGAGATCGATGCTCTGAAGGCCGCCTTTAAGGGCAAGACCATCGGCATCCAGGCGGCCACCGTCTATGCCAAGTTCGTCTATGACAACTTCGGCGACATCGCCACGATCCGCGAATACAAGACCGGAGCCGATCGCGATCTCGACCTACAGAACGGCCGTATAGACCTCGGCTTCGACGACGCAGTCTACTTCGCAACCGCTTTTGAGGCCGCCAACGGTGCGCTCACCTTCAGCGGTCCGCAGATTGCCGGCCCGATCTGGGGTGTCGGCGAGGGCCTCGGCGTTCGCAAGGCAGACACTGACCTGCGCGACATGTTCAGCAAGGCGATCAAGTCCGCGCTCGACGACGGCACGGTCAAGACGCTGTCGATGAAATGGTTCAAGACGGACGTCAGCCCGCAATAAGCAGCATGCTCTGCGCTCCCGGCTTTGCGCTGGGAGCGTCGAACATTCCAGCTTTTATGCAGGTACGCTCATGTTATGCTCCGAGCTCCCGAAAGGGCGCTTGGCACGCGACGGGAATCCGACAATGGCAACATTGGAACTGCTAGGCTTCGGCTCGACCGGATGGGGGGCATTGCTCCTTGCCGCGACGGCGATGACACTTGCCGTTACGGCGACCGCATTGGCGATCGGCGCCGTGCTGGGCACGATCGTTGCCGGCGCAAAGCTTTCGGGCAATGTGTTGGCGGTGGCGCTCGGTAACGTCTACACCACGGTCTTTCGCGGCGTGCCGGAGCTGTTGATCATCTATCTCATCTATTTTGGCGGATCGAGCGCGATCACGTCGATCGGCAAGGCGCTCGGCTATGAGGGCTTCCTCGGCCTGCCGTCTTTTGCCGCCGGTGCCTTGGCTGTTGGCATCATCTCAGGCGCTTACCAGGCGGAAGTCTTTCGCGGCGCCTATCTTGCCATCGCCAAGGGCGAGCTTGAGGCAGCCTCGGCTATCGGCATGAGCGCCGATCTGCGTTTTCGCCGGATCATCATGCCACAGGTGCTTCGCTTCGCCATTCCAGGTCTTGGCAATGTCTGGCAGCTGAGCCTCAAGGATTCGGCGCTGATCTCGGTCACCGGCCTTGCCGAGCTGATGCGCGCCAGTCAGGTCGCAGCGGGCTCGACGCGGCAATATTTTCTGTTCTTCATCGTCGGCGGCTGTCTCTATTTGATCCTGACAAGCCTGTCGGACCAGGTCTTCAATCGCGCAGAACGACGCGCCAACCGCAGCATGCCGTCCGCGGCCATGGGCAAGGCCTGAGGATTAATCATGGATTTCGCCTTTCTCTCGCAGACCATGGTGACGCTTTTGGCCGCGCTGCCGATGACGCTGGCGCTGTTCTTCCTGTCGATCTTTGTGGGCGGATTGGGCGCCCTTGTGATCGTCTGGATGCGGGTCGGCGGCAATCCGATCCTGGCCGCCCTCGCCAAGGCCTATATCTTTGTCTTCCGCGGCTCGCCGCTGCTCATCCAGATGTTTCTGGTCTTTTATGGCCTCGGCCAGTTCGGCTTCATCCGCTACGGTTTCCTCTGGCCTTTGCTGCGCGAGCCCTTTGTCTGCGCGGTGCTGTCGCTGGCGCTCTGCACCGCCGGCTACTCTGCCGAGATTTTCCGCGGCGGTATCCGAGCCGTGTCGCCAAAGGAGATCGAGGCCGCGCGCTCGATCGGCATGTCCGGTTTCCTGCTCGTGCGCCGCGTCATCGCCCCGGTCGCGTTTCGCCATGCGCTGCCTGCCTATTCGACTGAGATCGTCCTGATGATGAAGTCGACGGCGCTTGCAAGCCTCGTCACCGTCTGGGAAGTGACCGGCGTCGCCCAACGTCTGATCTCGCATACCTACCGCACGATGGAAGTCTTCCTTTGCGCGGCGATCATCTACCTCGCCCTCAATTTCATCATCCTGCAGGCTCTCGGCCTGCTGGAATATCGCCTGTCCCGCCATCGTCGCGCCGTTCCCCAGGCGCTGAGGGCATGACGTCAAGAGCCTTACCAAGATTGGAACGACCATGCCCGGCGTAACCCGACTTTCGGTTCGCAATATCCGCAAGAGCTTCGGCACCCACGAGGTGCTGCGCGGCATTTCACTAGAGGCGCAGGACGGCGACGTCATTTCGCTGCTCGGTTCGTCCGGCTCAGGGAAATCCACCTTCCTGCGCTGCATCAACCTGCTCGAGATTGCCAATGACGGCGAGATCTGGGTCGATGGCGAACTGATCCGCATGGTCCACAAGGGTGGAAAGACCCGGCCCGCGAGCCACAAACAGGTGGATCATATTCGCTCCGAACTCGGCATGGTGTTTCAGTCGTTCAATCTCTGGTCTCATATGACCATCTTGCAGAACGTCGTCGAGGGGCCGCTGCATGTCCTGAAGCGGCCGCGGGCCGAATGCATCGCGGAGGCGGAAGCACTGCTCGAAAAGGTCGGCATCGCCGACAAGCGCCATGCCTACCCGGCGCATCTTTCCGGCGGCCAGCAGCAACGCGCCGCGATTGCCCGTGCGCTCGCCATGAAGCCGAAGGTCATGCTTTTCGACGAGCCGACATCGGCGCTTGATCCCGAGTTGGTGGGAGAAGTGCTGCGCGTCATGCGGGCCTTGGCGGAGGAGGGCATGACCATGCTGGTTGTCACCCACGAGATGAGCTTTGCCCGGAATGTGTCCAACCGTGTCGTGTTCATGCGCGAGGGATTGGTCGACAGCACAGGTACGCCGGACGAGATGTTCGGCGGCGGTGGGTCGCCGGCGTTTCGCCAGTTCATAGGACATTTCGGAAGCTGATATCATGACCGTGACCATTGAGACCGTCCTTGGCTGGCGCGACATCGCCACTGTCGCTGAGGGTGCCGACCTATCGCTTGCGCCTGCCGTATGGGAGCGCGTCGAGCAGGCAAGCCGCATCGTTGACAGCATCGTCGAGAGCGGCGTGCGCGCCTATGGCGTCAACACTGGCGTCGGCGCCCTTTCCGACACGGTCGTCGATCGACAATCCCAAAGCAGGCTTTCGCGCAACATCATTCTCAGCCACGCCTGCGGTGTCGGCGAGCGACTGGCGCCACGCGAGGTGCGTGCCATTATCGCGGCTCAAATCGCCAATTTTTCCCATGGTCATTCCGGGGTCCGGACGGACGTAATTCGCCATCTTTCGACCTTCCTTGAAAAAGACTGCATTCCCGACGTGCCATCGAAAGGCTCGGCGGGCTACCTGACGCACAACGCCCACAACGCGCTCGTGCTGATCGGCGAGGGGACGGCGCAGGTGGCCGGCAAACGGATGAGCGGCAGCCAGGCGCTTGCCGCGATCGGCCTGTCGCCTTTGGTGCTAGGGGCCAAGGAAGGCCTCAGCCTCGTCAACGGCACGGCCTGCGCGACTGGGCTTTCGAGCATCGCGCTCGCCCGCGCCGAACGACTGCTCGACTGGGCCGATGCGATCGCAGCGCTGACGCTCGAAGCAGCCGGGTGTCAGATGGCCGCCTTCAACGAAGAGGTCTTGGCGCTCAAGGTTTCAAAAGGAATGGCGACCGTGGGGGCGTCGTTGCGCAAAAGGCTTGCGGGAAGCGGCATTGTCGCGGCAGCGCTTGGTAAAAGGACGCAGGATGCCTTGAGCCTTCGCTCGGTGCCGCACGCCCATGGCGCTGCGCGCGACGTGTTCGACAATTCTGCCCGCGCGGTCGACCAGGAACTGGCCTCTGTCTCCGACAATCCTGCAGTGTCCGGTACGCCGCAGCATCCCGTCGTCTCCTCAGAGGCCCACGCGGTATCGCCAGCCCTCGGCCTTGCCGCCGACAGTCTTGCGATCTCGCTGGCGCAGATCAGCGCGATCAGCGAACGGCGGATGGACCGGCTTGTAAATCCTCTGGTAAGCGGCCTGCCGGCATTTCTGGCAAGCGACGCCGGCAGCAATTCCGGCCTTATGATCGCACAATATACGGCCGCAGCGCTCAGCAATGAAAATCGGCGTCTGGCCGCGCCCGCAAGCACTGACAGCGGCCTGACATCGGCACTGCAGGAGGACTTTCTGGCCCACCCGACGGCGGCCGCGAACAAGCTCCTCGCCGTTATCGACAACGCCGAATATATCCTGGCGATCGAGCTGATGGCCGCAGCGCAGGCGCATGATTTCCTTGACGGCACCGCTCCTCGCGCCGCCGGCACGGATGCGATCTATCAGGCGGTCAGGGGCCGAATTGCACACTACGCCGACGATCGGCCGCTGGCCGGTGATATGGAGGCGATGCGCAGCCTTTTGCGGGATACCACGCCTCCCGCAGCTTGATCCGCAGATCGCCGAGACAGGACAGCGAGCGAGGATTTATGCTATCAAATCCACCACGCGTCAGCTTCGCGTCAGCTTTCGTTTCTAACACGGCACTGACTTGAGGTTGGCGTGGCGGCGCTTGATCAAGCGAATTGAGGTGGCAGCCGTCCTTTGGAAAGCAGTTGCGGAAGGTCGCGTTTCGAGATGCAAAACTATGCCGGTTCCTGGATAAAGTCGGCGAGGATCAGCACGACCGTGGTTTCGTTCGTATCGCTCATGGCCCTCTGGTGGGCGCTTCTCTACATTTTCTATACGTTTCCACAGATTGATATAGCAGCAGCCCGCAGTGTGTTTACGCCGCGTGGCTGTACTGTCCACGATGCAATCGATAAGACCTGCGGCATATTCGGTCTGGAAACAGATCCGTTTTTTGTTGCGGCGCGAACGGTCCTCCTGATCCTGCCTTATGTCGTAGTGGCAGGCTTGCTGGGATTGATCGTGGTGTCGTTGTGGCAGCTTGGAAAAGACTGGAAGACGCCTCAAGTGAAGATGGTTCTCGCCTCTCTGCTCTCTTTGGCTATCGGGTGCGGCCTGCTCGTAAATCTGCTCCTGAAGGAATTTGGCGGCCGCCCGCGTCCGCGCGATACCATCCTTTTCGGGGGCAATCTCGATTTTGTCCAAGCGGGCTCGTTCGCCGGCAAATGTCTCAAGAACTGTTCGTTCGTATCCGGGGAGGCATCCTCCGCCGGCTGGCTGCTCTGCCTGATTCTGCTTCTGCCGGAGCGCTGGCGGCTGCCGGTGGGCTTTCCCGTGGCGGTTATTTCCATTGTTATCCCGACCATGCGGGTCCTGACCGGCGCGCACTATCTTTCCGATGCGGTTTTGGGCTGGCTCTCTTCGGTGGTCATCTTTGCCGGCGTACTCGTCATCTTGGAAACTCTGCATCACCGCCGTGACGCCGCTTAAGCATGCCTTGACATGATGACATGAAGCGATACTGAAAGAGATGTTCGAACGGAAATGACAACGTGATAACGACCACGATCGCCTCCGCCTTCATTGCATCGTTTCTCGGCTCCTTCGTCGAAGTGGTTGAAGCGTTTACGATTGTTCTGGCCGTCGGGATCACGCAAGGCTGGCGGCCCGCGCTGTTCGGGTCCGCGGTAGCGCTTGCCGTGCTCGTCGCCCTGGTGGTTCTCCTAGGCCCCCTCCTTAACCTCATCCCGATTGATCTCATCCAGCTTCTGGTCGGGACGCTGCTCGTGCTGTTTGGCCTGCGGTGGCTGAGAAAAGCCATTCTGCGGGCCGCCGGTTTCATTGCCCTTCACGATGAGGCGAAGGCCTTCGGCGCCGAGGTTGACAGCCTGACGCGGCAGGCGGCGGACAGGAGGGCCGACATGTTTGCGGCAACGGTCGCCTTCAAGGCGGTTCTGCTCGAAGGCGTTGAGGTCGTCTTCATCGTCATCGCGACAGGGGCTGGAAACGGCATGATCGGATATGCAAGCGCCGGTGCGGCCCTTGCCTGTCTGCTGGTCGCCGGCGCAGGATTTCTGTTACACAAACCGTTATCTGCCGTCCCGGAAAACAGCCTGAAGTTCGTCGTCGGGCTGCTGTTGAGCGCTTTCGGCGTTTTCTGGATCGGAGAGGGGCTTGGCGCCGACTGGCCGGGTGCGGATCTATCGCTGCTGGGGATACTGGCGGTCCTGGCCATATTTTCTTTTCTGGCGGTCAGAACGTTGCGCCGCCTTGGCAATAGCGCGGTAAGCCCATGAGTGTCATCAAAAGCACGGTTTTGGAAATCTTTCACCTGTTCGTTGATGACGGTGCTCTGGCACTTTCAGCGTTTGCCCTCATCATCGCGGCGATCGTCGCCGTCAAGGTCGCCCATATCAACGGCCTTTTCATCGGTGTGGTCTTTCTGGTCGGATGTCTTGTTATTCTCGGTGCGAGCCTGCTGCGAGCGGCGCAAGCGGCGTCGCGAAAAGGCGGCGGTTAATATCGGACGCTTTCTCAAGCCGATTGGCAATTCGACCGATGCGCAAAACGAGTTCATCGAGATTGAATGGCTTGATCAGATAATCGACCGCGCCGATGCGCAGCCCTTCGATTTGATCGGAAATCTGATCGTAGGCAGACATGATGATCACCGGCGGCAGGGGCGATCCATCCTTCATGTGTCGCAGCAGATCCAAGCCGTTGCCATCGGGCAGGCGGAGATCGAGAAGAACGAGCCCATAGCGCGTCTGATCGACGGCTGCCGTCGCCGACTTCAGGTCGGTCGCCCAATCGACCTTCCAGCCATGCGCAACCATATGGTCGCGCACCGCATTGCCGATCAGCATATTGTCTTCGACCAGGAGTATTCGCAATGACGGCTCCGCTTCGCAAAGGCGAACGATGACCGGTCATGCTGACAATCACCTGAAGGCGAACCCTTGAGATTTTGTGGGTGACACCCCAACTGTGTTGATCGCAATCGTATTTCAGGTAAATCTTAGTAAAGGCGATCGCGTTCGTGCCTCAACATCCGGGCGGAGGGGACACCGCCCTGTGGGGATCAACATCGGTTCAAGACGCCATTTTATGCCGGAGACAATTCATTGAACGATCGTACCAACGGGGGTTGGGCGCCATTTGCCCGCCCGACACTCGGCAGCATTACGCTTTGCCTTTTGACCACGCTTTATTTGCTGCTGGTCACCAACCAAACTTTCTGGACCAAGGCGTATGACTACCTTGTGTTCGATCCGCCGGCCCTTGTGGCATTCGTCGTTGGCATTTCCGCGCTCTTCATGGCTGTCGTGACCCTGTTTTCGGCGAAATACCTGACCAAGCCGATCCTGATCTTCTTTGTTCTCGTATCGTCCGCGGCGTCCTGGTTCACCGACCAGTTCGGCGTGATCGTCGACAAGGAAATGATCCGCAACGCGGCGGTCTCAACCGGTGCTGAAGCCGGCCACCTGATCACCGTCCGATTCGTCACGCACTTGCTGCTGACGGGTCTTCTGCCTTCATTGCTGGTTGCCTGGGTGCGGATCGACCATCGCCGGATATTGCCGAAGCTTGCCCATAATACGGTGGTGATCCTTTCCTGCTTTGCCATCTTTGCCGTTGCCGGCTTGAGTTTCTACAAGACCTTTGCCGGCGTCGGTCGTGCACATCGCGATATCATTTCAACGCTCAATCCGTTCATGCCGCTGCGTGGGGCGGTGAGCTACGCCGTCGGCGCCCAGGAGGATTCCAGTATCGTCGCCGCACCGCTCGGCACCGATGCGCACAGGGTCAATAGCGCCGCCAAGCCGCGCGTGACGATCATCGTCGCCGGTGAGACGGCGCGCGCCGCCAACTTCTCGCTCGGCGGTTATGCGCGCAAGACCAACCCGGAGATGGAAAAGCGCAACGTCGTCTATTTCCCGAATACCAGCAGCTGCGGAACGGCGACCGCCACATCGATCCCATGCATGTACTCGGTTTATCCGCGCGCGGAGTATTCGCATCGCAAGGCTCTCGCGACCCAGAACCTGCTGGATGTGCTCGGCTATGCAAAAGTCGATGTTTCATGGCTCGACAATGATACCGGCAGCTACCGTGTCACCGATCGTGTGCCTTACGAATATCTTCCCAATCTGAACGATCCGCGTTTCTGTAAGGAGGGTGAGTGCCTCGATGCAATCCTGCTCGACAAGGTGGATGGCTGGCTCGACCGCGTCAAGGGCGACAGCGTTCTGGTCCTTCACCAGTTGGGCAGCCACGGCCCGGCCTACTACCAGCGCTATCCGGACGAGTTCCGCCGCTTCACCCCGGATTGTCGCGCCAATGATTTCGGCAGCTGCACGCCGGAGGAAATTACCAACGCCTATGACAATACGATCCTTTACACCGATCATGTCATTGCAACCGTGATCGACAAGCTGAAGCAACGCTCGGCGACGATGGCTGCCTCGGTAGTCTATGTCTCCGACCACGGTGAATCGCTCGGCGAAAACGGTATCTATCTGCACGGAACGCCTTATCTTTTCGCGCCGACGCAGCAGACACATGTCCCCTTTCTTGTCTGGGTCGCCGACGACCTGGCAAAGTCGGCCGGTTACGACATGAGTTGCCTTGCCAAGCATGCCGATGCGACCTATTCCCACGACAATTTCTTTCACAGCGTGCTCGGCGTGATGGATGTTGCCACCAAGGTCTACGATCCCAAGCTCGATGTCTTTGCGCAGTGCCGCCGGCCGCCGGATACACTGGCCAGCGCTCATTGATGGCTGTGCTTGCGCAAGAGGACTTGGAATGGACGGGACCGTCGAGGTAGGCAGCAAGGTAGGCGCGCGGGATGATCAGCCCACCGGCCGCGCCTTCTTCACAACGCTGGGGAGCGTGGCATGACAAGATCGGATACTGGACGTCTCTATACCGTTGTCTCGTATCTGCTCTGGCCTGCTTTTTTCCTCGGCGGCCTGGTCGGTGCCTATCTGGCATTTCGCACGTCGCTGCCGCTTTTGTGGTTCAACGTGGTCTATCTTGGCATCGTCATTCTCATCGGCGTCTCCGAGCGGATCATGCCCTATGAGCGGACGTGGCTTGCCCATGATGGCGAGACCTTCAACGATTTTGCTCACACCCTGTTGAATAAGGGCGGTGTGCAGATCGCCGCTGCCATCGGCACGTCGTTCCCGATGGCAGTTGCCACGGTGGCGCTGCCGCTATTGCCGACAAGCATCCATCTATGGCCCGATGAATGGCCGCTTTTCGCGCAGGTGGGCCTCGGGCTCATCGTTGCCGAACTTGGGCTCTATGTCGCGCATCGCGTCGCGCATGAAAACCTCTCCCTCTGGCGATTTCACGCGTTGCATCACAGTGTCGAGCGTTTGTGGGTCGTCAACACCGGTCGGTTTCATTTCGTCGATTCGCTCTTCAAGATCGTTCTCAGCCAGATTCCTCTTTATCTGCTTGGCGCGCCCTTGCCGGTCTTCCTGTGGATCGGTGCGGTAACGGCCTTCATAGGTCTTCTGACCCACTGCAATCTCGACGTCAGGACAGGGCCGCTGGACTGGGTGCTGAGCACGCCGCGCCTGCATCGCTGGCATCACTCGAGGCTGCTTGCGGAGGGAAATACCAATTACGGTGAGAACCTCGTGCTTTGGGACCAGATCTTTGGCACCTATTTCAATCCGCCACGCCCGTCTTCGATTAATATCGGCATCAGCGGTCGCGTAGCGAAGGGGTTCCTTGCCCAGATTGCGCAGCCTTTTTCGGCAAGGGGAGCGCGGCAGATCCTCGGTCGCGCGCCGACGGTGAAGGAGGGCGTTCAATCCGTTCCTGAGACAGAGGAGCCGGAAAGCGCCTGATCCTGCGACGGAGATTGGTTGGACCGTATTGACCTATTGTCCTAGATTGATCATCCCAGGGTGAGACAATCATCCAAGAGCGAACGACGTTTCTCCCCGACAACAGACGCGTCCTTTCTGGATGCAGGCCAATAGGACATTAATCGATGGCAAACCCTCCACGCCGGCCGGTAAATCCGATGGATGCTGCCGAAGCACTGTTCAAGCCGGTCAAGAAGGCCGCCCCGCCGGCAATCGAACGCACGCTTCCCAATGCCAGAGAGCTCGTCACACTCAAAATCGACCGCACCATATTGGAATATTTTCAGCAGGCGGGTCCCGGCTGGCAGGACCGTCTGAACGACACCCTGCGCGAAGCCCTCAAGGACAAGCTCTCCGATTCCTAACCGTTGATCTCTTATTCAGTCGGCTGCACGGCGGCTATATTGCACAGATCAAACCGCAGGTGAGATACCTTCTGCGCCGGCATTTCTCAGGCAGCGCGTTTGACTTTGGGACGTCCGAATTTAGTCAAGGTGGAAGGCCGCGATCGGGCCAAAACTGAAAGCGAGCAACCACCTGCAGCCAATTGCTTGAACGTGACGTCACATGGCGAACATCAAAGTTCCATCCGTGGCTACCCGAGAGCCTTGTTAAATCACAAATGCTGATATAAATGAAGGCGATTGATGAGGACCTCAGGAACCAATGAAACGCGGCTTTCTAACTATCCATGCCGGTGAGAACCCTGCGGCGTTGCGAGCGCTTTCGGCACCAGCTCGCGTAGACATGCTAAGGTTGCTGTGCTCCAAAGGCCCGATGAATGTGAATGAAATCGTACGGTTGCTGGGCTTGCCGCAATCGACGGTTGCGACGGGGATCATGATCCTGGAAGAGGCCGGCCTCATCGAAAGTAAGGCAACAAAAGCGCGCCAAGGGTACCAGAAGGTCTGCTCAGCGCTTTATGACGAGGTTCTTCTCAGCTTCGAGGATACGACCTTAAAGCGCAACGAGGACGTGATAGAGGTAGCGATGCCTATCGGCCTCTATACTAGCTGCGAGACCCATGCGCCATGTGGGCTTTGCTCAACCGAGGGCGTGATTGGGCTGCTGGACGTGCCGGACTACTTTCTCGATCCGCAGCGCATGCAAGCCGGTCTCCTGTGGTTTGGACGTGGCCACGTAGAATATAAGTTTCCCAACAATGCGAAGATTCTGAACAAGGGCGTCAATGCTATCGAGTTTTCAGTGGAGCTGTCCTCGGAGGTCCCCGGAACCAATCCCGACTGGCCTTCGGATATCACGCTTTGGGTCAACGGCGTCGCCGTCGGCACATGGACGTCGCCCGGGGACTATGGCGACAAGCGCGGCGCCTTCACTCCGAGCTGGTGGAAGCTCGAGGGCTCCCAATATGGCAAGCTCAAGACATGGCGGATTTCTAAGAAAGGTACCTTCATCGACGGCGTTGCCGCGTCGGGTGTCACTATCGACGAACTTGCTATTAGCCAACATTCGTCAATCCGGCTCAGGATCGGCATTGCCGACGATGCACGCCATACCGGCGGCGTGAACATATTTGGCCGCGGCTTCGGCAACTACGGCCATGACATTCTGATGCGGATCGACCTTTCCTGAGTTTATATCATAAATTGTGATTTACGGCGTTGATACCCACGGGCATTCTGTTTCTAGTAGCCGTTTCAATTAAGTATTTATAAAATAATCTTTTTCTCCGAATTTATCTCCTTTGATCGGGTGTATTTGTCTCCACAAATCGAGGTCAATTAAGCATTGACTGGCCGCCGAAATTGTATCACGATCAAGGTATAAGAACAAGATTTGTGATATATATGGGAGGTTAGCCATGAAGGCGCAAGTGGTCATCCATCGTGATTTCCGAATTGCCGATATCGACGACCGGCTTTACAGCTCCTTTCTGGAGCATCTGGGTAGGGCGATCTACGGGGGTATTTATGAGCCAGGTCACCCGACGGCCGACGCGGACGGGTTTCGCCAGGACGTCATCGAATTGGTCCGGGATCTGAATTCTCCCTTTTGCCGATATCCCGGCGGCAACTTCGTGTCCGCCTACAACTGGGAAGACGGGGTGGGACCCCGTTCGGAGCGTCCCATCCGCCTTGATCTTGCTTGGCGCACGCGTGAAAGCAACCAGATCGGCGTCAACGAATTCGTCGACTGGTGCAAGAAGGCCAACACCAAGCCGATGCTGGCTGTCAATCTGGGTTCGCGCGGTCTGGATGCAGCGCGCAACTTCGTGGAATATTGCAATCACCCCAGCGGCACCTATTGGTCGGACCTGCGCCGTAAGCATGGTTGGGCCGAGCCCCATGGCGTGAAGCTGTGGTGCCTCGGCAACGAGATGGACGGTCCGTGGCAGGTCGGTCATAAATCTGCTTACGAATACGGCCGGTTGGCCGACGAGACGGCTAAGGCGATGCGCGGTTTCGACAAGTCGCTGGAGCTGGTCGTCTGCGGTTCCTCCAACTCGGAGATGAAGACCTATCCCGACTGGGAGGCACAGGTTCTGGAGCAGTGCTACGACAGCGCGGACCACATTTCGCTGCACATGTATTTCGCCAATCGCGAAAAGAACACGCTCAACTATCTCGCAAAAGCGGAGAAGCTCGATCGCTATATTGGCACCATTGGCGGCGTGATCGACTATATCAAAGCGAAGAAGCGTTCGAAGAAGACGATCGGCATCTCGTTCGACGAGTGGAACGTCTGGTATCATTCAAACCAGCAGGATAAGGACATCCTTGCGCGCGACGAGTGGCCGGACGCCCCCCATCTCCTCGAAGACGTCTACAATTTCGAGGACGTTCTACAGGTCGGCGGCATTCTGAACACCTTCATCCGACGCTCGGATCGCGTGCGCATTGCCTGCATCGCGCAGCTCGTAAATGTGATTGCGCCGATCATGACGGAGAACGGCGGTCCCGCCTGGCGGCAGACCATCTATTATCCGTTGTATTTCGCCTCGAAATATGGCCGCGGCTTCGCGCTTCGCCTGGTCACCGACGGTCCGACGTATGACAGCGATGAGGCCGATGACGTGCCCTATCTCGACGTCTCCGCCGTCCATGATGCCACTGCGAAAACGGTCACCTTATTTGCCGTGAACCGCCATCTGGACACCGCGCTCGATCTCGACACCCGACTAGAAGGTTTCCCCGGCGCTCGCGTCATCGAGCAACACCAGATGGTTCACGAGAAGCTTGAGGCGGTCAATACGGCGTCTCGGCCCAATGCAGTCGTTCCCATTCAGGTGGGTGACGCAACGATCGAGGATGGTCGGCTTCGCGCTACGCTGAAGCCGTTGTCCTATAGCGTGATCCGGCTGTCGGTATGACAGCTGGCCGCCGAGACGCCAATAAACGCGCCTCGGTCTGCAATGACGTCCGGCACGTCGCGAGGAGGCGATGCTTGTCGGCACGGTGGTTTATTGCAAGCCGGTTTGGATAAGATCTGTTCAAGGCTCGGCTGATGCAGGGAGTTTGAAAGCCACGGCATGCTTGGCGTGCCGTCCGATGGATAACTAGGGAGGAGACTATGCACAAGTGGAAGAAGCTTGCTTTCGGTGTCGCGTTCGCCGCGTTCGGCCTCGTCGCGGCTGCCAAGGCCGAGGACTACACCTCCTTGCCACGCAAGGAGACTCTGATCGTCGAAAATCCGGAAGGGACAATCAAGAATCCCGGCTGGTTCAATGTCTGGGTCAACGGCGGCGGTGGTGTTTCGACCGGCGTGCAGCAGCTGACGATGGATACGCTTTGGTACATCGACCCTGAGCAGGGGCTCGGTGGCTCGGCCTGGGACAATTCGCTCGCCGCTGACAAGCCACAATACAATGACGACTTCACCCAGATGACGGTCAAGCTGCGCAAGGGACTCTACTGGAGCGACGGCGTGGAGTTCACCGCCGATGACCTGGTCTACACGGTCAAGACCCAGATGGACCATCCGGGGATGAACTGGAGCGCGGCCTTTTCCGTGCAGGTCGCCAGTGTCGAGGCGGCGGACCCTTACACGGTTGTATTCAAGCTCAAGAAGCCGAATTCGCGTTTTCACGCCATCTTCACCGTACGATGGAACGGCGCCTGGATGATGCCGAAACATGTCTTCGAGAAGGTAGCCGATCCGGTTCGCTACGATTTCGCCAATCCGGTTTCGCTGGGCGCCTACAAGCTGAAAACCTATGACCCGCAGGGCAAGTGGTACACATGGGAAAAGCGCGACGACTGGCAGCGTACTTCGCTCGCCCGCCTTGGCAACCCGGGCCCGAAATATGTCACTTATGTCGATCCCGGCCCGCCGGATAAACGAACGATTGCCCAGCTGGAGCACAATCTCGATATCATTCACGACAACACGCCTGAGGGCATGTTCACATTGAAAGAGAAATCCAAGACGAGCGAAAGCTGGTTCCCGGGCTTCCCCTTCGCCCATCCCGATCCGACGCTGCCGGCGGTGATCTTCAATACACAGGATCCGCTGTTTAAGAGCGCTGATGTCCGCTGGGCCCTCGCGCTGCTGATCGATATCCGGGCGGTCGACATGGCGAGTTACCGGGGGGCCGCTACTCTTTCAGCGCTTGGCGTTCCGCCGACGGCGATTGCTATGAAGGATTACCAGGCGCCGCTGCAGAACTGGCTCAAGGACTTCGAAGTCGATACCGGCAAGCGCAAGATCAAACCGTATGATCCGACGATTGGCCAGCAGATCGCTGATATCCTGCGTAAGCAGCCCAAATACAAGGATCAGATTCCGACCGATGCGAGCGCCATCAGCACGGCCTTCGGCTACGGCTGGTGGAAGCCCGATCCGCAGGCGGCCACTGAACTGCTGGAAAAGGCCGGCTTCAAGAAGGTTAGCGGAAAATGGATGACGCCGGACGGCCAGCCCTTCAAGATTCGCTTGACGGTGGAGGGCGATACTCGCTCGGTCTTTACCCGCGCGGGCACGTTGATCGCCCAGCAATGGGCAGCCTTCGGTCTCGACGCCAAGGCCGTGCCGACCGTAAATCTCTGGCAGGTTGCACTACAGCCTGGTGATTTTCAGGTCGCTATCGCCTGGAGCGTGGAGACATGGGGTGGCGATCCCGATCTATCGTTCTTCCTCGATAGCTGGCATTCGGATTTTGTTGCCAAGAAGGGCGAGAACCAGGCGGCCCGCAACTGGCAGCGCTGGTCCAATCCCGAACTTGACAAGATTATCGAGAACATTCGTCGGGTGAGCGCCGACGATCCCAAGGGTGTCGAGCTCGGCAAAGACTATCTGAAGCTTGTCGCGCGGGAAATGCCGACCATTCCGCTGATGTCCTACAACGTGTTCACGTCGATGGATACCACCTACTGGAAAGGCTATCCGACGATCGCCGATCCCTATACCGACCCGGTTCCCAATTGGGCGAATTCCCGGCTGATGATGGTCAAGCTGAAGCCGACGCAGCCATAAATCCTCCCAACCCTGACGCGGCGTGCACCGCGTCAGGCACCTGTCGCCGGACGTCAAATGGGTCCGGCGAACCCTTTTGAAGAGAGCGCAAGCAGCAAGGAAAACGGCGGCATGGCGTCCTATCCCATTTTCGTATTGAAGCGATTCGGCCAGTTCCTCCTCGTTGTGTTTCTCGGCATTTCCGCCACCTTCTTCATCACCCATCTGACACCGATCGATCCCGTCGAGCAGAGCATCGGTGCGATCCAGCAGATGGGGCAGTCCGATCCCCGAGCCGTCGACCTCATGCGCCAGTCGCTTCGCGAGCTCTATGGCATGGAGGGCTCGCTCTGGCAGCAATATCTACACTTCTGGACGCGTCTTGCGACCGGCGATCTCGGCCCCTCGCTTTCCGCCTTTCCGACGCCTGTGTCGACCATCATTCTGAGATCCCTTCCATGGACGATCGGCCTGATGACGGTTTCGACTCTGATCACATTCGTCCTTGGCAACACCATTGGAGCGCTTGCGGGCTACTATCGGAAAAACGTCGTCCTCAAGACCGTCAGCCTCGTCTTCATCGCAATGCAGCCGATCCCCTATTACATTCTCGCATTCGTGCTGATCATCCTGTTCGGCTATCTCTGGCCGATCCTGCCCATCAACGGCGGTTACGAGATGAACACCAATCTGCAACTGTCCTTTGCCCTGGTTTTCGATATCCTGCGGCACTCGATCTTGCCGGCGCTTTCGCTGATCCTCGTCGGCACGGGCGGCTGGCTGATCGGGATGCGTGCCCTAGTGTCCAATATCGTAACCGAAGACTACGTGGTTTTCGCCGAGCTTGGCGGCGTGCCAAAAAACCGCATCCTGCTTTCCTATGTGGCGCGCAACGCGATGGTGCCGCAATTCACCGGGCTTGCCATGTCCCTGGGGGCGATCTTCAACGGCACGGTCATCACAGAGATTGTCTTCGGCTTTCCCGGCATCGGAAACCTGCTGATTTCGGCGGTACACGCCGGTGACTACAGCCTCGTGCTAGGGCTCAGCGCGCTTTCCATCGTCGGTGTCGCCGCAGCCGTGTTCATCATCGACATACTGAGCCCGCTGATCGACCCGCGCATCAAGGTGGAATAGGAGCATGCTTACGATCATCCGCGACCTCGCGCGCCAGAATGTGGAATTCCTTTGCGGCCTGCTGCTGTTTGCGGTGATCGTCGCCCTGGTGATCCTGTCCTATTTTTCACCCTACGGTCCTTCCGATATCTATCTTCTGCCACCGGACATGCCGCCCGACAGCCAATATTGGCTGGGCACGACTTCGCGTGGGCAGGATGTCTTTTGGCAACTTACGACGGCTCTTAGGAATACGCTTTATTTCGGTATCGGGGTGGCGTTCCTGTCTCGCATCATCTCGCTGGTGGTCGGTCTGGTCGCGGGCTACCTCGGCGGCCCTGTCGACCGGGTGCTGATGGCCATCAACGACAGCATCATGGTCATTCCGCAATTTCCGGTGCTGATCCTGTTTTACTTCGTGCTGAAGGACGAAATGACATGGAGCGTTCTCATCGTCGTGATGGCCTCACTCGGCTGGTCCTATGACGCCCGCCTGATCCGCTCAGTGGCGATCAGCCTGAAGAGCCGACCCTTCACGATCCAGAGCGTCTATTCAGGCATGAGCATGCGCAAGATTCTCGTCGGCGAGCATCTGCCCTACGTTCTGCCGATCGTCTTTGCCACCACGATGAACAACATGATCTGGTCGATCGGCATGGAAATCACGCTGTCGGTGCTCGGCTTCACGGATATCGAAACGCCGACCATGGGCATGATGATATACTGGGCCAATGCCCATTCGGCGTTGATCGCCGGAATATGGTGGTGGGTTGCCGCACCGGTCGCAGCCATCATCGTGCTATTTATGGCGCTTTTCATGCTCTCGATGTCCATGAATGAGTACAACGATCCGCGCAGTCGGCTGAACCGGATGGGAGGCTAGGCATGGAAGCCGTGGTCGAAGTAAAGAACCTCAAGGCCTACTACAGGGCTTTCCTCTACGGCATCGATCGCGAAGTGCGCGCCGTGGACGACATCAGTCTGACGATTGGGCGCGGCGAAATCTACGGCATCGCCGGTGAATCAAGCAGCGGGAAGACGACGCTCATCAAGACCATAGCTGGGGCTATTCGCCCCCCGCTCAGGGTCGTTTCGGGCGCGGTCACATTTCATTTCGCCGGCGGCGTGCAGGACATTTATGCCATGACCCCGAATGAGAGGGCAGCCCTGCGGTGGCGGCATTTGTCCTACATCATGCAGGGCTCAATGAACGTGCTCAATCCGGTGCGGCGCATTCGCCATTCGTTTACCGATTTTGCCTTTCGCCACATGAAAGTTGAAAGATCCACCTTCTTCGACCGAGTCGCCAACCATCTGCAGCGGCTGAAGCTCGATCCTGATCTTCTCGATGCCTATCCGCACGAGTTGTCCGGCGGGATGCGCCAGCGCATGACCATCGCGCTCGCCACCATACTGACGCCGGAGTTCATCATCGCGGACGAGCCGACGACGGCCCTCGATGTAATAGTGCAGCGCGACGTATTGACGATGATCCGCGAAATCCAGCGAGAAATGGGCTCCTCCTTTCTGTTTGTCACCCATGACATGGGCGTGCATGCCACCGTCTCCGACCGCATTGGAATCGTCTATGCCGGCCGCCTGGTTGAAGAGGCACCCACTCGCAACCTCTTCCAATTGCCACTTCATCCTTACACACAACATCTGGTCGCCAGCCTTCCGCGCATCGGCGATACGACCGCACGGCCCTCGCTGGAAGGAAGGCCGCCAAACCTTGCCATGCCGCCGGAAGGCTGTCGGTTTCATCCGAGGTGCCCGAAGCGCATGGACATTTGCAGCCGAGAGGTGCCGCCGATGGTGACCATTGAGCCTGACAGGCGCGTTGCCTGCTTTGCTGTAACGGGAGGATAAATTTGGACGATCTCCTTTCGCTCTCGCATGTCACTAAGGTCTATCGCCAGGGTGGTTTGCTCAGCCGGCGCCAAATCATTGCCGTCCGCGATGTCAGCCTTACACTTGGACGGGAGCCCGAGATCCTCTCGATAGTCGGCGAATCCGGTTCGGGAAAGTCGACGATTGCAGCGATGATTCTCGGCCAGACGAAGCCAACAGAAGGAAAGCTAGATTTTCGGGGACTGCCCGTCGCGATTCACGGCAGGGTCGAGCGCCGTGCGTTCATGAGGGATGTCCAGCCGGTGCTGCAAAACCCGTTCGAGGCTTTCAACCCGCTGAAGCGGGTCGACCGCTACCTCTTCGAAACGGCGAAGAATTTTTCTCCTGACGGTAAGAAGCCGACCTGGGAGGAGGTCGAGCGTATGGCCGACGCCGCACTCGCGCATGTCGGACTGACCCTAGCCGAGGTGAGAGGCCGGTTTCCCCACGAACTGTCGGGCGGCCAGTTGCAGCGCACAGCAATCGCGCGCGCGCTCATACCGCAACCACGGCTTCTGGTAGCCGACGAACCCGTCTCAATGGTCGACGCCTCGCTGAGAATGGCCATCGTTAACCTCTTTGGCCGTTTGAAGAAGGAACTCGGCCTGTCGATCGTCTACATAACGCACGATCTCGCGACTGCGTACTATATCAGTGATCGCGTCGTCATCATGAGAAAGGGCGAAATTGTCGAGGAAGGGGAGGCGCGGCTAGTTCTCGACAATCCGCAACATCCCTATTCACGCGCGCTGAAGGAAGCTGTCCTTTCCACTGGCCCCAAGATCCAGCAATCTTCGACAACTTGACCCATATCCACCGTTTCTCTCCGAGCGCGGGAACTGCTGTAGACCACACGCAGGGTCAAACACAGTGTGATCGCCAGATCCGAATATTTCTGCTGGCCATCCCGCGAACTGCGGCGAGACGCGGACCGCAGACAAAGCACCTCATCATTGACCCAAATCGTCAAATCACCGCGCCGCTGCAGGCTCTCGCTATGCGCGATCCAATTTGTGACCCGATGCTTCCATCTGGCGATCTTAAGTCGCCAATCGGCGTTGAACTTATGAGGCATACAGGACATCCCGAAGGCGAAAACGCACGCTAAATATCAGCCACGCTCCCGTTCGTGCGACAAAGCCTATTGACGGCGAAATCGTCTCGACGCAAACGATCACCTGGCTAGGTCTTCAGGACCATCACTGGATCCGCTTTCGCATCGGCATCGACGAAACCGCCGGCAACCCAGGTGGTCTCAATATCTTCGGCAAGGGCTTCGGCGACTTCGACCAGGATATCGTCATGTCGCTCTATTTCTAAAGCGGCGCGACCGGTTCGTTCTTGAAGCCGGCGGCATCGAGTGCCCGTCGAACGAGACCTGACTCCTTCGCATCGGTCATGAAAGCGCTGACGAATGACAGGGCGTGCGGCTTCCCACGCCCGACGGCGATCGCTATCCCTGTCGATTGGAAACCGCCTTCGAGGATCCGCGTATCGGGCAATTGTGGAAGCAGTGTCGTGAAAGCCTCGCGTGACAAAGCGAATGCGTCCGCCTGGCCGGTTCGTATCCGCTCGACTGCTTCGGCAATCGTATCGACCACCTGTGGCACAGTCTTGGTCAGGCTGCGCGCGGCGCTGCGAATTGTCGTGGTGTTGGCAATGCCGACAACGCGCACTTGCGGGCGATCGACCTCTGACAGGGTATTGATTCCGGAGGTTTCCGTCACAAGATAGGTGCTTTCAAGAATATAGTAGGCCGGCCCGAATGCTACCTGCTTGCGCCGTTCGTCGTCGACCGGCATGAAGCCGACATCGATGGCTCCCGTTTTCAACGCATCGGTGCATGCGCCGGAGTTCATGAAACAGGCTATCTCCAGGCGGCAGCCGAGCTCCGAAGCGAGCGCGTGCGCCAGATCGATGGTCACGCCGTGATAGCTCTTGGTGTCGTCGTCATAGACCACAAAAAGCGCCGAGAGAGCCGGCGCCGCGACGACGCCGAGCCGAAGCGCGCCTGTTGGGATAAGCTCGCGAGCGATGGCGTTGTCGTGCTGCATCTTCTGTTCCAACGTTCTGTCCACTCATTTCAAACTGCCGCGGAAATCGACGGCGTCAACCCTTTTCAAGGGCGGCGCTGACATCGGGTGGTGTCCAGCCGCGCTCCGTCTTGTCATGCAACGCGCTGCGGTCGCCGAGCATTGCGGCCTCAAGCAGTTCGGCAATCTCCTTGGCCTTTGCAATATATTCCGGATTGTTGAAGACCGGGACATCTTCCTTCCATAGCGGCGCTAGCTGACGCAGTCCCGCCCGATCTTGCTGGACGAAAACGGTTTTGCTCTTTTCGACCTCGTAGGGATGCATGCCAAGCGCTGCCAATGCGTATCCGGCAGCGCGAACCGAGCTGTCAAAGACTTCACGAACGATGTCGTTAGCACCTGCCTGGTAGAGGCGGTAGACATGGCCTCGGTCGAAGGCGCGGGCGATGATGTGTAGCCCCGGATTTTCGCGCCTGGCATGCTTGACGATTTCGACCGAGCGGTCGGGGTCGTCGATTGCGACCACCAGCAGCTTTGCGCCGGCAAGGCCCGCCGAATGAAGCAGATCCGGCCGGCCGGCATCCCCGAAGAAGGACCTGACGCCGAACTTGCGCAGGCCCTCCACCACGTCGGCCTGATAGTCGAGGACGACGGTCTTGTGGCCGTTGGCAAGCAGAACGCGATTGATGATCTGCCCGAAGCGCCCAAGGCCGGCAATAATGACCATCGCCGGCTCGGAGATGTCGTCGGCGTCTTCTGCCTGCTGTCGGTCAAAACGCGGCATGATCAATTTGTCGAGGACAATGAAAAGCGCCGGCGTCAGCATCATCGAAAGTGCGACTACGAGCAGCAGCACGGCTGCCAGTTCCTGAGGCAGGACTGCGTTCTGTACCGTGAAGGAAAGCAGAACAAACCCGAATTCGCCGGCCTGTGCGAGCCCCATGGCAAACAGCCACTTGTCCGATCCCCGCAGCTTGAACAGGTGGGCAAGCACAAGCAGAACCGCGATTTTCACGGCCATCAGCCCGAGCGTCAATGCCACGACGATGGCAAGTTTTGCCCACAACAGCTCGAAGTTGATGCTGGCGCCGACAGTAATGAAAAAGAGGCCGAGCAACAGGCCCTTGAAAGGCTCGATGTCGCTTTCAAGCTCGTGGCGGAATTCGCTGTTGGCAAGGACCACACCAGCCAGGAACGTGCCCAGAGCGGGCGATAGGCCGACGAGCGTCATCAAAAGTGCGATGGCGATGACCAGCAGCAGTGCGGCGGCGGTAAAAATCTCGCGCAGCTTGGAGGCCGCAATGATCCGAAAGATCGGCCGGGAGAGGTAGTGGCCGGCGACCACGACAAAGGCGACTGCGGCGATGGTGATGATCGTCACCTGCCAGCCTGCCAGCCCGTCCAAAAGCCCTGCCGTCGAATGCCCACCGGCTGCTGGCGTATGCTGCAAGAGGCGACTGAGCTCAGGAAGCGCCAATAGCGGGATCAACGCCAGCATGGGAATGACGGCGATGTCCTGGAACAGGAGCACGGAGAAGCTTGACTGGCCGCCGTCCGACTTCAGCAGGCCCTTCTCGCCCAGGGTTTGAAGAACAATGGCCGTCGAAGACAGGGAGAATATGAAGCCGACCGTCAGCGACACGCTCCAGACCTGGCCGAGCAGCATGCTGATCGCCATGACGAGCGCCGCTGTCGCGACGATCTGCAGGCCTCCGAGCCCCAGCAGCTTGGCGCGCATTTCCCAAAGCGCGCGCGGCTGCAACTCGAGCCCAACGAGAAAGAGCATCATCACGACGCCGAACTCGGCAAAGTGTTGCAGGTCCTCGGTCTCGTTGCCGACAAGGTGCAGCACTGGACCGATCAGAACGCCGGCGATGAGATAGCCGAGCACGGAACCAAGGCCCAACCGCTTGGCGACAAGCACCGAGACAACCGCTGCAAGGAGATAGATGAAAGCTTGGAAGACGAATCCGTTCATCGCTCTTCTCCTTGGTGAATGGGCAAATTCTCGTGATCGAGCAGGTCGCTCTGAAGTGCCCTTTCCAGATGAAAGTGATCGTCCCTGAGCGATTCCAAAAGGGTTCGATAGGCTGAGAGATGGCGTTCTGCCCGTCCATCATTCTTGGAATCATGCGCGGAGAAAAGCACCAGCGGCGGGATGTATCGCATCTGGCAGAGATTTGCCGTCTGCTCGAGCGGCGACAGCAGCGTGCGCAAACTAAAGTGATTGCGCCCGGTCGCCCCGTAGGCGTCCTGCGGCCCGCCGGCCGTGACGACGGGCAAAAATATCTTGCCCTTCAGCTTGTCGCCATTATGGCCGTAGGCGAACCCATATTCGAGAACCAGGTCTTGCCATTCCTTCAAAAGCGCCGGTGTCGAATACCAGTATATCGGAAACTGAAACACGATGACATCATGTGCCTGCAATCGCGCCTGCTCGAAATCGATGTCGATGTTGAAGGTGGGATAGTCGGCGTAGAGATCGACGAAGGTCACTCTGTCCACCGATTTTGCGACCTTGGCCATGGCCACATTGACCCTGGAATGGCGTTGACCTGGGTGGACGAACAGAACAAGCACTCTTGCCATGGAACCTCGGCTAATATCGGGAATGAATGACAAACTGCTGTCGTTTCCTTCGCCACGTCAAGTCGATGTCGCCGATCGGCGGCGTGCGCACCGTAAACTTATCGCTGTGAAAACAAGATCTGGGAGTGAGGCTTTGGTTCATGCGGCGTCAAGGCGCGCGATTTGGCGCCGTGCTTGCATGGCAGTTGCTCGCAGTTGGCGACCAAGGATCTCACAATCCGCGATCGATGAGATCTTTATCTTTTTTCAAACATTAGCAACCGCTGCGCCACAAGTGAAGACGACGACAGAGTAGCTATGGCTTGTCCTTTAGATCTTGAAAAGGCATCCGGGCATTGAAGTCCCGTTATCAGGACATCGCCTACCTCTCGTTACCTGGGAACAAGAGGGCTTCGTAGTCCTGGGCGCCATTAAGGACGTGCACGATCACGACCTGGCTCATCGACCCGGTAGAAAATGAGATAGTTCCCATTAGGAAGGCGGCGCACATTCGTATGCTCATAACGCGGGACAAGAGGATAGGCGCGCGGCATATCACTTAGCCGCTCGCACCGCTTGACCAGCTCGTTAACGAAGCTCACCGCTCTCAGCGGGTTGTCGGCGGCAATATAGTCGCCGATCCGCTCAAGGTCGGATTCCGCTTCGGCCGAGAAAACAACCCTCACTTGCCAGTATCTTGCGCCATGCGCTCGTATTTAGCGGTAAGGCGCTTTGCAACCTCAGAGATAGGCTTGACCCGTCCAGCATCTGCGTCGGCAAGGCCGCGTTCAATCGCGGCATCCAAAACGGCTAGGCGCTTTTCGCGTTCTTCAAGCAGCCTCACCCCTTCCCGCAGAATTTCGCTGCGCGAGTTATAGCGGCCGGCTCTCACAAGGTCGGATACGTAATTTTCGAGACGTTTCCCGAGGTCTGCGCTGCTTGCCATGTTGGTACCTTCCTGTTGCGATCTTATATCATGACCCGATAATAGTTATCAGCGATCCTGACATGACAGACCGGCGTCCCCGGGGGTGTGGTCGACGAGCGTAGTCACGATCCGCGCCACGCAGCGGAGACTGGATTTTTACAGCTCACAGATGCTAGCCATTAGTCCGGAAAATCGGGCTCTCGCTGACCCCATAGGACAGTGCCTTTCAGATATCTCTATCGTCACCAATTTAAGTAAGCGCTTCTATCCATGATAGAAGTTTAATGATGCCGCAATCAACCTTCCTGTTAGCCTTATAGTTTAGCAAGCTTGAAATTCTAATACGGACGTCCATATAGGAGCGATCGAAGCTTCTCACTCGAGATACCAGATATGGCAAAGCCGTCGCACAGGGACAAAATTTTGACGGAGGGTCTGCAGGTCGTGCACGCGCATGGCTTCGCCAACGCTTCCGTTCGCGACATCGTCCAGGCCGCGGGCGTGCCGCAGGGCTCGTTCACCAACCATTTTGCCTCTAAGGAGGTATTTGGCCTGGAAGTGATCGACCTTTATTTCTCAAGGAGCCAAGCCGTCATACGAGACACGCTTCGAAACGATGCGCTTCCGCCGCTTCAAAGACTTGCCGACTATATCGACAGAAGCAGGAATCGCCTGAACCAGCAAAACATGCGAAACGGCTGCCTTCTCGGCAATTTCACAGCCGAGGCAACCGACCATAGCGAGGCGATCAGGGCCAAGCTGCTGAAGGTATTCGCCGAGGTTCGCGATGCGATCGCCTATTGTCTGGAGGCCGCGGTGAAAGCTGGCGAATTGCGCCAAGACTTCGAATGCGAGGAGGTCGCTGCGTTTATCGTCTCGTCGTTGCAGGGTGCAAACCTCTTGGCGAAGGCCGAACGCAGTCCAGAACCAGTGGATCGTTTCAAGAAAATTCTGTTTTCGACGATCCTGCACTGATCGATCAGGAGGCGGCGGCATGTGGCCGATGCCTCGTTCATGTCATCCACGAAACCTTGCCCACGGCGTGAAAGCATTCCTATGAAAGTCTCTTCTTCTTCCGTGCTTGGCCGTCGGGCCAGTTTCTGGGTCTCGGCTGCTGTCGTTGCCCACACACTTTGGACCAGCGCCGCCCCTGCCATGACCTACCCGCTCTATGCCAGGGAGTGGGGTCTGACGCCCACGGTTACGACAGCCATTTTCGCCATCTATCCGATCGTCGTCGTGCTTGTTTTGATCGGATTCGGCGACATTTCGGACTATGTCGGCCGGCGCGCCACGATGTTGCTCGGGATGGGCGCATCCCTGGTCGGCGTGCTGCTTTTTGCCATCGCGCCGGATATTCTCTGGGTGTTCATTGGTCGGGTTTTCATGGGCCTCGGCGTTGGGCTTTCCGCAAGTCCTTCTGCAGCGGCCATGGTTGAATTCAGCGCCCCTGGACAGTCGCAGCGCGCAAGCGCGGTGACCACGGCTGCGCAGGCGCTGGGTCTTACATGTGCGGCGCTCGTTGGTGGCGCGCTCATCGAATATGCACCTTTTCCAACCCGGCTGAATTTCTGGGTTCTTCTGTTCGTTCTTGCTGCGGTCTTTGCGGCCACCTGGTTCCTGCCGCGTCATACGTCGGCTGAAGCGCGCGGCCGCTGGCGGCCGAAGGCGATTGTCATTCCCAGGGGTATCAGGGAGATCTTTGCGTCGGCAACGATCGCGGTGACGGCATCCTATGCGCTCGGCGCAGTGGTGCTGTCGCTTGGCGCGCAGATTGCCCATGATCTGATCGGCTCATCCAACTCGCTGGTAAACGGGGCGACGATCGCACTCTTTGCCGTGGTCGCGGCTGCGGTGACGATCCCGGCGCGGCGTCTCGCGTCGACGACGGCAATCCTCGTTGGTGGTACTGCATCGGTGGCCGCGATGGCGCTTCTGGCGCTCTCGGCAAGTGAGCACGCCTTGCTGATCTTCATCGCCGCCGCAGCCGCTGCAGGGATGGGCTACAGCCTGCTGTTTTCGGGAGGCCTGAACCTGTTGAGCGCCAATGCTCCTGCCCATCATCGCGGCGGTACTCTGTCCGCGTTGTTTCTTGTTGCCTATCTGACCCAGGGTATCGTTGCGCTTGCCGTCGGGATGATCGCAACAGCGTACGGGCTCGCTTTTGGGATCGATATCGGCGCGATCTTGATCGGAACCTTAAGCATTGCCGCGGTTTTGTTGGCTCTTCGCACCGGCAGATTGCAGTCCGCCGTTCAATCGTCCGTCGGGTAAAGCTGAGGACTGGTTTCAACCATTCTGTCACACCAAGAGGAAAGTCATGGAAAAGACGATCAAGATCCCGAACATAGACCATCCGATTAGCATCGAGCCTGCCCCGTCGCATGTCGTGGTGTCTGTCGGCGGACGCGTGATTGCCGACAGCCGAAACGCCTTGTTGCTGAAGGAGGCTTCCTATCCCGCCGTGCTGTATATTCCGCGCGCGGATGTTGATATGTCGCTGCTTGCGCGCACCGACCACAGCACCTATTGCCCCTACAAGGGCGATTGCTCCTATTACAGCGTTCCGGCCGGGGGCGAGCGATCGAAGAATGCCATCTGGACCTACGAGACGCCCTATGATGCCGTTGCCGAGATCAAGGACCACATGGCGTTTTATCCCGATCGCGTCGATAGTATCGAAGTAACGCCTGCGGCCTGATCTTCCATTTCATTTTCGAATTCCCAACGATCAAGGAACCAGCATGATCCACGTCGTCGCCATTATCACTGCCCAGCCGGGCAAGCGTGATGCGCTGCTCGAAGCTTTCAAGGGCATCGTCCCAACGGTGGAGGCCGAAGCCGGCTGCATCGAATATGCTCCAGTCGTCGATGTGGCGGGTGCCAATCCGGCCTTCGGCGCCGACACGTTTGTCGTCATAGAGAAATGGGAAAGCATGGCGGCATTAAAGGCGCATGGGGCAGCTCCGCATATGGCCGCCTATTCGGCAGCGACGAAGGATCTTCTTGCCAGTGCCGCAGTGCACGTCCTTAGCGCTGCCTGATCGCCTTCTCCAAACCGCTGCGAGGGCCAGCCCCTTCAGCGAAGGGCCGGACCGCTGTTCACGTAGATCGCATAGAGCGAAGTCGTCGCGGTGATGTAGAGCCTGTTGCGCCGCGGTCCACCGAAGCAAAGGTTGGATACGCATTCAGGCACCAATATCCGGCCGATGAGCTTGCCATCGGGAGCATACACACGCACCGAATCTTCGCTGGAAGCGAAGATATTGCCATGGCGATCGACCCGAAACCCATCGAAGAGGCCTGCTTCGCATGTGGCGAATAGCCGGCCTTGGCCAAGGCTGTGGCCATCACCGCCGACGGGGTAGGCCCGAAGGGCGGCCGGCAGGCCTTGAACATGGGTTGCGCCCGTGTCCGAGACGTAGAGCGTCTTTTCGTCGCCGGAAAAAGCAAGGCCATTGGGCTTGACGAGGTCGCTTGCCATCAGCGACAGCGAGCCGTCGCCGGGGTCGATCCTGTAGACGTTCGATGCGCCGATCTCGGAGAGCGCAGCATAGCCCTCGTAATCGCTGTCGATACCGTAGGTCGGGTCGGAGAACCAGATCGAACCGTCGGATTTGACCACGACGTCGTTTGGAGAGTTCAGGCGCTTTCCCTCGAAGCGATCGGCAAGCGTGCGCCATTCTCCATCGTGGTCGAGGCGGCTGACCCGCCGCCCGCTGTGTTCGCAGGCAATGATCCGACCTTCGTGATCGAGCGTGTGGCCATTGTGGTGGCCGCAGGGCGTCTGGAAGATGTTGGCAACGCCTCCGACTTCGTCATAGCGCATGATCCGGTCGTTGGGAATGTCCGACCAGACAAGGTGACGGGCGGCCGGAACATAGACCGGTCCCTCTGTCCAGCGCCCGCCGCTCCAAAGATGCTCAAGCTTCGCCTGCCCATTGATCAGGGCTTTAAAGCGCTGATCGAGGATTTCATAGTGGCTCAACGAACTTTCCTCTCCTCACCGGTTATCCCATGGGCGCGAATTTCACAAAGCAGCGCCCCCCGGTTCTACATTCTCCGGCGACGAAGCTGATCGAAGTAGACGATGACGATGATCAGCACGCCGGTGATGATCCGCTGCCAGAAGGCGTTGACATTCAGGAGATTCGCCCCGTTGTTGATGGTCGCCAGAATGAAGGCGCCGATCAGCGGTCCCTGTACCGAGCCGATTGCGCCAAAAAGGCTGGTACCACCGATGACCGAGGAGGCGATCGCCTGCAATTCCCAACCTTCCGCCTGTGTCGCATTGCCGATGCCGATGCGCGAGGCAAGGAGCACGCCGACAAAGGCAGCGCAGGTCGCCGACAGGATATAAGCGAGATAGATCATGCGGTTGACGTTGACGCCGGACAGGCGCGCCGCCTCGCGGTTCGAGCCGACAGCAAAGAGATATCGACCCCAGCGGCTGAGATGCAGGAAGAAATAGGCTGGGATAGCCACGAGAATGACCATCCAGAACAGGCTCGGAACGCCGAGGAAATCCGCTCGGGCGAAGTCGGTGAAGCCTTCATTGACGATATTGATGGTGGAGCCGTTGGTAATCAACAGGCCGATGCCGCGAAGCGAGGTCAGCGTTGCCAGCGTGATGATGAACGGCGGCAAACCCATGCGCACGATGCCAAAGCCATGAAACACGCCGATCGCAACGCCCATCAGCAAGGTGAGGACGATCGACAGCCAGAGTGGAACCCCAGCCTGAATCAGCCAGGCAAGAATGACGCTGGTAAAGCCGACGATCGCGCCGACGGACAGATCGATGCCGGCGGTGATGATGACGAAGGTCTGGCCCAACGCCAGGATCGCCGTCATTGCCCCTTGGCGCAGCAGGTTGCTGATGTTGAGCGGTGTCCAGAAGCTGGCGGTCGAGATGCCGAGCAGGATCCAGAGGAAAAGCAGAAGGCCGATCAGCGTCAGGCTGAAGAGGATGTTCATCCGTCGGCCTGGTGCGGGGGCGGTAACCTCGGTGGTGGTGACTGTCATGGTTTTGTTCCCAATTTTTCTTGTGTCGCTCAAACGCCGATTGCTTCGCCGAGAACTTCCTCGTGCGACGCCTTGTGATAGTCGTGGCTCGCCACAAGTCTGCCCTGACGGAAGACATGCAGCCGATCGGCAAGCTCGTAAACCTCAGGCAGATAGGACGAAATCAGGATGATCCCGGCGCCCTGCTTCAAAAGCGAGGCGAAAAGGCGATAGATTTCCGCCTTCGTTCCAACATCGACGCCGACCGTCGGTTCGTCGAAGATGAATAGCTTTGCTCCGTGGCTCAGCCATTTGCCGATGACGATCTTCTGCTGATTGCCACCGGACATGCTGGAAGCGAGCACGCGGCGCGTAGGCGTCTTGATGCTGAGATTGCGGATCTGCCGGTCGGCATTGGTGGCCTCGTCACGGCGGCTGATCATCGGCCCGTTGCTCAGGCGCTCGAAGACGGGCAGGTTGATGTTGAGGCCAATCGGCAAGTTGAGGCAAAGGCCCTGGTCGCGGCGGCTTTCGGGGGCAAGCGCGATGCCGAGGCGCATGGCATCACGCTCGTTGCGGATATCGACCTTTTTGCCCTGCCAGTGAATTTCTCCGGCCGACACAGGCTGCCGGCCATAAAGGCCGAGCGCGAATTCGCTGCGGCCGGCGCCGATGAGCCCGTAGAGCCCGACGATTTCACCGGCATGAACGGTGAGCGAGACATCCTCAAATCGGGGACCAGAAAGCCCATGGACGTCGAGGATGGTTTCGCCGATCGGGATCGCTTCCTTGTGGTAGATCTGCTCGATCGATCGATTGATCATCAATGCGATCAGCTCGTTCTCGTCCGTCTCTCCGATGGTCCGCGTGCCGACATGCGTGCCATCACGCAGGACCGAGACGCGGTCTGCCAGTTCGAAGACCTCTTCCATTCGGTGGCTGATATAGACGATGGTGACACCTTCGCCCTGCAGACGGCGGATCAGTTTGAAAAGCTGTGCCGACTCCTGGCGCGTCAGATAGGCGGTGGGTTCGTCGAAGATCAGAAATTGCGTGCCGCGCATCGCCGCGCGGGCAGTGGCCACAAGCTGCTGCTGCCCGATCGTCAGAGAGCCGAGCAGGGCCGGCGCCGGCAATCCGAAGCCGAGATCATCAAGGACGACCTGCGCAGCCTTCTCCATCTCGCGCTTGCGCATGAGGCCGAACTGATTGAGCTCGTCGCCGAGAAACAGGTTGGCTGCGACCGTCAGGTGCGGGCAGAGCACGACTTCCTGGTGAACGGCATTGATGCCGCGAGCGATTGCCTCATTGGGTGTCGACAGCTGCACGGGATGGCCGCACCATATGACCTCTCCTGCCGTGCGCCTAATGACCCCGGTCAGAAGCTTTATGAGGGTCGACTTTCCAGCGCCGTTCTCGCCGACAATCGCATGGATTTCTCCCGCGAGAAACGCGATCGTCGCCGGCTTCAGCGCCTCGACATAGCCGTAGTTCTTCTGAAGACCCCTGAGTTCCAGTATCGGTGAGCCTGCGGGGACGCGGGCCGCCTCTGTTTTTTTGCTGTCATCATGCCGATGACTGATCTCTTCAAGGCTGGTCATGGAGTTCTCCTTCCTCACCGCGCATCGCCGGCCCATCTTGCGATGGGCCGGGATAAAAGCAAGCCTCGTCCGTTTGTGCCCGGGCGTGGTTTCGCTGTTACTTGACCTTGGGGTTGATCAGGGCGTCGATTTTAGGGTCGGACATATTGGCCTTGGTCACGAGATTTGCGCCGGTGTCGACGTTGGCTGCGACCTTCTCCTTCTTCGAGGCGGCAAGCGCCGTCTTGATGCCGTCATAACCCATCCGGTAAGGATCCTGGACGACGAGGCCGGCAAGGGCTCCTTCCTTGAGGAAGCCTACCGTCTTGTCGTCGCTGTCAAAGCCGATGACCTTGATCTTGTCACCGAGCTTGTTCTCAGCAATCGCCTGGCCAACGCCCTGAGCCATGATCAGGTTGGAAGCAAAGACGCCGACGAGAGTGGGGTTCGCGGTGATCAGGTCGGTCATCATGTTAAGGCCGGTGGTCGCCTGGCCGTCGGCATACTTGTCAGCGATGACCTTCAGGTTCGGATACTTGGTCTTGATCTGGTCCAGGAAGCCCTGACGGCGCTGATCGAGCGATCCGACGCCCGGCAAGCTGGTGATGATCGCGATATCTCCGCTATCCTTGCCAGTTGCTGTCTTGATGGCTGCAGCAAGGCCGTCGGCGGCGATGCGACCGCCCTGGACGTTGTCGGTCGTCAGGAACGAAGTGAACGCCTTGCTGTCGGCGCCGCTGTCGATGCCGATGACGGGAACCGACTTGGCAGCTTCGTCAACAGGCTTGCCGAGGGCCTTGAATTCCGTCGGCGAGATGACGACGGCGGCCGGCTTGCCGGCGACGGCGTTCTCAAGAATGCTGATCTGGCCGTTGATATCAGATTCCGACTGGGCGCCGAGTTCCGGAACCTTGACGCCGAGATCCTTGCCGGCTGCGCGGGCTCCTGCGAGCACGATCTGCCAGTAGAAGGACGTGGTATCCTTGACGATGATTGGGATAGTCACGTCAGCGGCATAGCTAGGGACGGGCGTGACAGCGGCAAGCATGGCCACGCCGGCAAGGGCAGTGAACGTGCGGCGAGACAGTATCGACTTAAACATGGTCATTGTTTTCTCCTCTCAAAGCGCTCTTGCTCCTGCATACCGCGCCGTTGAACGCCTTCGGCTCGGTACCATGGACGCCCGAAAAACGGGCACATGCATTGCGCGGGCGCCGGTGGGCGAGACGCGCAAGAACAGGCTTTTCTCCTCCTCGACGCCGTCCTTTGACGACGCCAATAGCTCCTACTCTCTTCAGACGCGAACCGCCTCATCTCCAAGTGGCGGTGCGACCAGAGTGAAATCGTCAAATTCGGCATATAGACTTTCCGGCAACCGCGGCTCAAAGAGCGGCATGTTGCGGTTGAGGCTGGATGCCTTTGCGGTACCGATCAACACCGAAGCGACGATCGGGTCAAGCAATGGAAATTGCATGGCGGGTGCTGCAAGTTCCAGTCCGTGGCGCCGCGCGACCCGTTCCATGCCTTCCACTTTGGCAAGAACCTCCACGGATGCCGGCATATAGTCGAAATGCGCGCCGGGCACCGGTCCCATTGCAAGGATTCCCGAATTGAATACGCCGCCGATGACGAGCGATGTCCCCTTCTTCCTGCAGAGGGGCAAAAGGTCCGCGACCGCCGAGCGATCGAGCAGGGTATAGCGCCCTGCCAGCAGAATGGCGTCGATATCCGCCTTGTCCATGACGTCGAGGCAAACTGGCACTTCATTGACCCCAAGTCCGTAGGCCGCGATCGTGCCCGACGATTTCAGCTCATCGAGTGCCTTGAGGCCAGAGCCGAGCAACTGGCCAAGATAGTGATCGTTGCCTGCCTTGCCATGGGTGTAGACGCCGATGTCATGGACGAAGAGCATGTCGATCCGGTTGAGGCCGAGGCGCGCATAGCTGAATTCGACCGACCGCATGATGCCGTCATAGGAATAGTCATAGTCGGCGTCGAAGGACAGCGGATCGACATAGCCGTAATCCGGAACGGTACCTGTCGGCACGGGATGCAGCAGCCTTCCGACCTTGGTCGAGAGCACATAGCTACCCTCCGGCTGGTCTCTGAGGAAATCGCCGAAACGCCGCTCGGCAAGACCGAGGCCATACCAGGGCGCCACATCGAAATAGCGGATGTCGTTATCCCAGGCCGCCTGCAAGGTCTCCATCGCCTGATCGCGAGGGCAGGTGCGGTAAAGTCCGCCCAAGGCCGCGCCGCCGAAACTGATTTCGGTAACCTCAAGACCCGTTCTGCCTATCTGCCTAGTCTTCATCAACTCTCTCTTGCAATGCTTGCAGATGTCAGTCCTAGAGCGTCGCACCCAGGTGCCAAGGCACGAACTCGTTGTCGCCGTAACCAAAGGCCTCGCTTTTCGTCTTCCGGCCGGAGGCGGTTTCGATCATCAGTTCAAAGATCTCGCGTCCCTTTCCGGCAATGGTCGCCTCGCCTGTGGCGATCGTGCCGCAATCGATGTCCATGTCCTCCTCCATGGCGTTATAGAGCGCTGAATTGCTGGAGAGCTTGAACGAAGGGGCAGGGCGCGAGCCGAAGCAGCTGCCGCGACCCGTGGTGAAAGCGATCATGTTGGCGCCGCCAGCTACCTGGCCAGTTGCCGATACCGGATCGTATCCCGGCGTATCCATGAAGACCAGGCCGTGGCCGGTGACGCGCTCGGCATAGCCATATACGGCGGTCAGCGGCGAGCGACCGCCCTTTGCCACTGCGCCAAGCGACTTCTCAAGGATCGTCGTCAACCCGCCACGCTTGTTGCCGGGCGATGGATTATTGTCGAGCGAGGCGCCGTGCAGCGCTACGTAACGCTCCCACCAGGCGATCTTTTCGTCGAGCTTGGCGGCAACTTCTTCGCTGACGGCCCGGCTGCGAAGGAGGTGTTCCGCACCGTAAATCTCGGATGTCTCCGAAAGAATGGCGGTGCCGCCTGCCGCTGCAAGGATATCGGCAGCAGAACCGAGAGCCGGGTTCGCCGTAATGCCTGAAAAACCATCGGAGCCGCCGCACTGAAGGCCGATAATGATCTCGCCGACGGGGATCGGCTCGCGGCGAGCGAGGCCGACCTCTTGGCAGATTTCCTTAAGCACACCCATCGCCAGTGCAACGGCGCGGCGCGAGCCGCCGGCATCTTGAATGTTGAAATGGCGCTTGCTGGCGCCAGCGCCGCTCTGGCCGTAAAGCGTCAGCTGGTTGACCTCGCAACCAAGGCCGATCATCAGCACGCCGCCAAAATTTGCATGGCGCGTATAGCCGGCAAGCGTCCGATGCAGCGTTGCCATGCCGTCGCCCGTGGAGCTCATGCCGCAGCCCTGGTCGTGGACGATCGGCACGAAGCCGTCGATGGCGCTATAGTGGGGCAGCAATGTCCGGTTCGCCTCTTCCGCAATGGCGCGGCAAACCGTGGTGGAACAGTTCACGCTGGCGATGATGCCGATATAGTTGCGTGTCGCAGCACGTCCGTCGGCGCGGCGGTACCCCATGAAGGTGCGAGCCTTGTCGGCCTGCGTCGCCACATCCGGCGGTGCGGAGGCGGTCGCTGAAAGGCGGTCGTTTTCGAAATGCAGGTTGTGGCTGTGAACATGGTCGCCGGCCTTGACCTCGGCTGTCGTGCGCCCGATCGCCTGGCCGTATTTCACGACGGCGGCGCCGATGGCAATATCCCTAAGGGCGACCTTGTGGCCCGGATCGATCTTCTCGCGGGTCAGAACGCCGTTGGCGATCACGGTATCCGGGGCGAGGGCCGCTGTCGCTACGGCTACGTTGTCGCCTTCAGACAGAATGATCCAAGGCTGGCTGTTCAACATCATCTCCCTGATCTGGCGACTGCTACATTGGCGATCGCGGATTGATTTTGTTTTTTATCTACAATAAACATTTTGAAGTCAACGGGGAAAAATCGATCCCCGAGACGGGAGAGAAACAGCCGCACGCAGCGAACGCTCTGATCGACAGGGGTGAGTTGCGAAGCTTTAGAATTTGGTTGCCATTCGGAGGTTTCCCGGAACCGCGACCAAGGCCGGCATTGCGGAAAGCGGGGTAATATGGCGAGACAGAATACGCTCTTCAAGGAGGCGTTTAACCGCTATGCTGCGGTGTTGGAACCGCATGCCGCGTTGCCTTCTGAGCCTGAAATCGCAGCCCAGCTCGGGATCAGCCGGAGCACCGCGCGCGCCATCCTGCTGCGCCTCAGCGACGCGGGAATCATCCGTTGGAACAAGCGCCAGAAGATCGTGCTGCGCCAGCCGACGGACGCAGACCTCTTTCCGCAGGAGGAGACGAACTCGCTCCACGACATTATCGAACGCAGCTTCATGCTTCGCATTCTCTCCGATGACGCACAGCCGGGGATGCAGATCAACGAACTGGAGCTGGCACGCGAAATCGGCTCGGGCACCACGAGCGTGCGGGAATTCCTCATCCGGTTCAGCCGTTTCGGATTGATCGAGAAGCGTCCGAACAGCCATTGGGTGCTCAAGGGCTTCACCCGCGAATTCGCGCTGGAACTGGCCGACGTGCGCGAAATGTTCGAGCTGCATTCTGCAGCGGAATTTGGACGATTGCCGGCAGATCATCCCGCCTGGTCGGATCTTGCGGAAATCGAGCGGGAGCATCACGAGTTATTGGCGAAACTCGACGCGCACTACAAGGAGTTCTCGCAACTCGACGAAAAATTCCACCTGCTCATCCATCGCGCGTCGAAGAACCGATTTATCGCGGATTTCTACGATGTGATTTCGGTGGTCTTCCACTATCACTACCAATGGAACAAGGCCTTCGCCAGGGAACGCAATTCGCGCGCCATTGGCGAGCATCTCGACTATATCGCGGCGCTGAAATCCGGCGACCCCGAGCGGATCGATACCACTTGTCGAAAGCATCTCGCCTCGGCGCGCCAGACCTTGCTCCAATCCATTCCACAAAACATCGCCGAGGAGACCGAGACCCCATGAAGACGCCCATCATGCAATTCGGTACCAGTCGCTTCCTGCAAGCGCATGCCGATCTCTTCATCAGCGAAGCGATGGAAAAAGGCGAGGCTCTCGGACCTGTGACCGTCGTCCAGACGACGAGTTCTGCCGACCGGGCAGAAAGGCTCTTCGGACTTGCCGTTGACGGCGGCTTTCCAGTTCGTATTCGCGGTATTAAGAACGGCGAGCAGGTCAATCGAACGCAGCGGGTAACGAGCGTACGCCGTGCTCTTTCAGCCGCGGCGGACTGGGCCGAGATCGAACGCGTCTTCGTCGAGGAAGTGGAACTCGTTCTTTGCAACACCGCCGATCGCGGCTACGATGTCTCCGGAGAAGACGACGAGCTGCCTAAAGGCTTGCCGACATCCTTCCCCGGCAAGCTCGCGGTACTCCTGCACTCCCGCTTCCGGGCGAACAAGGCGCCGCTGACAGTGCTTCCGTGCGAACTGATCAGCAACAACGGCGAGGTTCTGCGCGGTATCGTGGCAAGCCTTGCGCAGCGCTGGTATCGGGATTCCGACTTCAGCGACTGGATCAGGACGGATGTAATCTTCTGCAACACGCTGGTGGATCGCATCGTATCGGAAGCGTTGAAGCCGGCCGGTGCCGTGGCTGAGCCCTATGCGCTCTGGGCGATCCAGCGCGTCTCAGGCCAGACTTTGCCCTGTAGCCATCCGGCGATCGTGGTGGCCGACGATATCGCGCCTTTCGAGCATCTGAAGCTCTTCATCCTCAATCTCGGACACACAATCCTGGCAAATCAATGGATAGAGGGGGGCCGCCCGACCGATCTTACCGTCCGCGAGATGCTCGGCGATGCCGATACCAAGAGCTTTCTGCTGGACATCTATCGAAGTGAGGTCATCCCCGGGTTCGCGGCAAGGCAAATGGGGGATCAGGCGGAGGCCTATGTCCGCACAACGATGGACCGCTTCGAAAATCCCTTCCTCGATCATAGGCTCAGCGATATCGCCCAGAACCATCAGGAAAAGATTGTCCGTCGCCTTGAAGGCTTCATGACGTGGTCCGGCATAGCGGCGGCGAAACTGAGCGCGATCGCGCAGTCGGCGCGTTGAGAGATGCTGTGGGGTCATTCGACAAACTGCTTTCGTCGGCATAGAAGGAGCTTTTGTCAGAGCCCGGCATCGATCTGGCTCTGGCCGGACCTTCGAAGGAGTATGCGCGATGGCGGACGATGAGTTCATGGCTTTGTACAAGGCCGGGAAATTCAAGGAGGCGCTGGCCTTCATCAATGGCGGAGAAAAGGCCAAATATTCACCCAGCCGCTATGCCATCGACAAGAAACTCGGAAAGCCGGTCTTTTATCGCGGCAACAAGCGCGTCGAAAAGGACGAAAGCGGCGAATGGCAGCTGGCGAAAAACAAATTCCTGGATACCTGAAGGCCGTCGCAAGTTAGTGGCGTCGCCGGAGCGCGATCGCGGTTGAACCTTGAACCTCTTTAGGGCTAAGAGGGCGCAGCGATCCCGTTGCCAACAAGTACCGTCCCAATGTTCCGTAAAATATTCAATCCTCTTGGTGCGAACGCCGTTCTGGCGGGGATCGTCTTGATGCTCATCGGCAACTTCATGTTCGCGTTGAATGACGCGATGGGCAAGTGGCTGGTCGGCAGCTTTTCCGTTGGACAGGTGCTGTTGATGCGATCGGCGGGTGCCGCGTTCATTCTCGGCCCGATGCTCGCGCGCCAGGACCTTAACGCACTTATCAAGGTTCACAGTCCCGGTCTGCATGTGCTCCGGGTCTTGATGGCAACCGCCGACGTGACTTTGTTTTACGCCGCCGTCGTCCATCTGCCGCTTGCCGACGTCATGACCTTCTACATGGCGGGCCCGATCTATGTGGCGGCGATTTCGCATCTTTTCCTCGGCGAGAAGGTCGGCTGGCGGCGCTGGCTGGCAATCCTGATCGGATTTGGTGGCGTGGTGATAGCCCTTCATCCGTCCGCAGCGTCCTTGTCCTGGTCGTCGATTTTCGCGCTGGTGGGCAGTTTTTCCTATTCCCTGACCTTGGTGTTGAACAGGACGCTGCGCAACACGACGGATGCCACGCTCGTCACCTGGCAGACTGTCGCCGCGTTTCTAACGGGCATCATTCTCTCGGTCGGCCATTGGACCGCTCCGTCGCCGGTCGACGTCGTCGCACTGTTGCTGCTCGGCATTGTGTCCTGTTGCGCCCACCTCATGATCACCCGGGCACTGAAGCTGGCGCCGGCATCGCTTCTCGCCCCGCTCCAGTACAGTCTGCTTTTATGGGCGATCCTGTTCGGTTTCCTGTTTTTTGGAGATGCTCCGGGGCGGCAGATCCTGATCGGATCGGCGATCATCGTCTTTGCCGGCCTTTTCATTTTCCATCGAAAGGCGGTCGTCGATCAAGAGATTCCGACGGACGCGGTGCCGCGCGATGGACATTGAAACCAGCTCTTGCAGGTTGGACATCGTTGATGGCGTTGAAGTTAAATAAAGGTTTGCTGAATATCTGTGATGGATCAGGCACAGAGGCGACCATGAAACAGAAACTAACAGCTGCAACTCTCGTCGTCATGGTTGCCGGCGGCACGTCCGGCGCATACGCCGATGACTACACGGCCTATAGCAAGACCGCCGAGAGCGTCACTGGCGACATTTCCATGGATGATTTCAGCATTGTTTTCGCCAATGGTCAGCAGCTTGCGTTCTCGGCCCTCGTCAGCGACCACTTTCGCGTCGAAGGGCGCAAGGTCGGGGCATCGGTCTACAGCATCAAAGACCCGGCAGATCCGGAACTCGAAAACGGCAATCGACTTTGTGGGGAAGGGGATGTGACCTATCTGGCGACCTGGGGAGCCGGCAAGGGCCTGACGGCGGTCGCCGTCTTCACCGGCGACAAATCACCAACGAGCGACGAGGAAACGTGCGCCTCCTACGTCTATCAAGATCCCGAATAGCCAAATCGCAGCCGCCCGCTGCGCGCATAGCACATAGCTGCATTGCAAATTCTTGCCTATGATTTGAGCAGGGATGACGTATATTCCCAGTTACCGAAGCAATGCACCTCCTCCCGCAGAGCTTCGGTTTATTAGGCGACCTACTCCTCCTCCCAGGGTCGTCTATAGGATCGGCAACACTCCTCCTCCCAGTTGCTGATCGGTTCTTTTCGAAAGCCTGCCGCACCTCCTCCCGCGGCAGGCTTTTTCGTTTTGCGCGGCCTTTTGTACGTGGGAATTGAAGCGACGCGTGACAGGGCACGGCGCAGCAACCGCTCGTCAGTCACAGGACGGCTGTCGATGAGGGCATTTCAAACTATCTGGCGTCGGCCTGCCTGCGCTGTTTCATGCGGGCCAGCGCCTCAGCCTGCTGGCGCGCGCGCGGTTGTCCGCTGTCGGGTGCCGCTCTTTGAGCAACGGCATTGCCCCTGATGAAATTTGCCAGTGCCTTTATATTAGGGCGTTCGAACAGATCGTTCATCTGCAGCTGTGGATAGACGCTTTGCATCTCGCTCAGCACCGCAAACATCTGCAGCGACGTACCGCCCTGATCGAAGAAATTGGTGCTGACACTCACGTCAGGCACACCGAGCGCCCGCGACCAGATCGCCGCGATCTGCTGTTCCATGGCGTCACGGGCTTCCGGAATGAGTGGTGCCGACGCAACGGCGGGGGCGGGCAGGGCCTTGCGGTCGAGCTYGCCGTTCTCCGTCATCGGCAGTGCGGTGATTTCAACGATGGCGGACGGCAACATGAAGTCCGGCAAGCTGAGCGAGAGATATTCCCGCAGTTGCGAGGATGTTGCCGCTGTTTGCGAAGGAACGACATAGGCGACCAGCCGCGCCTCGCCGCTCGGTCCATCGGTGCGGGCGATGACAGCACAGGCGTTGACGCCGATGTGTTTGGCAAGCAGGCTTTCGATTTCGCCGGTCTCGATGCGAAAACCGCGAATCTTCACCTGATGGTCGCTGCGCCCCAGATATTCGAGATCGCCGTCGGGAAGCTGCCGTGCCAGGTCGCCAGTCTTGTAGAGGCGCTGTCGTGGGCCTCCTGCCCGGGCCCATTCTATGAAGCGTTCCGCGGTGAGTTCCGGACGGTTCAGGTACCCGCGGCACACGCCGCCGCCGCCCACATACATCTCGCCGATTTCGCCGACGCTCACCGGCATGCGCTGCTCATCGAGCACATAGATTCGAAGGTCGGGGATCGCAGAGCCGATCACGCTGCCGCGCCCCTTTTCGACATCGGACCAATCAATCGGCCGGTAGGTTACGTGCACGGTCGTCTCCGTTATGCCGTACATGTTGACCAGTTGCGGCTGTGTATCGCCGTGGCGTTCGAACCACGGCCGGAGCATCTGGAGCTCCAGCGCTTCCCCGCCGAAGATGACGTAGCGCAGCGAAAGGCTGTCGGCGGGCAGGGCGGCGCGTCGGTCGGCATCGATCAGCGTGCGGAACGCCGACGGTGTCTGGTTCAAAACCGTGACCTTCTCGCTGATAAGCAGCTGCAGGAAATCGCTCGGCGAACGGCTGACGAGATAGGGCACGACGACCACCCGTCCGCCATAGATCAGCGCGCCCCAAATTTCCCAGACGGAAAAGTCGAAGGCATGCGAATGGAAAAATGTCCAGACGTCCGCAGGGCCGAAGCCGAACCAGTGCTCCGTCTCGGTGAAGAGACGCGCGACGTTGCGATGCGTGACCTGGCAGCCCTTGGGGCGACCGGTCGAGCCCGACGTGTAAATGACATAGGCCAATGCGTCCAAGTCAGCATCGATGACAGGTTCGCCTGCAGGTTCCAGCTCCAGGCTTTGCCTGTCCGTGTCGATGAGGATCACCCGCATGTCGTTTTCGGGAAGCGAGGAGCGGTTTGTCGAGCTCGTGACCAGAGCGATGGGTGCCGCGTCATCAAGCGTGAATTGGAGCCGTTCTCGAGGATAACTCGGATCGAGCGGCAGGTATCCTGCGCCCGACTTCAGTATGCCAAGCAGGCCTACGACCATGTCGATCGAACGTTCGAGGCCGATCGCAACAAGCTTTTCCGGGCCGGCGCCGAGCCGCTGCAATCGATGTGCAAGCTGGTTGGCTCGTATATTGAGTTCGCCGTAACTGATCGAGATACCGTCGCAGGTCACTGCCATCCGATTTGCGTGCAACATCGCCTGCTCGGCGATGAGCAAGTGGATTGGCATATCAGCGGCGATTCTGTTGGCGATGTTCATGCGTACTCCATGGAGCCTGCTCGAACTGCAGGTGCTCTTCCCTTGCAAACCGCTGCCTCCAGACAAGCATCTGCCTGCAGCTTGACGTTATCTCTAGCGATCGAAACGACGTATGCGCACGAATGGGATTACCCCTATGCTGGAGCGCGCCGGCCCACATTCCCTCGAGCCGCCGGCTTCAGTCGTCAGTTGTGACAAGGATACGGCTGGCTGAGGTTTTCTCAACTCAGGAATAGGAACAGGTTTTCATCCAAAATGGCCACGATCGTCTCAAAAGACGTATGTCCTGCTACCCCGACACTGCGAGTGTCGGGTAAATCGGCGGCCTTTCGCCGTCACATGTTCGAGTGATGGACCAGGCCGTCAGAGCTCGGCCAGCATATCGAGCACGCGATCGGCGCTGTTGCTCCAGGAAAAGCGGGCGACGTTGGTCTTGCCCGCGGTACGCAACTGCTCGCGCAGCAGCTGGTCGGAGGATATCCGCCGCATGGCGTTTGTCAGTTCCTCCAGCTTCGTCGGATCGAAATAGAGCGCCGCTGCGCCTGAGGCTTCGCGTACCGCCGGGATGTCGGCTGCGAGGACCGGGCATGCCTGGGTCATCGCTTCTAAGGGGGGGATGCCAAAGCCCTCGTAGAGGCTTGGGAAGACAAAGGCGGTCGCATTTCGCTCGAGCGCTACGATCTCCGCATCGGTCAGTCGACCGGGATAAAGGATGGTACTCGTCGATGCCGCATTGCTCGATCTGAACACGCTTGGGGCGCTGCCGCCGACAACCACGAGCTTCTGCCCGGCATTGCCCAGGGCCTCGAAGGCGCGGATGGCGAAATCCAGGTTCTTGTTCGGCTTTATGGTCCCGACCAGCAGAAAAAAGCCATTTGGGGCAAGGCCCAGCTTGTCGATGATGCGTTCGTCCGGCTCGATCGCTTCGAAATGGTCGACCGCATTGTAGATGACATCGATGCCTGCTACCGGCACACGAAAGACCAAGGCGAGCTCCCGGCGCGAAAATTCGGAGACGGTGCCAATCTTCGCGGTTCGCGTGAGCACCGAGCCGATCGCGCCATGCAAAAGCCGATAGCTGCGTTTGAAGGATTGCGGGTGGCGGAAGATGGTGACGTCGTGGATGACGACGGCCTGCCGTCGGTGAAAGAGCGGACCGCTGCCGCCGAAGCCGATAAGCCGCCCCCCGCGCGATCGGTAATGGAGCGCGGACTGCTCCCACAGGTGGCCGGGACCCGAGCCGAATATATCGACAGAAATAGTCTTGAGAGCAATGTCGACCGGCGTCCCGCGTGGCACCGCAATCCGCCAATTCGCGCCCATCAGGCTTGCCGGTACCTCACCCGCGGCAATCTTGTCGTCGAGCGCCAATGTCAGTTCGCGGGCAAAGCGCTGCACCCCGGACTGTGGTTGGCCAAGGAAGCGGCCATTGATTGTGATGGTCTGCACGCCGACGATATCTCCTGCGGTTCCAGCCACTTTCCATGATTCTTGTGAAAGAAGACTTAGCGAAGTCCGGTCAGATGGCGGATTTCAACAGAAGAGAGGGCAGGTATGATCGGCCGGACAATGCGAATTCCGGTCACTGGATTTTCCAAAAGCGGGAGCGGTACGTAGACAAGAACAAATTGGGGGGTACGTCGTCAACGCAGTGTCTGTAGTCACTTGAGCCTTAGGATCGACGCCAGGCTCATGAGGAAAAGGATGCGTACCATTGCGGTCGCTTCGAGGAAATATGCGCGAAGTCCATATGGGCGTCCGGCAGGCCGGTGATTTGTAGCCGCCCGCCGCCTCACACTTGTCAGCCATACGCAAAATACGATCGCATAGAGGCACGCAGCGCCCAGGCGCTCGATCAGCCAGGCGGTCGGCGTGGTATTCTGCAATTTGATGATCTTGCGTGGTGGTGCCATGGCCTATGATTGCGCGCGCCGGCGGGGCGAACGCAATTATCCCTCGTTCATCCTTTTGGGCGGATGCCGCTAACTTCCCGGTTGATCACGCCTGGCGGCACTGCGAGGCATCCAGCCCGGCGGGTCGTCCATCTGCCAGATCAGGTGCGGCTCCTGGATCAGCGGCTTGCGCCCCTTTTGCCAGACTTCGAGCGTCGCGGCATCGCTGGCCGCGAAGAACTTTTCCTTGCATTCGAGCAGATGGTGCAAAAGCCCCCCCAACCGCGCGCCGAATTTCCATTCGAAGTTGCTGAGGCCAGGCTTGTGAAATGCCACCTTCAGGCCATGCTCCGATGCCTGCCTGAGATAGGTTCCAAGCAGCCGCTCGATCACGAAGGGTCGCATCTTGGCCTTGCTGTCCCTGCCATAGGATGCACCGCCGCCGTAGACCTGTCCGGCTGGCGTGCCGAGCCGGGCCTGCTCGTCGAGATCGCTCAGGATGCGTTCGCAGAATTGAAAGTAGCCGGACCAGAACCGGTCGTTTCCGCATACGTAGTTGCAAAAGAAGAAGGTGGCGCTGTTCTGCGGCGTGGCGACAGGCACGCCACGAGCTGCCAGATGCTCGAAGATCTTCTCCATGCCCGGGTGGCCGCCCATGAGCGCCTGTTCCCAGACATTGCTGTAGATTGCCGCAAGGCCGATCATCGGATTGTAGGCGTAGCAATCGGCGCCGCTCTGGCGCGCGCTCTCTGCTTCCTGCAAAAACGAGGAAAAGGTCGAGGCAGCCTTCAGCTCGAACTTGCCGGAGACGAGGCCCCAGAAGATGTCGGTTTCGGGGGCTGCCTGCCGGTGGTGGGCGTGCAAAGTCCTGAAGAGCTCGTACTCGCGGGTGTCGGAACCCGTATTGAACGCAATGTTGAACGGCAGCGCCTGTTCATGGAGTTGGGCTCGATCGCCTTCGGCAATGTATGGCTGATAGATGAAAACCGGAGCCGGCCCGGATGCCTTCTCTCTCAAGAAATCGCCGGTTGGAAGCTGCGCAGCACCATTGAAGTTCTGTTGAAGAATTGTCACGCGCAGATCCCCTGAAGCGCCGAGAGCTCGGCCGATGCTTCAGTCTGGCTTCCTATGCTTACGCGACGCTTGCGGCCCTTTGCCGCGATAGACACGGAACTCCCCGCGGCCGAATTCCTTCGGGCCGTCGGGAAGCATTTCCATGTTGCATCAAAATTATCTCACGCTTTCCCGGATCTTGTAGGCGACTTCAGTTCGGTTGGTGGCGTTGAGCTTCTTCATGATGTTGCGGATGTGAACCTTAACTGTGCTTTCGCAAAGGTCCATTTCATAGGCGATGATTTTGTTCGCCTTGCCGCGTCGCAGCGCTTCCGCCACCACGACTTCGCGCGGCGTGAAAAGGCTGTCGGTCGGATGAGTACTGTTGCTGACCGATGCAATCACCTCCTTGGCGGCAAGGATGCTGCTTGCGGGCACGAAGACCCCGCCTGCACGAGCAAGGGCAATCGCCTCGGCGGCGACGTTGATGCGGACGCTGGTCGGGATGTAGCCCTTGGCGCCGCATTCCAGCGCCTTGAGGATCTGTGCCAGCTCGTCGCTTTCAGCCCCGACGATCAGCGGCACGGACTTGAACCTTTCCGTCAATCCTGAAATCCGTTCGCTGATGTCCGTGTCGGTTACCTTCTTGCCGCCGATCATGAAAAGAATGGCGCCAGGTTCGTGCATCATTCGCAGTCTCTGCCATTCCTCGAAAGAGCCCACCGTGACGATGGTCATCGATGAATCGTAGTCTGTAAGGCCGCGCGACAGGCACTCACGATCCAGAGCGCGCGGGTCGATCAGCAACACATAGTTTGCCTCATCATCCTCATCGCTTTGAAGCCTCGACGCCGCAAGCGCTCGAATTGGCTCCTGTGCTCTGACAGAAATTAGGTGAGTGGCGGTTTCTGTTCCGAACTTTTCATTAGAAAACGACTGTCTGTCCATGGCCTGACTCCTACTGTTACGCTACTTGAGCGGCTTTGTTTGGGAACAAGTAAAAGTGCATCTGACCCCTTCCTGGAAGAGCAGGTTGCACGGCGATGCGAGCAACGTTCCTGCTTTCGTGCAAAGGTTAAAATTCACTTCCACTAGACCTGATTTAGAATATGTTCGCATTCCAAAATGTCGGCATTAACACAGGTTAATATACAGTAAATAAATATCTCGAAATAATTGAAATATAGAGCGCTATATAAAACTTTGGTGACGTGTTGCTTGATATTGCAATATAAATTGATCGATAAACAATAAAATTGTAACGATTATACAGAGCTATAGCGACTGTTGCGTGAAATAACTTGGATCAAAATCGACGATAGCGACCAGCTTGCGGCGATCGAAAAATTCGACAATCCCATTTCGAAACGAAAGCAAACCATTAAGGCGCATGTCTTTTAAGACGCGGTTGATATGCACGGTCGAGAGTCCGACCGCGTCTCCCATGTCGGATTGGGTCAGAGGGCATTCGAAACCATCGAAATCGGGACGGGAATTCGGCGCACCGACGCGCGTTGCGAGCTCAAGGAGAAGGTGGCCGGTGCGCTCCAACGCATCGCGGCGGCCGATATTGGCCAGTCGTTCGCCCATGCGCGCTTGGCGCCGCATCAGCTCTTTCAGGATTATGCCGTAGAGCTTCGGCGAAGTCCTGCCGACGTCGCTGAAGCTGAAATCCGGCAGTTCATAAACGGTGACATCCGAAAGCGCCTGGACCGACTCCTGCGCCATTTCCGTCGATGTGCGGAAAAGCATGTCGCCCCTTAACGCGAAGTCGACAACAATACGCGTGCCATTGGGCAGCATTTTACTGCAGACTGCCCAGCCGCCGACAAGAAAAAGCATCCGCGATGTATCGCTGTCTGTTTCGAATATGGCATCTCCGGCAGAATAGTGGCGATAAATACCGCCCGTCATCTCCGTTTTATACTGTTTGGACTCGATATGCTTTGATCGCTTGTGTGCAGATAAAATCAAACTCACCATCGTTCCCCCAATAGCGAGTGACCTAAGGAGAGGCCGCCCTTGTGTTTCCACAGCTATGTCACGTTACGTAGGGGAAGTATATAACACGCAACTTTCGGCTTGGCTCTTAATCTATGTTGCGTATGTGGATAAACGTCAAAACTATTTTACAATTCTTTTGGCTAAGACGCAGGTTCTGAAACACAAGATATGCTTATATCCAATTCCTCGAGAGCAATGACTTGTGATTAGCTACATCCAGGGATGCGGTAATACCTTCTCGGTATATTTTGGAACTTGTTGGGAAATTATTCTTAATTCTGCACTCCAACGCTTGCCGCAGGTGCGAAAGGCCAGTTTGTGCGAATTCCAGCACAGCAGCATGCTTCAGGGCGTCTATCCCTTCGCGCTCTGCGGCAAGGAGCCGCAGCCAGACATTGCGAACCGAGGCATCCGCTCCGTTTATGAAATACTCCTCTCGTCCGACGGATTGGAAAAACCCCTGGACCTTCTTGTCCCAACCCAATCCGACATGTGGGATGGCTAGCGAATATGCCGCAATGCAGGCGTGGAGACGGTGGGCGAGAATGACGTTGGTCGAGGTCAGGATATTGATCAGTTCCTCCGGCGTACGTGGACGTTCGGCAAGTTCGACCCGCCCAGAGGCCACGTGCTTTGCCATCGTGGTCTCACCGATGATCTGGTTCGCAAAGGCCTGGTCCTCCGCGGCTCCGTTGCAAAACACGCAGACCCTATGACCGCCGGCGATAAGCAGTTTGATGAGGTCCCGGTAGTCGTTGACATCCCTGAAGGGAATTGCGGACACCGATTGGCTGGCGTGACGTTCCAGAATAATCGGCTCGGTCACGCAAATTCCTGCAACATGCTTGCCGTTCGTCTCTAAGTGCACGCCGCTCGGATCGACCATATGTCTGACGAGCAAGCCCGGGTCGGGAAAGATTTCGGCTTGGGGACCATCGGGAAAATGTTTCGACCAGTTGTCGCTTGCAAAATTGTCGCGGACGGAGAGATGGACGATCTCGGTCTTGTAGAGACGTTCGAACAGCGCCTTGGCCTGCGCGGACCATTGTCCACTGACACCGACGGCATAGATCGCCAAAGGACGCCCGGCCTGCCGGACGCAATCGAGCAGTGCTCCGACTTTGAGCGGGAAATTCAGATCGTCGTCCTGAAAAAGGTTTCCGCCACCGATGACGACGGCATCAACCGCTGCAATTTTCGTCTCCCATTTCCGCCGCAACTTGCGAAGCGATCGACCAAGGACATATTCCACCGCCATTCGCCTGGCAAAAGGCGGCAGCTGGTGAAGAATCCTGATTGCGGATTGCCGCCTGTTTCGGCTCGTGCCGAAGGCCTCCCGGCCGGCAAGATCGATCGTCTCGATCTCGACGCCGGCATCGCCCTTGCCGAGGTATTTTTCAAGACATATGGCAAGTAGCCCATCACCCAGATTTTCGCTGTATTTCACATTAAAAATGAGAATTTTCACCGCCAGCCTCCCAGCATAGCAAGCTGTTGCAAATATCGTCGCCGTTCCAGGGAAAGGCTTTCAGCCAGTACAGGTAGCGGCGACGTCAGGGCGGCGATCGTGCCGGCCAGAATGTAGAACATCTGCCCGAGATCGTAGACGGTGCCCGATGTCATGGCCGTGGTCAAAGCGGCCAGGAAACCAACCTTGCAGGCGCGTGCGACGGCAGACGCCTCTGTCGATACCCACAATCTGGACTTCGTGTTGGCTGCAAGAAGCACAAGCACGAAGACCAGGAAAATCAGGGCGCCCTCAACGCCGAGATTCGATAGAAGCACCAGCGCAAAACTCGACGCGCGTGCACTTCCAAGACCGGCTCCCAGACCTGAAGTGTCCAGGAACGTTTGATAGGCCATGGCATTCCACATGAAACGCTCGCGGCCAGAGTCACTGTCTGCCTTGGACAACACCATCTCATTGAAGAATTCGACAAGATTGTTTGCCACATCGGGCATGAAGATCGGCACGAACAGCGCAATCATCGGGACCGCGATGATCATCGCCACTATGAATACCGGTCGCCCTCCTCCGGGCTCCCGGTGCGATGCCGCCAGCGAACGGGCGACCAGGACAGGAAGAACCGCCCCAAGACCCAGCAGCGCGGTGGCCGAGGTGGAAAGCACCAGGGCGAGAAGGGAAAGCACGGACAACACTCCGGTCATGCGCGAGCGAACGCGGTCCAGCCATAGGCTTGCGGTGATCGCAAACAGGACGAGCGTGAAGTCGGCAAAGGCCGAGGCTTCCGGGAACGAACCGGAAATGCGTTTCAACCCACCTTTTTCCGAACCGGTCAAGAGCGCGTAATTGGCCGTGTGCAGGAAGTCCAACAGGTATTCCGTATGCGAGAAATAGGTGACGATATCGAGCGCGGCGAAAGAAAGATTGACGATGCTGACGATAATGATCGCGCTGACAAAGATCGAAGGCTGGGCCGCTCGTCGGAAAAAGGCGAAGGTGAAGGCGAAGCAGACAAGGCCGCCGACAGCGTAGACCGATTGCGTGATGTTGTTCGACGTGGAATGCAAGGGCTGGAGAGAGATCAAGCTGCGAGCGCCGATCGATCGTTCCACGATCATGGTCTCAGTGAAGCCCTCAAACAGCCGTGGGAAGAATAGCGCCGACACCACGCCGAATGTCGTCAGGACCAGCAGTATGAAGCCTGCGCGGGGGAAGACGAATGCAGCAAAGAGCTGTTGTTCGCCGAAGGCAAGGAAGACCCTCATCCCGAAGAATAGCAGGAAAAGGCTGGGGACGAGCACAGAGGCGCCGCCGAGCGCCGGCAGATTGAACGCGGCAGCCGAACCGAACACGGTTGAGATGATCAAAATGGTAAAAACCCAGCCGACAGGCGCGGCTAAACTCGCCACCCCGATGATAACGGTGAGGAAACCCAGAAATTGGAAGGTCATGCGGAATTCCGCCCGGTTTTGACTGTTTTCAGGCTAACACGCGCTAGTGGTGTTGTATTTACGCCTGCCTTTAAGCCCTTTGCGGTACCGCATGCGCCAAAATGGGTTCTATACCGTGACGGAACCTGCAGTTAGCGTCGCGCCATGATGAACTCACCAAAGACGACATCCGCCGATTTGTCCTTGTTCCGCCGGCGCCTACTGGGCGCCGTCGCCGCGGCTGCGTGCCTTATGCTGGCGCTGCCGACCTACGCCGATGGCTATGTCTCGGGCGATACTGGCGACAAGCTCGATATCGGCCGAATGAAGGTCTCCTTCGAAGACCAGTTCAACGAGATCAACGTTTCGGCATGGGGTCCCAATACCCGCTGGATCGCACACACGCCCTGGGCCGGTGATTTCGGTGGCGCGCAATTTGCCGATCCGACCGACAAGTTTCCGTTTACTGTCAAAGACGGGATCCTGAGAATTGAAGCGTCGAAATCGTCCGACGGCACATGGCGCTCGGGGCTTTTGGCGTCCGTCGATCGAGACGGGAATGGCTTCTCCCAGCAGTACGGATATTTTGAGATGCGGGCGAGCCTGCCGTCGGGCCCAGGGCTTTGGCCGGCATTCTGGCTGATCGGCAAAGACCGCTCCAAGTCGACGGCGGAAATCGATGCGATGGAATACTATGGCGACAAGCCGAATGGCTACTCGTCGACAGTCCATGTCTGGCACAAGGACGGCAGCCACTATTCGGATTTTTCGCGCGTCAACGTATTCGAAACCGCCGACCCCACCGCATATCATACCTATGGCGTGAAGGTGGATTCCGAATATGTCCGGATGTACTTTGACGGGAAGTTAGCCTGGAAGACCAAGACACAGCCAGAATATCGCCAGCCCCTCTATATATTGCTGAATCTGGGCATGGTGGACGGCGTAACCAAGATGGTTGCCCCTGATCCATCCTTTATGTCGGTCGATTACGTCCGCGCCTATGCTCTCAATTAAAGCGCAGAACACTTCTGCCGGCTTGCGCTCGACGACTGCTTCGGCAGTCATCGAGCTATTCGGCCGAGGCGGTGGTAAAGGTTTGTGAATCCGCGGTGAACACTGACCCCTCGCTCGAGGAGGGAAAGGCGCTGCGTTTTCACAACAATTCGGAAAATCGGTGGGGCCAACCGGCGCCGATGATGACCCCACCGGCGCTATCAATCGATCAGCATTATCAGGCGCTTAATGCCGAATCAACCGGGGGTCAGTGTTTGCCGCCGATTCACAGGCTGATGAACGGAATCTGCTATTGTCGTCGGTTCATATCTCCTGCACGATGCCTGGACACTGAATGCGATGCTCATGATTGGCCAAAATGCTCGAAAATGCCTGAGCGTATGAGTTTTTTGGGTACGGGCGCATGAAGAGGTGCTGATGTCGCTTGAAGCTTTTAGCCAGGTAATCGACAAGATCTACTCCGCTGTGCTCGATGCCGATCTATGGCACGCGGCGATGGCTGCCATCGACCAAGCCGTGGGCGGCCGCGGCGGCATGCTAGGGATCGATGCAGCGGGCCGGCCTGGTTTCCTCTCTGTCACAGGCTATGATCAGGAGGCGATCACAAGCTTCGCGTCCTACTACGCCAGCAAGAGTTATGTATGGAGCCTGGCCCTCAAAGCTGCGGAAGGTGGTGTGATCCATGACCGACGGGTGATGGCTCCCGACCAGCGGCGGCACGACGTCTTTGCGAATGAATGGGCGACGCTACACGACACCGGGGATTGCGTGGTGTTTCCCTTGCTCAAACGCACCGATCGCACCGCCTTCGCTGTGTTCGCTCGCTCGCGGGCTCGTGGAGAATTCGATGCGCCGGCGCTCGATTTCTTACGGAGATTGTCGCCACATCTTCGGCGCACTGCGCAGATTCGGGTCGAGCTGGATCGATCCGAGTTATGCCCGGACCTCACCCTGGAGGCTATAGACAAGCTTCATGACGGCGTGATTTTCGCAACGGCCGATGGCGCGGTCACAAATCTTAACGCCTCGGCGGAAAGATTATTGGCATCCATTAATTCAGGCATCTCGATCAGCCAAGGACGGTTGCGATGCGCTCGCGCCGACCAGACCAAGAAACTCCAAAAATTGCTCGCCCAAGCATCTGGCATAGACAAGGTGAGCCAAAGACAGGGCGGGGCCCTGACCGTTCACCGCGAACATGAGGCCAAATCACTAACTGTCCTTTGCGTCCCTCTGGGCCGATCACGGCGCTGGAGCCTCGACCGCCACCCGACCGTCCTTGTGCTGCTGAGCGATACGGCCAGGAGCACGCGCGCGTCAGCCGACCTTCTTCGTGATCTCTTCGGCTTGACGCCGGCCGAAGCCCGTCTGGCCATCCGGCTTGGCGGCGGTATGAGCTTGACAGATGCAGCCGCGGAACTTGGCGTCGCCAAGGCCACTGTTAGGAGCCAGTTGAATGCCGTTTTTCAAAAAACCCAAACCAACCGCCAGGGCGAGCTCGTCCAACTCTTAAACACCCTGCCGCGGGTCTCCGATATCACCCCGCCTCGGTAGCAAGGAGGACGCATTTTGGGCTCGAACGCGGTTCGCTGACGGTTTCCACCTTCTCTGTTGATTTGCGCTGAGAGTTGGCCCGGGATGTTCATCGAATTTCTGTCCATCTCTGGGCAAAGAATTGAAACTCATCCATCAAATGGTGGATGACCGTCTTTCGCACTGCAATAAACTTCGAACGACCTGTTCTTGGGGGTCACACCACCGCGACCGGCGATGCTCGCCGCCGGGATCGCGGTGGCTTTCTAGTGGTCATATCCGGACTGGAACCCAACCGAAACCGCTCGGCCGGAAGTCCCATGATCGGGTCTCAGTTTTGGCTGCTCATAGCGCGGCGTAGCGCATGGGTCAGGACCTAGGCGCGACCCTTCATCACCCGATCAACGCCGTGCCGCTGCCGAAACCGTCTTCGCCAGAATACGATCGGTAGGGGTTGCCATCGACGAGGATCCGATGGTGAAGACGTTGATCGAGGAGTGGATCACTGGGCGGCTGGGCATGCCGGAAGTGCTCGAGCGATACCAACAGCTCTGAAAGAACGCAATACCAGCCGTTGCGCCGTCGCCGCTTCCCGTGCTCAGCGCCTAGTGGGAGACCATGCGCGAACGTCAACTTGCGATCTCCTGGACCAAGTCGAAAAGCTGATCGAGAGACGTGACGTGCCAGCGCCAACGCTGGGCACGTGCGAGTGAGCCAAGGATGTTCACCATTCGTGCTCAGAACGTCGCATAAGGTCTCGTCTGGGACCATGGCGAAAGGGTTGGGACGCTAAACTCGCATCAGGTGTTGAGCCGTTCAGATTGGTCCTCGGTCCGAATCCGAACCAATCATCGCGATGATGGCGCATGCCGGCAACGAAAAAAGGGCACAGAGGCCTCGCTCGTATTGAGCGGTTACATCGCATAGAGTTGCGGCGATATGCCGTCGCCGGAGACCGCGAATTTTTCAAGACAAGACTGGACCAACTTATCGCCGTCGGTATTCAGCAAGAACATATGTGCAGCGCAGCAAACTATTGATTGATAATAACAGGCAAACAACTCAAAGGATTATAGATACTAAACATGTCTAAAATAACGGTGGAAATATCAGCAGCTTAAACGATTATCTTCCAATATATTTGTTGATATTGCGATGCAGTAATTGCGTTAGGTGAAGCGGGAATGTAGTGAATACTCTATGCCTTCGTCCATCTGGAGTATTGCGATGTTCAGCTGTCCTAAGCTTGATACCGATGACCACGACCGTTTGGTGGAATGCAAAAGTGCCGTTGCAAGCGAAGTTACCGCGCTGGTCGAGCGCTATGTAGCTATCGGCTGGAAAAGGCACGAGATCCTGATGTCGATTGGCGATCTTGTCGACACGGAAGCAGTCGCGCGCGCCGAATTCTTCCGAGAACTGGTCCTTCATCCAGTGCTTTCCAAGGTAAATTGAACGGATGGTGGAGGAAGTTCAGGGCCCGGCGAATAGGGCTTTGAAGTCACAAGTCTGCCGACAGAGCGGAAGAGCCGTGTTGCCCAATCCTTGGGTAAAGCTAGGTATCGATTGTTCCGAAGTTTGCTGAGCTGGCGATCGCCTGGTGAAAATCCTCCAATGGTATCGGCCTTTCATATAGATATAGGTATCCCGCCGTCGAAACGATCGAATACGACCGGTTTGCGCCCGGCTACAGCAAAGAGCTCTTCTTGCCCGACGGCATCCATCTGACGGATCAATAGTTCCACTCCTATGGGGCGTTTATCGCATCGCAGCTTCCTGCTCCCTGAGGACGGCAGAGCAGCAGAACATCCAGCAAACTCTGAACGGTTATGGCCGCACGGGCCGGCCACTTTGGTCTGGTCTCAGGAGGACAATATTGGGTTTCGATCAGCCGCGCTGTAATTTCCGGCATAAGGCACGCCACGTCAGCGCTGGGAGACAAATGAGCAAACTCATCAGGCCTATTGTGTAAACGCACGCAACCCCGATCTCCGCCATAATGAAGACGGCGATTTTGTTTGGGTGAACGGGCGGCGGTATTGGCGATGTTTTCGTTGCCATTTTAGCAACATTGCAGATGTGCCAAAATGGGTCAAGACCCTGCCTAAGCGCGCTTTCCCCTCGTCGGGGCCGATCTCGATATGTGCGTCAGCATTGGCCAGATCGAGCCGGACGTTCATCCTCTTTATCTAGGGCTCATAAGCCGAGACCTTCACCCAATCCACAACCATGTTCTGAGGCAAGGCATCGTTAACCGGGGGGCCGGGCCAGTCGCCGCCAACCGCTACATTTAACAGCATGTAAAATGGCTGATCGTCGAAGATCCATTTTCTTCCGGCAGGGATGTCGTCCTTGGTGACGGTCTTGTAAACGACATCGTCCAACAGCCAGGACACCCGACCTGGTGTCCATTCAATCGCGTAGACGTGGAAATCATCCGAAAGATTGCCAGAGACTGTCTGATCACCGCTGGCCGCGTAGCCGGGGGCATGGAGATTACTAAACACGGTGCTCGGGGACTGACCGACATTTTCCATAACGTCAATCTCGCCGTTGTCCGGCCACTGGCCGACATTTCCCATGAGCCAAAAGGCCGGAAGAAGGCCGGGGCCGCGAGGAACCTTTATGCGGGCCTCGAACTTCCCGAACTTTAGAGCAAACCGGCCTTTGGTCTTGATGCGCCCGGAGGTGAAGCGTCCATCAGGCTGCCTGCGGGCCGTGATGATGAGGTGCCCCTGGCCATCCTGCCTAACGTTGTCAATTTGATCCGTATAAGTTTGATACTCGTTGTTGCCCCAAAGGCTGTTGCCGTATCCAACATCATAAATCCACTTCGTCCCGTCCAACCTGCTCATGGAAGGACCGTCGAAATCATCACGCCATACCAGTTCAAATCCTGAAGCCCATGCCTCGTTGCACGCAAGAAAACACAAAACAGTAAGCAGAATCACCTGGGTCAGACCGCGCAAAATTCCAGTTCCTCAGAAATGGGTTGAGCAAAGACTACTGCCAGTAGGTAATAGAGGATACTCCCGGCGATGGCCGCAGCGGACTAATCCGAAGAGAGCCAGTCAAGTCAATACGGGTTAACTCTATATTAACCTTCTGCCTATTCGCCCAACCGTGATAAAGGAATTGGTAGCAAGAGGGGAATAGCATTTGGGGTGACGGCATCACGATCAAAAGGTGAGCCGTGGAGGGAGATGCGTCGTTGAGCTATAGATTAAAGTCACTGCTTGCAGCGGTCGCAGTTTCCGTCATGCTGTGGGGCGGCATCGTCGGGAGCGGACGATGGGTCGTCGAGCGCTTCGACAGCGGGATCGATCGGCAAGAAACCGCAAGCACGCGTTAAATACCGAAGTAGCCCAAAACGACAGCGGATATTGCCCGCAACGTAGGCCTGCGAACGCGCACGTGGTTGCGCGCGCCATATATGCGGCACGTTCCGAAAGCCGCGCTACTTAGTCGCTTCCCCTTGAATGCAACCCTAAGACGCTACCCATACGGTCAGATGCATCTGATACCAACGAGGGCTACTCAAAACCGGTGTGCCCAGTCGCGCATTCCAATCGACATGATCGTCCACGGCTGTGCGACCAGCTTATTCAATGCGTCGCAGCAATGGGCGACGATGTCCTCGTAATCTTTGAAGATCCGGTTTCACAACCAGCTGTAGCGCGCAAATTGCGAAACGTTTTCGGCGAGGTTTATTTCGGGCGAGCGTGGCGGCAGGAACAGCAGGGTGATGTTGTCGGGCACGTCGAGCTTCGGTGTGACATGTCATCCGCGCAGGTCTCACAAGGGGCAAAAATGCCATAGCGAAATAGTCCAGGCCAAGATGCCCGTTGACCCGCTCGATGCTGCCCAAGAGTTCAGGTTTGTCTGCTGCCTTCTCACGGGATGTGAGAAACTCACGCAGAAATATCCATCAGGAACTGTTCCATTAAGAATGGACCTTTCCAATTCCGGTTCGGCGACAAGCGATAAGTCACTGGCCACTTTTTTCCATCTGCTCCTGGCAGATTTGCATAACAAGTTGTTGCAGGGTCGCCACCCGTTCGGTCAGCCATTCGAGCTCGTCGATCGCGATTTTGTACTTCGAGGAATAGCGCGCCTCGACGTAGGCGCGCGACAGAAGTTCGAAGCGGCGTCGGGCTATACGGGTGTCGCGCGGCCATGCGGCAATCAGTCGGGTATCGATGCCCTCCGCCTTCGATCTTAGCGTTTTGATGCGATGCGACTTCGGACTGTACGGAACGGTTGTTCGACATAGCGCCAGGACAGGTACGTCTGGAACCTACGAAACGGGCAGGCCGAAATCCGATTGCATCGCATCCGACGGAGAAAGGGAAGAAAGGATTTCTCACCTTTCGCGACCATCCCTTGGCCGACAGGCAAATGCTTGCATTTGCCGTAAGGCTCCCGGCGTAAAGAAGGTCGCGTCATTTTTTTCCGAGAGCCTCTTTGAGAAGTTCGGCCTGCATGCTCATCTCGGCATAGTCAACCCTTCAAAACGTGAGTCCCGAATGCTGTCTCCAGATAAGATCCCCTCTCGCAGCGACAACATGTGGGAAAGTAGCAGTCCGATAGAAGCGATAGATTTTGATCGGCTGATCGCCATTGCGCGTCGTCAGTGGCGGCTTGTCGCCGGGTTTGCTGTGATTTTCATGATTATTGGCGTCGCATACGCACTGACTGCGTCGCCAAAGTTTACCGCGGAAACCAGTGTGCTGATCGAGCGTGGCAATAGCGGCATTGTTACCCAGCTCTCCGACACCGGGGGGGTGACCGTCGATGATGAGTCAACGGTTCTCAGCCAGCTCGAAATTGTCAAGTCCGATACGATTGCGCTCGATGTCATCAAGAAACTAGATCTGACCAACAACGCCGATTTCATGGCATCGGAAAACTCCCTGCTTGGCTATGTCAGGTCGTTGCTGAATATCAAGGCTTGGTTTGGGATGGCCTCCGAACAGGAGGACGCCGAAACTATCGCCAAGGAAGTGCTGCTGGACAGTCTGGAGGTGGAGCGCGTCGGCCGATCCTATGTCATGAACATCAGTTTTACATCTAAAAGCGCCGACCTTGCAGCCAAGATCGCCGACGGTTACGCCGATGCCTACATCGTCGACAAGCTAAACTCCCGGTATGAGGCGACCCGACGCGCAAGCGACTGGCTTCAGGAGCGAATAGACGAGCTCAAGCAGAAGGCATCGGAGTCGGACCTTGAAGTTCAGAAATTCAAGACGTCTCACAATCTGATGCCGGCAAAGGACGGCAGCCTTATCAGCGATCAGCAACTCTCCGAGCTGAATAGTGCATTGATCGTCGTGCAATCTGAGACGGCGCAGGCGCGGGCAAAGTACGATCGCATCAAGGCCATTATCGACGCAAAAAGGACCGACGCCATCGTCACCGATGTCCTTGGCAGCTCCGTGTCGAACGATTTGCGGCAGAAGTACTTGGCGGCTTCCAAGACCGAAACGGAAATTTCCAATCGTCTCGGACCCGATCACATTCAAGCGGTCCGCCTGCGTGCGGAGATGGCAGAATATGAACGGCAGATGTTCGAAGAACTCGGGCGCATCGCCGAAAGCTACAATAGCGAACTCCAGGTGTCGAAGGCAAAGGAGGACGCATTGCGACTGAATGTTTCGCAAGCAAGCGGCGTATCGGCCGTTGCGGGAGAAACACAAGTTCAATTGCGCGAACTCGAACGTGCCGCAGATAGCTACAAGAATCTCTTGCAGACTTTTTTGGCTCGTTTCCAAGAGGCTTCGCAGCAGCAGTCGTTTCCAATCACTGAAGCAAGGATAATCACGAAGGCTACCCCGCCGACCAAACCGAGCAAGCCGAAGAAGCCGCTTGTCGTCGCGATTGCTACCTTTCTTGGAATTGTTCTCGGTGGTGGTCTTGGTGCGTTTCGGGAATTCCGCGATCGGTTCTTCCGCACCGGCGAGCAGGTAAGGCAAAATCTTGATCTGGAATATCTTGGTTCGGCTCCTCTCGTCGAAAAGATAAAGCCTATCAATGAGGTGGCGCAGACCGGCGATCTTCGTGTCGTCAAGCCAAACAGCGATCTTCTTCGATACGTCGTCAACCACCCGCATTCTGCCTTTGCCGAAACGATGCGGAGCGCAAAGATCGCCGTCGATCTTCAGGGCAGCGAGAAAGGCAGCAAGATAGTTGGCATTGTGTCCACCTTGCCAGGCGAGGGGAAGTCAACGATTGCAATAAATTTCGCTGAAATGCTTGCGATGCAGGGCGCCCGAACGCTGCTGATCGACGCCGATCTTCGCAATCCCGGCGCCACCCGCGGCATCGGGCTGGGTGCCGAAGATGGCCTTTTGGAGGTCCTGATAGGACAAAGGCCAATGAAAGAGGCACTCTTCGTCGATCCAAAGACAAGCCTCACTTTTCTCCCAGCCGTCGTGAAGCGGCGAATCCCGCACTCGCCTGAGCTCTTGGTCTCGCCGGCCATGATCAGGCTGCTCGACGAGGCGAAATCGAACTTCGACTATATCGTGCTTGATTTGCCGCCGCTTGGCCCGGTCGTGGACGCTCGCGCGATCAGTCCCTTGCTCGATACCGTGCTTATGATTGTCGAATGGGGGCGCACCTCACGCAAGGTCGTTCGCAGCACGCTGTCCAACGAAGCGCGCCTCTACGACAAGTGCGCAGGCGTCATTCTTAACAAGGTCGATGCAAAGAAGATGAAGTTGTATCGCGATTTTGGCTCGGATGAATATTATCACTCGCGCTATTCTACCTATTATCATGAAGGTTGATAGCAAGAGCGTTGCTCTAAGGCCGATCGCAACCACTGCCCTGTCAGAGCTCCATCGGTAGGAAAATCTGCGGCATGAGAACTGCTGGGTGGTTCTGATGCTCGAGGGGCGACATCATAAGTCGATGGGTCTCTACCAGTAGCAACGCAAATTTCTTCGCGTCATCCAGAACGGACATCCAATAGGGTCAGACATGTCAGACTACAATGTCGTCATCTGTATACCGACGTTCCAGCGCCCGGCTGGTCTCGCCCGGTGTCTTAAGGCGATATCCGCCTTGGCAACAGGTAGACCTTTTCAAGTCATTGTAGCTGATAACGATTCCGACAGGAGAGAAGGTATCGCGACCTGCGAAGAGATGATGGCATCGGGCTTCAACATTCCGATTGTTACCATCGCGGTGGAGGAGCGCGGGATTGCCCAGGCACGAAATGCGCTTATTGCCGAGGCTCTAAAGAATCCCAACGTCCACTTCATCGCGATGATTGATGACGACGAATGGCCCTGTGAGGACTGGTTGGAAGAGCTATTGCTTGTCCAGCAGTGGACCGGTGCCGACGTTGTCGGCGGACCAGTCTCGCGCATTTTCGAGAAGCCCGTGCCGCCCCATTTAGCTGAGGCGAACTTGCCGGACTTCTCGAAATTTTTAACAGGGCCGATTGAGTGGGTGGAGGCGACCAGCAACATCCTATTTAAGGCGTCGATTTTTCGGAGCCGGTCGACCCCGTGGTTTGATCCCGGCTTTGGCCTTCTTGGTGGAGAAGATACCGATATGCTTCTCGGCTTTAAGCTGGAGGGAATGAAATTCGCCTGGGCCAGCGACGCAACGGTTATGGAAGACATGCCGATTTCACGCTGCTCAGCCAGTTGGATGCTCAAGCGTGCCTATAGAATTGGCAACACCTATACCCTTGTGAACCTAAAACATCGCCCACCCGGCTTCGGATTTGCAATTGAGACAGTTCGGATATGTGGCACGATACTTGTCGCAGCTATGACGTTTATCCTGTTTTTCTGGCACCCGGCCAAACGCTTTGAAAGTGCGCGGCTTGGGGCGAGGGTTCTGGGCAAAGTTGGCGCTTTGTTCGGTCACCACCATACGGAGTACGCGGTCATACACGGGCGTTGACTATCGTCGGCAGGTAAGCTCACGGAGCAACCCTGTATCGCATACGCGCATAGCGGCAGTGGCGAGCTCTCTTTTGAGCCGTCATTTGCGTTGTCATGTCCTGTCTTTGGGAAAATCATGCGACGGACGGGTTTCAACGGCAATATGTCTATTTTCTATTCATAGCGGCTAGTTTTGACTTGATTTGCTGCGATGCAACATCTATCCAAATGGTTAAATATACTTAACGTTTCAAAATTCGGAGAGAGCGAGCTTCATGCGCATCGTGATGGTAGGTTCGGGCTATGTCGGTCTTGTCTCTGGCGCGTGCATGGCAGATTTTGGCCATGACGTGACCTGCGTCGACAAGTCTGAGGAAAAGATTGCCGCACTTGAAGCGGGCAAGGTGCCGATTTTCGAACCTGGCCTTGAGGCAATCATCCGACAGAACCGCACTGCTGGCAGACTGGGTTTTTCAAAGGATCTCGCTGCCTCGGTTGCAGCCGCCGATGTTGTTTTCATAGCCGTCGGCACCCCCTCCCGTCGTGGTGATGGTCACGCGGATCTGAGCTATGTCTACGCGGCTGCCCGCGAGATTGCAGAGGCCGTCAGGGACTTCACGGTCGTGGTCACGAAGTCGACTGTTCCCGTTGGTACCGGCGACGAGATCGAGCGCATCTTCCGTGAGGAGTTCCCCGACAGGGACATTGCCGTCGTCTCCAATCCGGAATTCCTGCGCGAGGGTGCCGCAATCACTGATTTCAAGCGGCCGGACCGCATCGTCATCGGTACGGAAGATCCCCGTGCAATCGAGGCCATGCGCGAGGTCTATCGCCCGCTCTATCTCAATGAGGCGCCACTCTACTTTTGCGAGCGCCGGACATCTGAGTTGATCAAATACGCCGCAAACGCCTTTCTGGCGATGAAGATCAGCTTCATCAACGAAATCGCCGATCTTTGCGAGCAGCTTGGCGCGGACGTCCAAAAGGTCGCCAAAGGCATTGGCATGGACAAACGCATTGGCGATAAGTTCCTACACGCAGGCCCGGGTTATGGCGGCTCGTGCTTTCCGAAAGATACCCTGGCGCTTGTCAAGACGGCCCAAGACTTTGGCAGTCCGCTTCGCTTGATCGAGACGACGGTTGCGATCAACGACAACCGCAAGCGAGCGATGGGGCGAAAGGTCATTGCCGCCTGCGGCGGAAGTGTCCGGGGTAAGAAGGTGGCAATCCTCGGGCTAACCTTCAAGCCCAATACCGACGACATGCGCGACGCTCCGTCGATCACTGTCATCCAGGCTCTGCTCGACGGCGGCGCAAGCGTTCACGCCTATGACCCGGAGGGGATGGATGCGGCAAAAGGGATGCTCGGCCCGGTGGTCTACGGCAAAGACCCCTACGATATCGCAGCTGATGCCGACGCCATCGTCATCGTCACCGAGTGGGACGAGTTCCGAGCGTTGGACTTCAAGCGATTGAAGCTCACCATGAATAAGCCGGTTGTCGTTGACCTGCGCAACATTTACCCCGCCGCAGAGGTCAGCAGACACGGGTTCAGCTATTTTTCAGTTGGCAAAAAGAGCTAAAACAGTTTGGAGCCGCACGGCTCTGGTCGCCGCGTAGCGGCCAGGGCGGCGGTTCGTTCACTTAACGCCGGCTGTTGGGTGCAGATCGAGTTGCTCGTTGAAACTCCTCATGACCAACGCACCGCCCGTCATCAACCCGCCCCACAAAGTGATTGAGAGCAGAAGCGCGAGAAGCAGCCATTTCAACCGATTGGTCATAGCAAGTACTCCCATTCTGAAACTAGCGCGTTTGGGCTCGACGGATACTCCAAACTCTCACCCAGGATTTCGACTGCAAATTCCGAGGCAAGCCGCCCCCTGATTCCGAAATGATGCCGCCCCCCAATTCCGAGAATTAACCGCCCCCTCGTTCCGAGATGATGCCGCCCCCTGGTTGGGGTGTTTGTCGGGGTTTCCTGCTGGTGAGAAGCTCCTCCTTTCGGTGCGCTGAGAGGAAGGAACGCGATGCCAGCGGAGAGATTGAATATGCGGCTTGTCCGCGAGATTCTAAGACACAGATTTGAGGGAGGGCTCGGCCACAA
>NZ_JBFRFF010000007.1:0-224145 GCF_052114685.1 Rhizobium sp. 2YAF20 | reverse complement strand
AGCCGCACGTAAACGGGCCGCCATCAGCGGCCCGCTTGCGTTAGCAACCGGACAAAACAACGCAAATCGTCGGATTTGCAACTGGAGACAAACCCTTCCGGTTTGCTCCAAAAAGGGGTATTTTGCTACAGCAAAAACCCGAACTATTTTGCCCATGGCAAAAACGTCGTGACGCGGGGTGGAGCAGCCCGGTAGCTCGTCAGGCTCATAACCTGAAGGCCGCAGGTTCAAATCCTGCCCCCGCAACCACTGACACTTGCAAATTTGCCCACTCTGGGTATTTGCCTTTGAGCTCCTCGGCATATGCGTCGAGGAGCTTTTCTTTTTTGTCCTCGGTGTCGATCTCGCCCGAAGCGAGCTTCTCCATTAAGTCGTTCTGCGCGGCCACGATAAACTGACGCTGCAAGAGGTCGATGACTTCCATCGAGGCCATAATGTTGGCAATCGAGCCGTGCACTTGAAGTGTCGCCGGCTGATGGCCCGGCGTTTTGCCGATCACCACTCTCTGAATAAGATCGCGAACAATCGGCATCAGCCGCTGCTTTGCGTAGTCGTCAGCGTCGTTGCGAGCCAGGAAGATGAGCTTGCGGATCACAATCTCTATGTTGTCCGCGTTGAACTGCGCCTTAAGGCGCGCGACCTTCTCTGTGAAATCGTCCGCCGGCTTTCTGGCGTCGCCAAGTTCGGCGGCAAGATTTGTCCTGCTTTCCTCCAGCTCATCGAGCTGGTCGTCCAGGGCGGCGAGGCGAGGGCGCCCTTCGACGTCGCGATCGCTGATCTGTTGGATAATGCTGCGCTGGCGTTGCTCCACCTTTTTGAGCTCTCCCTCCAGTTCGGCCCGTCGCGAGGGGGCGTTTCTCAGGAGTGCGACTTCATGCGAGATCATCTTTTCCGAAACGCGGTCGATCGTGCCCATGGAGAAGAACGCCACTGGAATGCAGTTCAGCACCCGTCCTTCGATCTCGTGACGTGTGATCGTCTTGCTGTTCGAGCAGCCGCCGCCGCCGAGATCGTCAATCGGCAAGTGTTTCTTGCGGTTTGTGCAGCTATAGCGGTCTTTGCCATTGATCGCGTAGGGCCCACCACATTCGGCACATTCGAGAAGGTGGCTGAGAAGATATTCCGGCCGGTGCGTTGCGTTGAGACGGTTGCTTGACGCGCTTTCGTAAAGATCGCCGACCTCCTTGTCTCGAGCACGGACACGTTCCCAGAGTTCGTCGGAAACGATGCGCATAGAAGGGACCTCCGATACGACCCATTCACTGGCGTCGTTGAAACGGGCGACACGCTTCTCCGTCTTTGGGTTCTTGCGATAGGTTCGTCGGTTCCAGACGATGCGGCCGATATAGCTCTCGTTGTTGAGGATGCCGCTTCCACGCCTCTTGTGTCCCCTGATCGCCGTGTCGCGCCAATATTCGCCGTCCGGTCCCTCGACGCCGTCTTTGTTCAAGATGACAGCAATTGCCTGAGGCGATGATCCATCCGCATACATCCTGAAAATACGCCTGACAATCTCGGCCTTCTTTGGATCGATATCGCGCAATCCCTTGACGCGATCGCCATTGGCGTCGCGCGTTTGAGAGAGCACGTAGCCGTAGGCGAGACAGGTTGATGCCTTGCCCTTGCTGACGGCTGTCTTCATGCCTTCGCGGGTTCGGTAGCGGATCTGTTCCACAAGCTCGTGGCTGAGGACGGCTCGGATTGACAGTTCCATATCGGTCACGGGCGTACCGGCGTGCACGGTCCAGAGTTCGATGTCGCGATAGCGCAATTCTTTGAGGATCTTCGAACTGTGCTCGATATCGCGCGACAGCCGGTCCACGGTGACGCAAAGCACGACATCGATCTGTTCACGCTTCACGTGTTCGAGAAGCTGTTGGATGCCCGGACGCGACGCGAAACTTGTGCCGCTGATCGCGGAGTCCGAATAGGTGTCTACGAGTGTCCAGCCCTTCTTCTCGATGAAACTCTTACCGAGTTCGACCTGCGTCTCGATCGACACCTCGGTCTGACGGTCCGTAGAGTAACGCGCATATAAAATTACTTTTATCACTGTCCAATTCCGTCCCTAAAATTTGAGGGAGGGGCATGTATCGCCGACCCCTCCCGTTTAGCTCTTAGCTCAGTTTCATGCGGCTGGCGCCGGTTCTGCCGCACCGCGCGCTCATTGCGGCGTCCCGCCTTCGAACGCGATCCCAAAGTTCGTCACGGAGGATCCGTAGCGGCGGCAGATAGGCAAGCGGCGATCCACCTGGACTGTTGAGCTGGCCAACGTATAGCGCGTTGTTGAGAATGTCGTTTCCGCGAGATCGGTCACCGCGAATGGTCGTATCGCGCCATGCTTTGCCGCCAGGGGCCGCTACGCCCTCCGCGTTCAAGCGTTCAGCGATCTGGCGCGGCGAGAACCCTTCTGCGTACATCGCGAAAATGCGCCGGACCGTCTCGCTCTGCAGGGGATCCACGACCCGAAACCCCGAAATGCGCTGGCCTTGAGCATTATGCGCGTGCGAGAGCTTGTAGCCAAAGGCAGGAGAGACAATCCCGGTAGTCGTGACCGCATCGGTCTGAAGCGACTCAACAGCAGGATTGCCGCTGTGATCGGCGTCGTTACAGTCGGGGAGTTGGTCGAGCAGGTTTCTGGTGACGATCTGCGCGCCGGGATCGGCAACCCAAAGCTCGACACCATTGAGACGAAGTTCGCCGAGGACCTTCACGAGAACGCGGAACCGACGTGACAGTATGGGAAGCGTGTCACACAACACTGCATCGATCTTCTCGCGCTCGAGATGCGCGAAAAGTGACTGGATCCCCGGCCGCGATTTGAAGACAACGCCGGTGACTTCGGTGTCCGAGTATGTCTTCACGAGCGACCAGTCGTTCTCGGCGACAAATTCTTTGCCGCGTTTGATCTGCACCTCAATCGATCCGCCTCCGCGGCGGGTTTTTGCGCGAGCGTAAATGAGTACCTTCTTCGTCATGCCAAATTCCGTTCCGAAAATTGCTGGGAGGTCGGAAGGCGGGCGTTGTATCAGCCCGCGATCCCTCTGAGAGCCCGGTCGCAGCGGAAACTATTGCCGCCTAGTGGCAAGAGCTTCGCGATCGACCGGAAAAGCGCCGTGTTTGATCAGAGCACAGGGTCAATCATTTGCCAGCTTCTGCGGCGCGAACGACGGCTGCCTGGAAAGCCGAAACGGCATTCAGCAAATTGACCGTAAGCGGCGGCAGATCGGCAGCTCGGCCGCCCCTTGCGGCGTGAGCCGAGTGGTGATCGATCTCCCGCACCCAGAGCTGCGCTGAAACCAACGGCTCCAATGCGTCCTTCTGCAAGGCGACCGCGATATCTGCCAGTCCCACCTTGGCAGGCAAATCCAGCGTGAACCGGAATTCGAATTTTGCGAAGACCGATCCCTTCGGATTGAAGCCTGCCTGCTCAGGGAAGCTGACCGCCCGTGGCTCGATGTAGACACATAGCGGTCCCTGCGGCACCACCGCCTGTGCCAACACGGTGTCGATCCTGGCTAGAAGGCCGGGCAGCTCCTTCTTCCACCAAGCAAGATGCCGGCTATAGCCAGCAGGACTCGCAGAGAGTTCACGCCGCTTGGTTGAAGAAACACGGGTAGATGTGATGCTCGTCGGCATAGGGACCTCCTGTTGCTGCCGTTGGCCATCGTCGTCGAAGACGATGGACGGCGGAGGTAGCGTCGCCAGAGAGGGTAGGGCCGAACGGATGGCTCTGCGAAAAGCGAGCGCAAAAGGGCGCGCCGGAAGAGAAGACAGCGGTATCGAAAAAACGTGAAACGATCATTTGCATCTCCTTTCCTGTTGGCGCTATGGGCCGTTGAGTAGTCGGAGGCGCTTGTATCGCAACTTTTTGGCAGGCGCAAGTGTCTATAATATCTATCTTTTTGGCAATAATTTGTTGCCACCCCGCCTGTGCCTTTTTGAGACTCGCCTGTAGAATCTGTAGGTTGGGGAAACATGTTCGGCAAAACTTCAACCACTGTTAAGTATCTGCTTACGATTTTGATCGTCGCGAAAATGCGACGCGCAGCGTTCCCGACGGGCGTCAGCGAACAGGGGCGATGCACGAGTCGGCGTCTCACTTCGACTTTGACCAAGTCACCGCGCCACCGCGGTTCTGGTGGACCGATAGGCAAAAATTGCAATCGGGACTTGTCACTCGAAACACTTCAGCACCAAAGCGGAAATGATTTCCGCTTTGGTGTGAACAGGAAGCGTTATAGGCGGCAGCCATTGGTCCGAAGCCGACTTGTGGCGAATCCAGCCTGTATGACCGCTTTGCGCCCCCAAGTCGGTCATTCGAAATCTCGGTCGTGATGCCTGAAACCTGCCGTTGGCTCAATCGCGTCGCTAATCTTGAATGTAGTGAAGCCCAGCTCAACCAGATGTTGGCGGTCAGCTTCGCTGGCATTCGGAGATAATGTGACTGTCAGATCGACCTGAATGGTAGAAAGCTGCGCCAAGGTATCAAGAATCTCGCGTCGTTTTGTCTCCATGCCTTCGAGGAGCGTCAGCGTGAGGATGGCACCCGGCAACAATGCATCGTCGGTTGTGGATATGTTCGGCGCTTCGGCAGGCGCACTCGACAGCTTAGCGACCGCGCGATCGCCCAACGCCGTTGTCGCGCTGTCCTTTCCAATCAGGAAATCGATATTGGGCGCGCCTTCCTCGCCACGTCGGCCGATCGGTCGTGCTCCCGCGCGTCCCAGTGCATCGCGCATGGCGGCCGGCGTCGTCTCATAGCGGACATAGGAAATCGGCGTTTGCCCCCACTTGGCGAGCCCCTTGCTGGCAAGCCATTCGGGTTCCGGATCGGACAAAAGGAGGGCTTCGGCATTCTGCCGCAGCATTTCCATCGTCTGCGCAAAAAGCTGCCGACTCCAATTCCCGTTGGCGGGCGCCGCCGATGCAAAGCTCAGCGACCCGACACCATCCCGCCCGGTCTGCTTCGTCAGAGCTTTGCGGGTAAGGACGCCGAAAGGTAGTAACATCACGACATCGACGCCTTGCCTCAGGAAGATCTCGGCCAAGTCTTCGCTGGCGCGAGTACCGTAGACCAGCGCGACGGTCTCGCCGACGGTCGAACGTGACAGTTCAGCCGCGATGGCCTGCAATGCCTGCAATTCGCGCTCACCGGGATTGCGCGAGGGCAACAGCCCGATCCAACGCCGCGACAGCGCTTGCGGACCTCCCAAAACATAGAGAGGGCCGGGCGCCTCCAAGCCTGGCAGGCTATCGCGTTCGACAAGGTTGTAGCCGAGCCGTTCGGCTTTCTTCCGCTCGTCCTCATTTGAATTCTCTGTCGCTGTGCGGCCAGCCTGCCGCGACGCGGCAGGTTCGAAGACAAGCACATGGGCATCGACGCCATCAAGCTTGTCGCTGATCATCCGCGACACGCGCTCCCAGTCCAGGCCGCCATGCCCGCAGCCTAGTGCGGGGAGCGCGACGGTCACCGGGCCGAACCCGTCCAGATAGGAGCGCAGATCATCCAAGCCAGCGTCAATATCCTCGTAGCGCGATGGTTCGCGCCAGTCCCGCTTGGTCGGGAAATTGATGATCCAGTCCCCCGTCAGGGGCTTCCAGACGTGCATTGTTCCGGGGGTAACGCGACCGTCCTTGCAGTCCCGTTGATACTCCTTGAACATTTCTGGGTAGCGCTGCTTGAACGCCAGAGCGACGCCGGCCCCCATCACGCCAACGCAATTGACGGTGTTGACGCGTATATCTGCGGGAGCATCGAACATGTCGCCTTTAACGAACTCAAGCATGACCTACTCTTCCGCCTCTTCCATCGTCTCTACGCAGCGTTGGTATAATTTAGCTGCCTTCTCCTCGTCCCACCAATGTGGAACCAAGGCACTGACATCCGCCTTAGCGATCGCGAACAGCATATCCAGTTCCGTCACGTCGTCCACGATATCGAGTATTTGCTGTTCGTCGCGTCCTTGCCCGAGGACGTCGCCGACGAGGTCATGATAGCACACAAGCTTCATCAACCTTCTTGCAGACGACGCGCCGACCCTGCCGACATGTTTGGTCAGGATCTCGGCCATCATCGGCATCGCGCCAACAGGATGGTCAGGATCGACCTTCTGTAGACCCCCATTGCCGTCCCAACGCGAGCGCGGCCCCTTTCCTATATCGTGCAAATAGGCCGCGATTTCGATAAGCATCTGCTGTTTAGCGTCAAGCGCATCATATTCATCAAGTGCCAGAAGCTGCGTGACGACCTCCTTCGTGTGGACATCGACTGTGCGTTTGTGTACGCCGTTCTCCGACCGCAGTTCAACCAGTTCGGCAGTATGCGGTAGACATCCGAAATCGACGCGGAGTCCTTCGCGCAGACGCTTCAAGCTTTTGAACGTCGCAGTGTCTACATGATCGCCGCCATGCTTCTCGACGTAGGCGACTGCATTTTCGAGAATGCTCGCGATCTCGCCGGGTCCCTTCACGAGGCTGCTCTTTCCATTGCTCGCGAAGTTCGTGAACCAGTGTGGTCGGTTCCATTGATCTTGAAACTCGATGGGCGGAAACGGTCTGCTGCCGACAATAGCTTCGACACGCTCCTTAGCCTCTTTGTTCCACACGACGCAGCGCGCCGCGGCACTGACTGGCAATTGACCATGGATGAGCACCTCGGCCATGCGCCTGTGACGAAAGTTTTCGTCAGGATTCCCCCACTTTTTGCTGTCGATCGCGGCCCAGTCGAGCTGTACGAGTTCCGCCGCATCGTTGTAGAAATCTGGTGCGACCGCCGTGTTCGCAGATGCGCCGGTGAAGACCGCATCCGCACGTTCGACTAAGGCGATGGGGAACTCAAAATAGAGAATATCATATTGATCGACATTCTTTGCATTCACGACGCCCAGCAGCATCGGGCTTACCGAGCCGAAATAGAAGGGCACATAGTCATGGACGCAGCCCTCCGGCCCGCATGTCACCTTCATCAGTGCTCGGCGGCCCTGGATGCCCTCCGCCGCGATCGAGCGATGCTTTCTGGGAAACTGCGCATGATTGTTCGCCAGGAAGCCGTGCCGCAGCAATCCGGGCAAATTATCTGTATGGGAAAAATGGTAGACGTAGCGATGCGCGTGCTCGGCTGGAATTGGCATAGGTTGTCCCCGTTGTAACCGGGGTTCGCGTGCCGCGTGCTTGCGCTAAGCCCCGATGAATGCTGGTCGTCAATATGGTGCGCCAGCACAGAAATCACAACCTGTCGGGCAATGACAACCAAAAGTTTAGGCGCTCTGACGCCGCGTTGCCCGAATGAAGGTCCTGGGAATTGGTGAGCCCGTGTTATAGTCCTTCAAGACTCTTCGCAGCGGAGTTCCGTCCCGCTGTGACCCAGTCCAACAATCAGAAGAAGAGCAAGACTATATAAACAAAGAGGTGAGAGAGGGATTCCCGGCGCCTCGGCTGAGAAAGATGGGGTAGTGAATGTCTGTCTCGCACTGCCGCCATTCTAGCTCCTCGGATACTCGGCCGGCCGCCTCTGGAAGCGGCGCAATTTATACGACGAGCGCTCCTCTGACTCTTGGGACGACGTGTAAGTGTGGTCTGACAGTAGATGTTTTCAGGCTGGGGCGAGGCAGTCTCTGGGTGCAACGATGGTGGGTTTCGCGCTTAATCAACAGAAAGCCGCCAGACCGGTTCCGGCGCCGAGGCGGTCACTCGTCAACCCGACGCCGATGTCACGTACTGGCGCGAGGGAGAAGCTTGCTAAGCGCAGCGCCCAGTTTAAGAAGGGCCTTAGACGGCAGTCGCGGTATGTGCATTCATGTCGGCTCGGCAGTCCAGACACCTATCGCAGATCGTCCGAGCAACGTTTCCCCGGTTCCGACCTTAGAAAGGGTTCGGTCGACGAGCGTGTGGGCTGAAGCTGCGAAGCTTGCACGATTCCAAGGCTTTCGCTGATGTGATAATGCGAGCCTAAGGCCAATCGCCGCCATCCATCCGATCACGCTGATGCAACGGAAATTATTTCCGCCTGTAGTTTGACAGCGCGGAACGAAGATACGAAAGCCGCGGGCTTCGATAAGCAGGATTGCAATCTGAGATAGTAATACGAAATACTTCAGATTCCAAAAGCAACAAAATTTGATTTTTCCACATTTGGACCATATATTAAGTATCCCATGTATAAAATATAGTATATATTTATATCTTACTATGACTGCAACTATTTATACACATTTACCGGATTCTCTTGTTATGCGACAATATGTATATCAGATGGCGATGTGCCTCTGATACTTGTTGAATGCAACAAAGGATCTTTGACATGACGAATGTGACTACAAAGGCGGCACCGGCGGTTCCCTTCAACTACGATGCCTACGATCTCGTGGGCGCCACCGTGAAGGAGCTGGAATCCACCGCCGCCGACATCCTTTCCCTCGGCCGCAAGAGCACGGCCCAGATCTTCGATCTCGGCAGGCTTTTCGAGCACGCTGCCGGGCTCGTGGAGGAAGGCGCCTACGGGAAGTGGATCAAGGAGCGATGCGACATCGAGCCGAAAACCGCCCGAAATTATCGGGCGATCTTCCGGAACCTGGAAGTTTACCGGGAGCGCATCGTTTGGCTCGGCGTCAGCCCGACCGTGCTCATCCATTTGAGCTCGGCCCCCGAGGAGAAAATTGAGGAAGCGCTTTCCTTTGCCGAGCGTAACGGCCGCATCAAGGTGAGCGACGTCAAGGCCTTGCTCAAGGATGATGCGTCTTCGAGGGATCAGGCCGACGCCGATGCCGATCCGACCGATATCGGCGGCCTCGATGGTCTGAAAGCGATGATCGCTCTGAAAATCAAGGGAGGCCTTACCTCCTTTCTTGAGCATACCTCCGCACTCCAGACCACAGTCGGCGACGCACTTGCCGCCAGGGCCACTGGCAAGCGGCTGGTCAAGAGCAAGCTCATCGATCAGGTGGAAGCTACCGCGAGGCTTGCTCACCGGGAGCTTTCCAGCCTGGTTCTCTTTGTCCAGCCACTCGACCGTGATCCTTGCACGATCCAGGAAAGCCGGTTGCCGAAGGCAAGCCATTGGAGTGCGGTGCTCGCCATGCTCTACAATCTCGGCGGGCGCGATTACTGGCCGGAAGCAAAGGAGCTGCAATCCTGGCTCGCCAGTGAGGTGATGCCGCTGCTCGATTGGGCGACCGCCCGGACCAGGCTTCCTGAATGGCCACTGGCAGCATCCGAAGACGCACCTGTGGCGGGACCGAGGTCGGATGTGATCATGCAGAATGGCCTGGAAGCGCTCAGCGGAATTGTTCAGGTCGAGGCGCCAAGTCTCGATCCGGCCGAAACCGAATTGCTGTCGGCAGGCGAACTCGCCGACTTGGATGAAGACGGCGAGGAAGACATGTTGCCGATCGACGTCGAGATTGTCGGCGATGCCGATATCGCTGCCAAGACGCCAAAGAGCTTTCGGCCTCCGTTTCTCGACGTCGGCAGGACAACCGTCGAGGCATGAAGCTGCCGCATTGCCGGGTTCGGCATTGCCATCAAAGTGAGGGGCCTTCGGGCCCCTTTTCTGATTCCGGCGGTATCGAAGGATGACTGAGGCCACGGAAACGTTCGATTTACCATTGTCGAAAACGCCGCGACCGCCGCCGCGTGAGCCCGCCGTTAACCTTGTACCGGCTTCGTTCTCTTTTTTGTTAGGGGATCCTTGAGATCTGGTCCCGGTCCTGCCAGGAAAGGGAGGCTTCATTGTGAAGCTTAGCGGCCCAAGCCGGTGTTTGCACCACCGACAAGGACCTGACCCTCAAGCCTTGGTGAAAAGGAATCGGGCTATGACCAGACTACACAATCCCATCCCAGTTGGGGAAGTTCTCCGTTCAATCTGTGCGGCGGCTGCGTCCGGCGAGCGGTCCACCGTTACCTCGACGTCGCATCGCCAGTTCGAGGCCCGGCCTGCCACCCGGCCAGAGCCGCCGGTGTTGCGTCGCCATCCGCACATCGTGCGATACCCCGACATCGAGACCGACTTCGATGCGTTGATCGAAAAGGCCATTGCCGCCATCGCCGACGGCGACCCGGTCGAGGACGAGATCCTTGGGCACTACGTCAACGTCGCCTCCATGGTCCGTGCCGTCTCGTTTCGTGAGGGCAAGCTACTCGAGCAGGCGGTCGAACGCCTGTCGAAGGCCAACCCGGAACTCGTCGTCCTGATGCAGTCGATTAAGTTGCCGCTGGTCAAGGCGGCGATCGAGGCGGTGGCCGGCAACGACTGGCGCAGCCTCGAAGGTGTCCGGCTCGATTGCGAGGCGCCGGCCAGAGGCAGCTACACGCCCGACTTGATCGTCGTCAACCGGGCGAAACACGCGGCCGTGATCCTCGATCTCAAGCGATCGCTGGCATCCTACGGGGATACTAGCCGGCTGGAAGAATTGAAGCTGAAGTTGATGACTGCGGCAATGATCCTGCCGGACTGGCTCTACAAGACGCAGAAGCGGATGATGGTCGATACCGTCGGCGTCGCCATCGTCGACGGCGCCAGCCGGCCAAGCGACCATGCCGCAGGTGTGTGGGCGCTTTCCGAGGTCGATGACCTGCTGGACATCGACGGTGCGGCGGTCTGTATGGCGGAGCTTCGTCTGCGCTTTGGCCAGCGCGTGCAGCAGCTTCTCGAAGCCGAGGCGCGGCGCGCGCTCGGCTTCGTCCAACGGCCGGCCGTGGTGCCAGCGGTCGCGTCGGCCCTGGCATCGCTGCGATCCGGTCCGCTGCGCAGCCGACGGCGGGTCATCGCTTGCTCCGAGCCCGAGGACGACGTCTTCGACGCCAACTGCTTCGAAGCCTTTGACGACGAGGCGGATGAGCCCGCCGCCGATGAGGACGACGAGATGCCCTGGCCGCCGGAGCGCATCCGGGTGGGCTTTGCCCGGCGCCTTCTCGACGCCTGATCGGCTCCGACATCGGCCCTCGACATCGGCAATGGTTGCGGCGCTGACGCCGCGGCCTGTCCCATTGTCATTCCCTTTCCATAAACGCCGACCGCTTGCACGGTCCGGCGAGGAGACATTGCATGTCCAAACATCACCATCGTCGATCACTCGGCTTCCGGGGCGACGCCGCCAACGACAACAACGACGTCGCAGGTCGCACCTGCGTCCGCGATACCGATGCAGCCGCGGTCATCGGCCTTGCTCTTGCTCACGCTCGGCGGGCCGGAGATGGCAGCACTCTCATTCCCGTGCCCGTCATGGCGCGGCTCGATGCGCTGGCCGACCGCGGCGATCCGGCCTGCCGCATGGTCCGCAAGTGGATCAGGGGCGAAGCGGAAATTATTTCCGCAGCGGCAGCCTCCAGGGAGGCGCGCTGATGGATCGGCTCGCTCATTTCCTCGTCCGTCGCCTGCGTCATGTCGCGCACCGCGAGGTTCTTCGCCAGGCTCTTCGGAACGGGCTGGTGACCACCAAGATCGTCCATGTCGACGGTCATCTGGTTCACCGCTACACGCCGGCATTCGATCTTTCCCATCTGACCGGCGACACTGACCGGGATCTGCACTGGATCCGGACCCAGTTCGCGCCGTTCCTGATCGAGCCGCCGAAGGACAGGGCGGGCAATATCGATCCCCTCGGGCCTGCGCCTGTCCTCGCCACCCATCTGCGGCGCAATTCCGTAGAGACGTCGGCGGATCGCCGGGAGACGGATCAACGGCTTGCCTACACCGTCCGGCTTATCGCGGACGCCGGCGAAGCAGTCGGCATCAAGCATATCGCCACGGTGCTTCTACTTGCCGGCGCCATCCGCAATGCGGGCATTGAACTGCGTGAGCTCGTCAATCTTCTCCGCCAACCGGCGCCAATCGTTTCGATCGAAGTTGCCGTCGAGGGCTTCGAGCTGGCTCTGCTGCAGCTTGTCGAGAAGACCGCGCTCGTTCTGTTCGGTCCATATGTAGGCGTGTCCGCCGACTTCATGAGCGACGAGCAAATGTGGGCGTGGAAAGAGGCCGAGGTCAAGAGAGTATTTCTCTACGTGCTGTCCGAGGATGATGTTCGACAAAACCGGCCTGTCATGCGCAAGAGACTGATCTCGGCCCTGGCGCACGGATCGCCGGTACTTGCCGTCGCGGAGGCCGAAGACGGCATCCCCGACCAAATCGACATTGCGTCGGATATCAGGTTGTCGGGCGCGCGGATGGATAGATCGCTGCTTGCCGATCTTCTTGAAGCGGTCCACGGGGAGGCGATGACTGAATACGAGGGCGCCATCGGTCTGATTGATGCCGCCGCCCTGACGCTCGACGATCTCAGTCTTGCAATCCGTCCGGGGCGGTCCATCGAAGCGAGCCTTGAGGCACTTGCCGGACTTGCTGCGCGCAACCGAGACGATGCGGAGGGTAACGGCAGTGCCTTCACTCGCAAAATCATCTCGCAAAGTACCTCGCAGCGTCACGAGGCCGACAAGGACAACAAGTCGTCCGGCGACTCCTCGTCGGGATCGGGCGGCAGCAGCAGTGCACGTTGGAAGCGGAAGCCCAGCGGCGCCGAGGTGATCCGGCCGCAATCCTTGGCGCCGGAAGACGCAAAAGATGGGAAGCCCCCGCTGGTTGTCGAAGCCTTGTCCGGTTACGGCGCCGCGAAGGACTGGGCACTGGGGCTGAAGGCCGACCTTGAGGATTACCGGACCGGCGATCTCCACTGGTCGGATATGAGCACGAAGCTGCTGCTGTCCGGTCCGCCCGGAACCGGCAAGACGATCTTTGCGCGGGCACTGTGCAACAGTCTACAGGTCCCGTTGGTGGTCACGTCGGTATCCACGTGGCTGCAGGGCGGTTATCTCAACGACGTACTCCACCGGATGGCGAACAGCTTTGCCGAGGCAAGAGACCTCACCCCCTGCATCCTGTTTATTGACGAGATCGACGGCATCGGCGGACGCAGGCCGGGCAATCACCCTCATAGCGACTACTGGAATACCTGCGTCAACAAGATGCTCGAGTTGCTCGACGGCACCGTGAAAAGCGAGGGCGTTATCGTTGTCGGCGCCACCAACCGGCCGTATGAGATCGACGAAGCAATTCGGCGGTCCGGGCGGCTGGAGACCCATATCGAAATCCCGCGCCCGGACATTCCGGCGCTAGCCGGCATTCTCGCGCATCACCTCGGCGCCGATCTCGACCTCATCGCCGAAAGTGCTACGCAGGAAGGAGCAGCCCTATGATCGGAACTGGAGAAGGAAGCGACGGGAACGGGCTGACGGCCGAGCGGGTGTTGCGGCGTCTGGCAACAAGGGCAACGGGACTGACCGGCGCCGACATCGAGCGGGTTGTTCGCGAGGCCAGACTGAAGGCGCGGCGTGAGAAGCGGCCGTTGACCTATGCCGATATCGAGGCCGGTATTCGCGGGCATCGGCCGCCAGTGCCCTATGATCTTCGCTGGCGCCATGCTGTCCACGAATCCGGGCATGCCGTTGTTCATCACGCCCTGCATCTCGGTTCAATCAAAGCGTTGACGATCGACACGAAGGACGGTGGCCATAACACGCTGACCTTTGGCAGTGCGAGAACCGACACCGTCGATTGGTACCGGCGCATGCTCTCCATGCTTCTAGCCGGTCGGGCTGCCGAGCTCATCGTCCTCAAATCCGCTGGAAGCGGCGCAGGCGGCGCGGAGCACAGCGATCTTGCTCGCGCGACGCGGATCGCCCTCGACATGGAGCAGGCCCTCGGCTTCGGTGCCAGATATCCGCTGCTTTATCTTGATCACCGCGATCCGGCCATCATCCTCAATCGCAATGATGATCTTGCCGGGCGCGTTCACCAGCGGATGGAGATGGCACAGGCCATGGCGACCGAGGTCATCCTTGAACACCGATCTGCCTTCGACCGGCTCGTGCGGAGCCTGTTCGACGCCCAGGCGCTCGATGAGGAGACCGTTCTCGAGATCCTGACGGCGCCGGAGTGAGGAAGGCAGCACGAAATTCGAGGTGTTGGCCTGCTCAAGGCAAAGTGAGCGTCAGGCGAGACAATGTCCCGGCAACGTTACTCGACGCGCCGGCAACCTAAGACAAATTGCGCTCATTGGATTCGAAGAGCCGGATCGGCGATTCCAATCTGCTTGCGAACGATTCAAAACTTCGGAGGATGGATTCGGAATTCCAGATTTTTGATTCAGAACTCAAGCCGAGTGATTCACGATTGTGGCGTCCGAGGCCGGAGAGGTTGGAAAGGGCTATATGCCTTGCAGGCAACCTGTCTCAACCTGCCGTACATCGAAACAAATTGCGCTCATCCGATTCAATATTACTGGCGACCGAATCAAAACATCATAATTCCGATTCACCCGAAAACGCCTTGCGCCGGTCCGCCGGTCCTCTGACCATAGTGGAACCACAACCGAAAAAGGAGGAATGTGATGGCAAGACAATCGGACAGCGAGCGCAATCGCAAGCAGCGAGAGCGGCAGCGGCAACTAAGGGATCAGCAGCGGGCGGAGCGGAGACCGGGACGCGATGACGTCGCCCGCATCACGCTTCATTGGATGATCACCCGCTCGGTGGCGACGAGCAATGAAGACCAACTAGACGTAATCGAGGACGTGCTTGTGCGCCGGCTGGTCGCCCAAGGATATGACGAGAGGGCCTCGTACGAGGTCTTCGATGATCTCGTCGATAAGTACGCCGATACGAATTTTGGCTTTCGCAGAAAAGTGCACCTGCTCTTTTCTCCAGACCTCCTTTCCCAAGATGAGCGATGACGTCGCGCCTGACCAGCTTTCCCTTGTTCTGAGGGAGAGGCCCGTATTGCAAACCGCGTTTCCAGATGGGGGGATATTCCCCCCATTACTGCGCAAAACGCCGTTTGATTCTGAATCGGATTTTCAAATGTCCTGCCGGAGTCGCCACATAGACATGCGTTCCCATAGTATTTTTTCACACATCATAGTATTTTTTCACACATCGACGCAACATCCTCCCAGTTAGGCGACAAGTCGACCTCGGTATATTGCCCCTCGTCACCGATTCAACGAAATTGACCGCCTCGATCCGCTACGAGTCGGTCTTGTTGAGATAGTATTTCGGAATGGCTGCTGCCCGATCGGTCAGGTGGCTAACGCCATGAAAACGAGAGCTTAAAAATGTTGCCTGACAAGAGCAAGCAATGGCGGCGATGATTCCGCAGCTGCCAAAATGCGAAACCGTTCGTTAAACAGTTTAGGTCGATGCAATAGCGGACGCATCAACCCATAGGTGCCATAACGCAATGGCGCCTGGATCGGTCGCAGGCGGCTCGTGTGCGCATGAAGAAAGGACCGGCTGAGCCCCGAGCGGGCGATCGATTGACCAGGCGCGTCAAAAATTATTTCAGTCTCAAAGCGTACTTGTCTATGTTAATCGGATTCAGGGGGCGAAACTTCATGCAGATTACCAATTGCGGCCGTGGCGTACATAAGAGAGAAGTGAAAGGTTTAGAGCGGCTCAAAAAGGATTTTCCGCAAGGTTGGTATGCCTTCACGAACCTTGATCTAACGTTGGCGCTCGGAAAATCCCGTGAAATCGACCTCATCATTGTAGCGGATCATCGCATCTTCTTTGTTGACATCAAAGATTGGGACGGGCGGATCGAAAACAAGGACGGGCGCTGGTATCAGAACGGCAAGGACCACGGGCCATCCCCGGTCCAAAAGATCGGCGACGTCTCGCGTGAGGTGCTGCCGCTCCTCGGCAACGTTCTTAAAAGCAGACAGGAAACGCAAAGAGAACCAATCCCCCAGATCGTCGGTCTCGTTGTGCTTACAGGATCCGCGACAAACACCCATCTTGACGGGCTTGAAAAGGCAAAGGTTCTGTCGGTCGACGAGTTCGTAAAGCTGGCGACTAATTCACGAAAACAGAACGAAGCGTTCGGAGAACCGTTCACAACTTTTATACGAAGACCCCTCACCGACAATTTCTGGAAGGACAAACTTAGCCGGTTCTTCAATGTCGGACCAAACTCGCCATTCAAGCCGGGACGCCGCCGCTTTCAACGATACCTGGCGGAAGACAATGCCAGCTACGCGCACCCCAGCGATGTTTACCGTGAATATGAAGCAGCAGAAGATGGGAATAAAAACAATCAGGGAATTCTGCGGCTCTGGGATTTCACCAAATGCACCGACGGCCGCTTTCAGACGGAAGAAGGCCGACTGCAAATAGCGGGGAGGGAGCAGCAGGTTTATCACTGGCTGCGTGATCGCGACCAGGATCTGGAGAGAACGCTGCTCACGCCGCGCTTGGACGATCCCGAACGTGGCGTTAATTACTGGGAAATCTATGATCGCCGCCGCCGCATGCGGCGCCTGAACGAGTTTTCGATCAGTGACGCGACGACGTTGCTGCCGGGTGAGAAAATAGAACTGGCGCGCCAGGTCGTGTCAGCCGTCGCCGCTATGCATAGGCAGAACGCCTCGCATCTTGATCTTGGGGGTCACAGTATCTGGCTGGAATTGCCGACATCGGTCAGATTATCCCACCTGCTGGCAGCACGGTTCCCCGAAGGAAAATCGCTAGGACCATCCCGTTATCAGTTCCTTTCGAGCGTGGCCGTTCCTGAAGATGTTCTCGGCGTCGACATGGGCCCGAAAAGGCGCGATGTATTTCTGCTGGGCGTTGCACTTCACAATTTGCTGTTTGGCGAGATTCCTGCTGGGGAGCCAGCCGAATGGAAACCCGCGGTCGATCGTAGCAACGATTACGCGCTGTTGCATGATTGGTTCTCGGAGGCTCTGGAAGTCAGCCCCGAGCAGCGTTTTGCAGACGCAGCGATCGCTCTCGAAGCTTTCAACAAAGCGACCGCGTCACGCCCGACGCCTAGTGAGGTGATAGCCGGTCTCGACTCGTTTCGAACCACGATTCGCTCCCAACGGCAGTTGTTCCTGGCTTTCCCGGCGGAAGGCGAGATGATCATCGAAAGCGATCGTCTCGATGCTTGGCGCAGTCGCGACAATGGACTCCCTGTTGTGGTGAAGCAATGGAAACAGGCCTCTTGGGGCGACCTTCAGAAAGAAGGTGGCACGGTCCTGACCTTCTTGCGCAAGGCCGCCGACGTGAAAGCGGATCGGCTCCCCGGCATAGCACTTGTACGAGATGTTTGCTGGCTGGGAGACAGTTTCGTCATCGTTCAGGACTGGATAGAAGGTACGCCGCTGGATGAGCTGCTACTGCAACCCGCCGACATGATCCGGGCACCTGACAGTGCGCTGGCGATTGCGAACCGCCTGCTGTCGGTAGTCGAAACCCTCCACGATCATGGTTTCGGCCACGGTGATCTCAAGCCGTCGAATATCATCATCAATTCGGATGGTGAGCCGGTTTTGATAGATGCGCTCGACTTTTCTCCCAGTATCGACGGTGAGCTTACGACGTCAGAATATGCTCCGGAAGCAGGAACTCGCCTGGAGCGCGACCGCTTCGCCCTTACGAAGATCGTCGAGGAAATATTCACTGTTGTGAACCTGGAACCCGCCATCGCGGCGGACATCGCGTCGGCGATCCGCGATTGTCGGGAAAAGCAACCTGTGCTTGCCACCCTTCTGCCTCTGCAGGATTCATTGGCGCGAACGCTAGAGCGTCTTGCCGCCGCAAACGAACCGGAGACAATTCCCGGCGATCAGGCGATTTCAATCTCACTTGCGGGGCAGCAGACTGGCGCGATCGATCCCGATGAGGGCGACCTATTCCTTCGCGTCCGCCGTCATCCCCGTTATGGCCACCTCTGCCTCGTCATTCGCGGTGCCTTTGAAGAAATCGAAGTCCGTCTTGACAGCCAAGGGCAGGCGACCAGCGCTTTGCGGCGCAGGCTGGAGCAGTGGCTGCTATCGCGCGTGGCAAAACAAGAATTCCACAAAATAAGCGCGGCGCTAGCTGTCACCCGATCAGACGTCACCGACCTGTCGGCTCTCGCCCCGCTGCTCGCCGATCCCATAGTGAAAGCTCGTATCGAAAAAGAAATTTCAGGCCCGGTTTTACCAGCGATTCCCGAGGCGCAGGAAAGTGAGGAACTGATCCCTCAAGAAGACGAGGCCGAAGATGCGCTCGCTGAGGAAATTGCAGCCGCCACTATACCGGCGTCAACTGACGTCGACGTACCGGCCCTTTGGCGTGCCCTCATCGATGTAGAGAATGAACTTACTACCGACGGCGTCGCGCAGCTCGACAGCTTCTATGATCGCAGTATCGGGCGTCACAAGGTTGTACTGGAGCTCGAAAGCGGTGATTTCGGATTTTCGCGCAATGATACCGTCGGCGTGCAGAAGCTAGACCAGCGGGGAAACTGGCGTCGCATCGGCGATCTCGATTTGAACAGGTCGCGCCCTGACCTGGCCATCATCGATGCCCAGGGCGGAAACGCGTTTGGATCGTGCCTGGTCGAAGCTGGCCAGCGCCTGCGGTTTCTCAGCCATTTTGAAGGAACCAGCCTTAAGCGCCGTACCGACGCGGTGGATCGCATTTTGCTGGGGAACGGACGGGCCGCCGACTTATTATCCGTATTCGATCCGCGTTCGAATTCCGCCCCCGTAGTTGGCAACCAGCAAGCTCCCGACGAGATGCTGGCATTATATGGGTTGAACGAGGATCAGAAGGACGCTTTTCGCCAGATCATAAGCGCCCGCCCGGTGGGTCTCTTGCAAGGCCCCCCTGGCACTGGAAAAACCAAGTTTATCGCTGCCCTCGCTCATTACGCCATCATGACAGGACTCGTCCGAAACGTGCTCCTGGCAAGCCAATCGCACGAGGCGGTCAATACGGCCGCAGAAGCCGTACTTGCTCTGTTTCGCAAGACCGGGGAGCTGCCCAGCCTATTGCGCGTGGGCATGGACGACGGGCAGGTTTCGGCACCGCTGCGTCCCTACCATACTTCGCGGGTCGAGCAGTCCTACAAGGATCGCTTCAGCGCCACCTTCGGCGAGCGCATGGCCGTCGCCGGTAAAACCCTGGGGATTCTACCCGAGGTCATCTCTTCCGTGGTCATGCTGGAAACAACCATACGCCCTGTGATCGAGAGGATTGCCGAAGTCTGCCGCGCCCCGGAGCCTCAGGCACAGCGGCTAAACGGTTTGACAGAAACCCTGCGGCAGCATCTGTCATCGCTCGACCTTGATGTTCAGTTGCCTGAAAGCCTCTTCGAGGAAGACTGGATCTACTTCCTGGAGGATGTAGCGGGGGCGATTTCCCGCCGTGCGGGCCGGCAAAACGCCGTAGGCGCCGACAAGATCGATCGCCTCAGATCAATCGCCGGACTGGGGCGCGATTTTGTAGGAAGCGTCTCGCGCGCCGAGCGCAGCTTCGACACCTTTCTTGCAGGAACACGGCAGATCGTCGTGGGGACATGCGTCGGCCTTGGAAGATCCTCACTTGGTCTCACCGCGACAGCCTTTGACCTCGTGATTATCGACGAAGCGGCCCGCTGCACATCGGGAGAGCTGCTAGTGCCGTTGCAGGCCGCGCGCTGGGCCGTTCTTGTCGGCGATCAGGCGCAGCTCCAGCCGCACCATGAACCCGAGGTCGTCAACATGGTTTCCGAGCGCACCGCCATCTCCAAAAAGGAAATAAAGCGCAGTGATTTCGAGCGCGTGTTCTCGACGGGTTATGGCCGTACGGCAGGCGCAAGGCTGAAAACGCAATACCGCATGCTGCCACCCATCGGGCAGCTCGTTTCCGAAGTGTTCTACCCCGACTTGAGCCTTCTTGCCGGCCGCTCCCAGCCTGAAGTCGATCCCCTTTGTTTGCCGCAGGACCTGACCAGGCCCTTGGCCTGGATCGAGACGGACAATCTTGGCTCTGCTGCTTACGAACGGAAAGAGGCGAGCAGCAAGACAAATCCCACAGAGGCGGAAGCGATCATCCATCTACTAGAGCGCTGGCATTCTGAAGATAATTTCCGCGAGTGGCTCCTCACCCAGCAGAAGCATCCGGTGGGCATCGGCGTTATCTGCATGTACGCAGCGCAGCGCAATCTCATCGAACGAAAACTGCGCCAGTCATCGTTGGCGTCGCTGCTGGAGCGGCATGTGAAAATAGGGACAGTCGATAGTTATCAAGGCAAGGAAAATCCGATCGTCATCCTTTCGCTGGTACGCAACAACGCCCTCGGCCCGACTGAAGCCGGGGTGAAGACGATCAGGGAAGGCTTCCTCACGACGCCGAACCGCATCAACGTTGCTGCCAGCCGCGCGATGGATCGGCTGATCATCGTCGGCGCGCGCCATCGCTGGCAAAGCGCCAACCCGATGGGCCGCCTTTCTGCGGGGTTCATGCGCCGGGTGGAAGACGGCTCTGCTCTGGCGACTTCGATCGAGGATTTGACCGGCGCGCCTGTAAATCATCAGGAGTCCCGTAGCCATGCCCCGGCTGCGGCTAAAAAGGAGGGCGCAAATGGGAACGCTTAGACGTCCGCTGCTTCGGCTGAAGGGCGACGAGCTCGTCCCGCCGGAAGAAGATCGCCGCGTCGGGCTTGAAATATTCGACGTGCTCCTGCCATGCCGCACCTATGAAGTGAAATACAAGGTCGCTTCTCTAGGGCAGGTCAGCCCGACCCTTGAGTTTCTATTGCGGCTGGTGAAATCAGCGCCGGGAATCAGCGATGCCGACGCGGCGTCATTCTTCGGCTATAGCCCGTCCGAAATGACTTACGTCCTGGAAGAAGCGTTTGGTCCGGGCTACCTTGAGCGCAAGGCCGGTCGGCTCTGGTTGACGACCTCGGGTGACAGTCTGTTCCGGGAAGGCGAAAAAGAGCCCACGATTTATACGGTGGAATCGCGGCGCCGCTCTTTTGGCTTCGATTTGATGGCGATTGCGCCTCAGGGTCGGCGTTGGCTCGAACCGCTGGAGAGGTTCTTGCCGGAACTGGCGTCGGAAGATCCGGCCGGAACCGGGCGGGTTGCCGAGCGCCTGCCGGGAAGGTTCAGGCAGTTTTTCCGCGAACTCGCGAATCAGGCAGATCGGGGAAAGCTCGAAAAGCGTGACATATATTCCATCGACCCTGTGGTTGTGCCGGGTGAACGCTTTCAGATACCCATTCGCGTTCTGACATATGCGCAGGCATCGAATCCCAGTGCTGCGGAAATCGATCTCTCCCTCTGGCGGCCGGATCATGAAATCGCCGATCGACCGGAAATCGAGCGCGCGGTCGCGCTCTTCGTGAAAGATCAGCAGACGTCGGTAAATCAATTGGATGCGGCGTCCGCATACCAGGCACTTATTGAATTTGCCCCCGAATTCCTCAAGGACTTCACAACGCGCAGCGGCCTTTCCGAGGGGCGGTACTGGAGAGAATCCGTAAGCCGGACCGGCGAACCGCGGACCGACAGAAAGACCATACCGATCGTCGGCTCTCTGCTATTGCCCGAAAATATTGAACGTCTTCAGGCAGTCCTGGGCTATGGGTTGCGCATCGCGACCGAGACGCCAGTCGATGTTTTCGCCGTCGCGCCGCAAACGCGCAGGTGGGGCGCAACAACGCAGCAGCGCGATATGCTTACCTTGATACAGGAGAAAGTCGCGGGGGCATTTCCTATTCTGGAGCGGTCAGAGATGAAAACGACATGCCTGTATGCGGGAAAGCCGGCGCCTTACACGCAGAATGCGTTCGATGAGATCCTATCGAGCCACGTTGAGTATTTCCCCAAGGCGTTGGAAATCCTCTTGATACCGGGAGTGTTGGTGGCGGCGCTGGTTCATGCCCCACTGGGATCGCCAACCGGCAATCCGGTCCCGCTTGGGTTGGCTTCATTCGACCCGGTAGTAGTGGATCGAGGGTATCAGTACGTGATGGAGCGTTTAGAACGGTACCAGAACAATGGGGCGGCATCCAATGCGACATCGGGAGTCTTTAGGTAGTCTCCGGCGGGAGGTCGTCCTCGTCGAGGTCCATTTCCAGGCGGAAATCGTGCACCTCTGCATGGCCGTAGCGCAGCTTCGCGCCGCGCAGCACGGCGAATCTGATCCTGTCGCCGGTCAGCATCGTCAGGAGCGAGGGCAGTACGTCGCCCGGAAGCGAGAACAATCCGTCGAGCTGACCCCGATGCAGGTTGAGCGTGCCGATGTGTGGTCGGTGATGGCGGTGCCACTGATCCCGATTATAGGCGTTATCTGGGAGGAATATCAGCCGCACCGCGTCCGCCTTCGTTTGAGACGGGCGCAGTAGCTTTCCGATCAAGTGCAGATGACGATAGTCGCTGTAGACATCGCTGTTATCTGTCATGTGGTTGACGCCAAACGAGTAACTCCACTCCCAGCTTTCCACGACCGTGTAGTATACCGGTTTCTCCAGTGGCTTTCGTTTGTGGCGATTGCGCTTTGCTCTGGTTGTTGCCGTCTTGGTCATCGTGGTGCTTGCTGACGTTGACCCTATGAGTTTTGTCAGGACGTTTGCTTCAAAACGCGTATGTATCGAGCGGTCCGTCGAAAGGATGAAGCCAGCACACCCGCGAGGGGCTGACGTGGGCAGACAGCTCTATCCAACGATGCAAGCATGGCATCGTTGCGCCTAATACTTTCCGTTGCGCTCGCTGCAAGCTGGAATCTTCGCATCTCCTTCTTATTGAAGGTCGTCAGTCAGATGAGGGGCACGCACGCCGCTTAGGGCATCGTCGGCTTCTACAAGGCGGGCGACTGAACATCCAGCGATATGGGTATCGACGATCCCAAGGGTACCTTGCAAGGTGAGGGAGGGGAAGCCGGAAATAATTTCCGGCGTCATTGAGCCACTGTATTGCGGCCCCCACCAAAATCGCGAGAAGCTTCTGAGGCCAAGGAGTCTCACTTGTTAGTTTTTGGCTCGCGTACTCTATCCTGACGGTTCCGAGCAGAATGCTTAGTCGCGTTCGTCCGTTTGTTGCTTCCCAGCTCGATCAACCGCTAACGGCTATTGCTTCCTTTGCGACTTCTCCCAATACAGAGGTATCTATTTGGACATTTGCCAAAGGAGTCGCGGCGCTCGGTATGGCGGGCGGCATCTTTGTGACTGCGACTGCTCACACGTCTACTATCATTCGAAGAAACCGGACAGATCACCGGCCATGGTCGGGACTAGCAAATTGCGATCTAGAAACAGATTTCTCATTTCACAACTTGTTTCAGCGATGAGCAGGCAACCATGGCAGGCAGCACCATGAGTTGCACGATCGCCGCTCCTATCGTCCGGCTCATGATCCGCGCAAACTGGATCATTTGAACAAATCCGGAGCCGATCTAAAGCGCTATGAAGGATTCGCGCAAACCGGGGGGCGGTTGCAACAAGACCACCGAGCGTGCCCTGCGCGCCGGCGCTTGCCGTGTAGATAAGGATGCCGCAGCGGTCAATATCGCCGCCGCCTCGCGTACTGGACAGCGCGTAGACTCGCTCCTTCAACGAACTCGCCGGATAGCCGCAATCCAAGGCAATTTCGGCCATCAGTGCGTGTGAGATGCTGTGAAGAAGGACGTACGGGGTTCCGGGGTAAGCGGGCGCCTTCCCAGCGAACCGCTTTTGCCAATGTCCATATCCCGCCAGAAGCTTTCGATTGCGAGAAGCCGTGCTCTCCTTTTGAAGCCATTCGCCGATCGCCGTCGCGTCAAAATGGACGAAGATGCCTTCTCCAAACTGCTCAATCGCCGGCAGCCAGTCCGCGTCGCGGGAAATCGGCGCGCCGCGGACGCTCAACTGAACATCCTCAATATCGCCATCCGCGCCCGTAGGCGCAGCTTCAAATCGTGTGAACCCATAGAGGCAAGACACCTCCCGCAATCGATGCACAGCGACCAGGCTCTTGATCCCCGACAGATCGATCTCCGCATTGGGATCTGCCCAGACATCGCGTGCGAGCGTTTGAGCGTAAAGCTTGGCGGTTGGATGGTTGACTCCGATTTCCGAACGTCCGCTCGCGAACGTGTCGAACTCGGACAGCTTTGGCGAACGAGTGGCATCCGATTTCGCGCCGTCGCGAATGCGCTGAAGTCTGTCGAAAATGTCGCCGTCCGGATAAGGTCCAAGCGCCGCCGATACCTTCGGATTGAATCGCTTCGCTTGGGCGACATCCTGGACCGTTTGAACGCCTGCTAAATCCCCCGACAGCTCATCAACAAGTTGGCTCAATTCGTCCTCCTCGGTTGGAAGCGAAATCACCGTAAGAACCTGCGGGAAATAAGTATTCGTGGCGGTGCGGGTCAGCAGTTTGAGGTTGTCGCCACAACCATTTGGGTCTCGGTCGAGCAGCCAAGGCCTCTCGCCGCGGCACTTGCCCAAACGACCAGGCTGAAAGGTCTCCTGAAGCGAGAGGCGGCGACCGCAACCGCAGACGATGCTGGTGTCCGCGGGGTCAGCGCTAGTGCCTTTTTCCTCCACCCACATTGGCTCATGGCACGGCCCCGAACCGTGGACTACCCATCGCCACTCAATGTCTTGAAGATGGCCCTTATCGCACGCGCAAACAAAGCGGATCGGCGTGACGTCGCTCTTGCGCCCGTCATCGTATTGAAACTTTCGCCGTCCCTTAGTGTCGAGATCCTGCCAACGCACCAACCGGCGCCGGCGTGCCGTTTTGGTCCCCGCCGTCGTTGTCTCGACCTGCTCGCAAATGAACCATGTCGGGAAGATCGGGACAGCGACACCGCGGGGTACTCCATCACGCGCATCCACCGATGTGGGAGGAGTACGCAACGAAAGGGTTACTGCTGGATCCAGGCGCCCTTGTTCCTTGAGAATTTGCTCCAGGCGCATTGTTAGGCGTGGTTCTGGAAGCGTTGTGAATGCGTTGCCCCTCATGTCCCATTGTTCGAGGCCGCCGACCACGACCGATCGAGTTGGCAGATCGATCATCGCGCCTGGACCGAAGGTCGAAATCAACTGGCTTAGTCGCTGAGCATTCTTGGTCATGCGAGATCATCCGCGTTCGCTATCATGTTTCCGTGAGGATCCCTGACCTTCAGGGTGACGTTGGGTTCCACGTCGCGCATGGAACGGCCCGCCACAAAGCGGCGATGGGGTTCTGTCAAATTGCCGATCTCGGGTTCGAGCGGCATGTGCAGTAGTCGATGCGGGCTCTTCTTCTTAGCGTACGCAAAGGCGTTTCCACCGGCCGCCTGTTCATCGGCGGTTTCGATCCAGGCATCCAAGATGTCATCAATCAGCGCTGCGAGAGCCGCGCGGCCGCCCGCTATCATTCGATCGGGCGCCCGATCGACGATCGAGTCACGCACCAAATTCCTTATCCCGGCATTGTTCTTCAGCTCATTGACCGCGACATCCGGGGTGAGCGCGCCATCCACATGCCGTGCGGCGGCGACAACGACCGCAGCCAAAGCGCGATCCAACGCTCGGGCCGCCCAAGGCGTGACGCTCGTCGCTTCAACGGCGCGATAGAAGGTACGGTGGAATTGGCCGAATTGCTCAAAGTGCATCCGGTCACGCGGCTTATGCAGGTTCAGAACCGCCAGCACGAGGCCAGGCCTGGAATGGTCGCGTCCGACGCGGCTGGTCGCCTGAATATATTCGGCGGCGGTCTTTGGCTGCCCCTGCACGACCATGAGCCCCAAGCGCGTGATGTCGAGACCAACCGAGATCATGTTGGTTGCCAGAGCTACATCGACGTTTTCGGCATCCCGACCAAAGATCGCTTCCAGACGCTGCTTCGCTTTCGCGACCTCATCCGTCGAGACACGCGAGGTGAGCTCCATCGGCTCCTTGATCGCGCGGTCCGCAAATGGGATGTCGGCAGGGTCCACCCGACGCCGTTGGGTGCCGTAGCGCGCGGCACGATCGCGCACCTCATCCTCTACAATCCGGCGTGCCCCCCCCAATTCTCGCAATGCATTGAAATAGCAAAGCGCCGTCATGTACGGATCGGCAGGATTTCGGGCCTTGGCGTCAGCAGGGATATTCGCATCGTAAGCCGCCTGCGCGGCGGCAACGAGCGTGGTCAGCGAACGCAGGAAGACGAGCTTTGGGCCGCGACCCTGCGCCGCAATGCCCAGATAGAGCCGGGCAGGATTGGTCGTTGACGGCACCGTGCGCGCGAAGAAGCTGTCGACACGATCGATTCCCGGCGGCGGAAAAATGCTCGTGGTGTCGCGATCAAACAGGGCGGCGATTTGATCGGCGGCACGCCTGACAGTGGCGGTCGAGGCCACGATCTTTGGGCGCACACGGTTTTCACCGGCGCCGCGCGAGGCGAGTTGGTCAATAGCGGCTTCGTACAGCCCGGCGACCGTTCCAAGTGGCCCGGCGATAAGGTGCAATTCGTCCTGGATGACCAGGTCGGGCGGATCGAGCGACCAGCCGTTGCCCAACGGTCGGCCTTCGCCTGGCTCAGCCGCGCCGTAAAAGCCGACGCCATCTTCGAAACGGTCAACGTGACCGAAGAAAGCGCCAGTCTCGCCAACCCACGGCAGCGCGGCGAACTTGTCTACCGTGGCGATCAGAAACGCCGGCAAGCGCCGGTAGATGGGCTCATCGACAGTAAGGACCGGCAGAGGTCGGTTCCTGCTGAACTCGCAGGCAGTGCTAGCGCAGCGAATTTCCAGATTGGTCGGCGCATGCTCGTTCGGCGTGCAAGAAAAGGATGACGGCGTGAACTCCGTTCCGCACCACGGGCAAGCTTTCAGTGGCGCCGGCGCCCGCTTGTCGCGCCCGTTGCGATAACGCCGAATTCGACCGACCGCGGTTGCCTCATCGGACTTTCCTTTGCCGCCGAGCTTGTTCGGCGACGCGTCGGAGCCGACCCACAAGCCGATCTCGATCGGCCAGTCGCCAAGCATTCGGCGGCCGCGCTCATCAACGTTCTTGGCGTCGGTACGCATAAGTTCCAGCGCGCATACGACACCAGCGGCGCGTGCGAGCTGGTCGAGGGTGAGAAGGCGCAGCGTGTAGCGCATGATGACGGCGACACCAGCGCCGAGCACACCCGATCCACCCAGTCGCCGATGCGCAATCACCAGTGCCGCGAGGCCGAGATAGGCTTCAGTCTTGCCGCCGCCTGTCGGGAAAAACAGCAGGTCTGCCGTCTCACGATCAACATGAGTCCGGTCGATCAGGCCGGCCATGTTGAGCAGCACGAAAGCGAGCTGAAACGGCCGCCATTGCGGCTCATCGAGCGCACCTGGATCGCCGGTCGCACCGGCAACGCGACGACGCGCGGCCATGGAAACGGACAGATTCATGAACCGGAACGCCGTGCGGGCCTTGGCGTCGGTTGCGAGGATCTCGATACCCTTTGCGATCCGGTTCTTCGCAGTCTCCATCTCGGTGACAAGACGTTCACCGGTCTCGCGGCGGCGAGCGGGAAGACCTACGAGCTTGTTACGCTCGGCGTCAATCCAAATTCCATAAAGGACGGGCAGGTCTGTCAAGGCGGCGCGAAGTCCAGAGCCATCCCCCGCCGCCAAGTGTGCGAGAGCCTCCATACCGAAGGTCACCTGGGTCTTGAACGCAGCGTCCTCGTTCGGCGCAACACGTTCGACCTCCGCCGATGGCAGCGGATCGGTCCATACCCGCGTTACTCTGCCGGTACCGGCTTCGGAGGTGTCCCATCCGGCAGCCGCGTTTCGGCCCACAGCCCATTCACGCATGTCGCGATAGTGCAGATCTGCGATCCGAAGGTCCCAATCCTGGGCGCGATAACCAGACAGATCGCGACGCGGAAGAAACCCTGTTTCGCTGGCAAGTTCGAGCCGCGCCTGAAAGGCGTAGCTGACATCGGCATAGAAGCGATGAACCGTGGCCCGACGATTGACCAGGAAGACAGTGAGGGCGCGGACGCGCTCAGTTTTGCCGTCCGGCGTCGCGTAGCTGAACAGGCGCGAATGGGTTTCCAACACTAGGCCGCCGCCGCGGCGCTGTTCGGCCGCGCTCTCCGGCACGATGATTGGGCCGCCGCGGCCGTCTTTGATGGGCAGAACGACGATTCGGTCTTTCGGGCTCCGAATCCAATCAACCATGGGCCGCTCGGTGCGCTTGGGCTTGCCATCTTCCCCAAGCTCCTCGGGCAAAGGCTCCGGTAGCAGGATGGCCTCAGGCAATGGTGGTTCTGTTCGATAATCACCCCAGGAAACGCGCGCTTCGATCGAAGTGACATCCGGATCGAGCAGGACGGTCAATCCGACGGAGGACGGCAGAAAGCGCCGACGAGCATTCGGCGCCTCAGGCTCCTCGTTATCCGTCGCGGCTCCCCCAGCGCCATCGGCGTCCGGTTCCTCGACATCGATTTCCATCTCTTCCTGAGCGGACGGATCGGTCTCGTCGTCATCCCCGTCGAGGGCCAGCGCATCTTCCGCGGGCGCGAGAAATCCCGCCAAATACCACCGCGCCGGGCTCTCGTTCAGGCGCTCGCTGGCCAGGTCGGCGTCCTGTGGACCCGGGCCGATTAAGTCACGACGAAAGACGTCCACGATATGGGCGCGTACTTCGACCGAGTTCGTCATGACCGCCCAAGCCCCTCTGAAATAAACAGTTCTCCAAGGACCTTTTCGAGCCACTTGGTCGTATAGGCCAATTTCAAAGCCTCTTTCGGCCGATGCCCGGCATCGCCAAGAAGCGTTTCCAGAGCGATCAGCCGATCTTTGAGCCCAAGCCGGACGCCGAAGCGCAAACTGGCCTTGTCCGGCCCGCACAAAACCCAGGCATCATTTCTTGTCAGCGCATGAGCCCACAAAGATCGCTCACCGACATCAAGCGCAATGTCGGGGGCTCGCACCGCCACGACGGCACGTTCCGCGTCCGTCACCGGATGGACTGCCTGGAGAGTGGCCACAAGGTGTGCGGCATCGATCTGCAATTCCGCCCGACGCCTCTGAAATCCCGTCTGTGTCTCAGTCACGCAATCCTCGACAGTCTCGACGCCGTAGCCGCTCGAAAGTGCGCGCCACGACCCAACCCGGAAGCACTCCAGGATGGCGTTGGTATCGAGGAGAACGGGACCGTGGTGGCGAGCCATGCGACCTCACAAATCGACCGGGGATTGAACCCCATGGGTCGCGAAGAGGTCAGCAAGATCATCAACCGTCAGGTCCAGCAACGCGCCCGCTCGCCGTGCCGAGACGTGGCCTTCGTCAACGGCTAGGGCAATCACTTCCATGAACGGCTTGGAGAACGGTGGGGGCAATACAGCTTGAACACCGTCCCGACCATTGTTCCGCAAGGCTACGTCTGGGATTGCGCGCGCCATAGCAGGCTTCAACCGATCGAGGGCGACAAGGCGCCATTTCAATGCCGAGGCTGTAACCTGAAGCTCATCCGCCACGGCATTTAATCGGCCCGCAAGTTCGCCTGTGGCGATCTCGGACCAGTCGCCAAACCTGTCGAGCACGGGGGTCGGCATCAGAACGGCTGACGCGAAATTGTTGGCGAGCTGCTCCACTCGACTGCCACCGGTCTCCCGCGCCTCCTCGGAATGCTCGGGTGGCATCGCGTCCCAGGTGAGGATGTGGAAGAGCTCGTGAGCCAGGTCGAAATGGCGGCGGCCAACAATCTCGTGACGATTGATCAGCACGATATCCAGTTCTGGCAGCCGGCACGCCGCGCCGGAAATGCCTTGGAATGCATCCACCATGAGCACGAGGATGCCCAGTTCGCGCTCCATGACTTCGACAAGGCGAACCGCCGGCACATCACCAAGCCCGAATTCCGCGACGAAACGATCGCCTGCCTCCATGGCGTCTTCGAAGCGTTGGTGCCGCGTGATCCCCAAGGACCGGCGTAGCAGGGGTGCGGAGCGGCCGACCTGAGGTGCAATCGCGCGAAATGCAGCAATCCATCGCCCGGCGTTCCGTTCGTACGCATTCAGGCGCTGCGGCCCAACGTCTGTCTGACGCCAGGAAAACCGGCCCTCACCAACGAGCAGGAACGGATCGGTGAAGTAGTCCAAATTGGCGCCGAGTTTCTCGACGGCGATGACCAGCTCCTCAGCGGTTACACGTCGCTCGCCGGTCTCGATCGCCGAGACGGTCTGGCGGTCCTTGAAGCCGAAGAGACGCGCGAGGTCGTCCTGCGAGAGCCTTCGCTCTTCGCGCAACGCTTTAATCCGCGCTCCTATAAAATTTTGCACCATGACAGTCTCCATCGGCACTCTATAATCTTGCAAATCGATAATTGCAAGATTATATTGCTTTTTGCGAAGCGCCATTTGCCCGGCGACGCAGAAGAAAATCGGGCGCAAAGGATATTAAGATGACCCGCAAGCCGCAGCATCCCGGCCTCGATGGCCGGTCCCGGGACAAGGATGGCGAAATCCGCCATAAGAACGGAAATACCCGCGTTGATACACTTCGCGAAACCTACGGAGACAGCTTCGCGCCAGGCGTCCGCGGCGACATGCATTTGGACACGCTGCTCGAGCGCACGGGGGCGAAATCGCTCAGCGAGCTTGTCAAGAACAAGGGGGAGTAGGCGTAAGGAGCTTTACGCTGCCGCCCCCTCATCGTCGAGATCTTCATCCTCTTCATCCGCCATGATGGTTAGCCCAGCAGCGCGTTCCGCTCGCGCGCGGTCGGCGTTGAGGGCAAGAAGGCGGGCCAATACCTCGTCCTTGAACTCCGTCGGCCAGTCGAGACGGGTCTTCGGGGTCTTTCCCTCATCTGCGTCCTGCTCGATGAATTCGGGCACCGCCTGATCAGCTAGATCGTCCCAACCATAGGCGTGCAGCACTGCGACATCCATCTCGGCATGTAGCGCGCGGAGCCGGGCGATATCGGGTGCATTCTCATTGCGCGCGTGAAAGCGGTTGTAGATTTTGGTTAGACCCTCGTCGCGTTCGGTCATCATCTGAGCTCGGAAGGTATGATAGGCGCAACCTGCGGCTTCGAGGTCGAGGTCCATCTCGAAACCTTCAGGAAATGGATAGGTGCGAAAGCAATCTTCGATTGTATACGTTAGGTCATCTTTCATAGTAGTCCCCACGAATCGGGCCCAAATCTCATGAGATCTCGATTGCATAGCGGTAAATGACGCGAAGCTCTCAAGAGCGAAGACATTAAGATTCTGAGAATAGACAAGACCTTTTGGGAGAATCCCAATTACGTATTGAGGGGCTGCCTTGCTCGCATTCACGAGAATCCGATCTAGCTTAGCCATTGCTTTCTTAAGGGCGGGAACGCGTCTTGTGTGCTTCCACCAGATTTCACGACGAGTTCGATCAGCGTTCTTGGCCCTCTCCGGCTTGACCAATCGATCAACAATCTCCAAGAGATCGGGCCAATCCGAGGCCGCAGGCTCCGAGTAATCGAGAGGCACAATGCCATCGCGTAACGCGTCATCCCGCTCGCGCGGTGTCATCGCCATCCAAGGCTTCATTTCCCCGTCGCGCCGTAGCGGAAGATCGGCAAAATCGATCACGTAGCGATGGTGTGCATGGCGTGGATCGGTGTTGACCTCTTCGCCGCCGATGTAAGGGAAGATGCGCTCTGAATTGCGTGGATCCTTTGCCATAAGGCTATGCAAAGTTGCTAAGCTCTCAGCCTCGCCTTTTGCAGCGGCCAAATCGTCGAATATAAAACCCGCGCCAAGAACAATGGATCCCTGGAATGCTTTGCCGGAATTGGCGACAAGGGGCGACGGCGATGTATCGAGGTCACCCTCAACTAAGTAGGCTGAAATACGGCGAACTTGCCGATTGTCGAGCACGGGCGAGCTTGCTTCGCCTTTCACGATGTGAACGACGGACACCACTACCGATGCCTCGCCCGGCCACTTCAATCGACGCCGCGCGCGCACGATGGCACCGCCGTCGGCGACAATCATTGTTAGGCCAGAGGCTCGCGTGTCGCCCTGACCGATAGTATTTGTTGCAATCAGACCGAATTCACCTCCCTCTCGCAATAAGCCGAAAGCGCGTCGGAAAAAATGCGCAACCAGGTCGGAATTGCCATGGGCACCTTCGTGCAGCGTCTGCAGCCACGGAAGATAGCTCTTGGGGCTACCGCCAACGATCGTGTTCTTGCCGGCAAATGGCGGATTGCCGATGATGGCGTCGAAGCCTGGATTGCGGCGAGAAAAAACTTCCGGGAACTCAATTTGCCAGTGAAAGGGCGGAATCGGGTATATGCCAAAGAGAAGGTCCTTGGAAAACCAAGCTGCCTTCTCCTCCCAGCCTCGCGAACCCAGGTTGCTTTGCACTAGCTTCTGAAAGGCGACCAGTTGTTCGATCCGCTTTTTCGGCTTGTCGGCCGAAAAGAAGGCGGCCACGATGCCGTCGCCAATCAACCTAGCAACCTCTAGCTGAGTTTCAACGGCTTTGAATTGCGGGCGCAGTTCAGCCTCGCTTGCCCATTCGGCTTGCTCGCGAATGCGCACTCGGCCTTTCTCGGCTTCTCGCAAATGGTCGCTGACCAACTTGCCGACAAAAGTGGGCGGCTTCGTTGTGTCCCAATGGGTTGCCGAAATCTGATCCTTAGTCAGTCCGACGAGGCTGTCGCCGCATTTCAGCGCATGATCGAGGAAGGTGAACTCATGGTCGCGTGCCAGCGTGGCAAGCCAAAGCGATAGTCGGGCCAGATCGACAGCGCGTGGATTCTTGTCGACGCCGTACAAGCAGCGCTGTGCGACAAGGCGGCGGGCATGAAGCTCCTCATCCTCGTCGGCCGGGATGGTGGGCCGTGTTTCCGGCCAGCACGCCCAGGCCGCGACCAAACGCTCGCCCAAGGCACGGCACGCCTCGACCAAGAAAGCACCCGATCCCATGGCTGGGTCGCACACCGTCAAATCTAGCACCTGCTCCGGCGTTGCGTTCGAACCCAGCCGAGCGAAAGCCGCCTCCAATGCATACTTGACGATCGGGGCTGTCAGTGACCGCGGCGTATAGTGGCTACCCGTCCGTCGCCGCTCTCCGGTCGGTTGCAGGATCGGCGTGCCCGATGCCGCAATCCTTTTCTTGGGAGAGCCGCGCTCATCGACCATCCCGTCGAGCGCGGCCACAAGATCTTCCACGCTCTTCGCTTGCTCAACCGGGCCGCCTTGAGCAGCAGTCAGGGCGCGTCCAACATTTTCCTTCAGGTCTTTGATCCGCTCCTTGCCCTTTCTTGCAAGAAGCTCATCGAGCGCGACAAAAACCGGAGTCCTGTTGTTCTTGCCCGCCTTGATAGCGAGAACCCGAGACTTGGCTGCTTCGACCGTGAAACCCATCACGGTTTCGTAGACCGAACCAATCTGTTCGACATCGAGGGTTCGGTAGGACAGGCGTTCGCGCTCCGCTCCGCGCAACTTCAGGGTCATGAGTCCCTCAAGGATGCGCAGGAGACATCCATCTGACACAGTCAATATCCGGGCCGGCTCATCCTTCGACGCGCGCCCCTCAAGGAATGGGAACTCGTCTGGGTCGAACAGTTTGCCGCCACGCGCCTGCACAAAGCCGGTCTTGTGACCTTTGTGGATCAGGCGAAACAGCGCCAGCAGGCCACCCCAGCCGCCCCGACGCTCGTCCATCGTGTCGGGATTGAGCGTCGCGTCTTCCGTAAGCTTCGCGTAGAGCCCACGAACCGAATAGCTGGTTTCGTAGATCTCGCGCGCCCGCGCGTCGGATCGTGACGGCAGAAGGTCCCGGTCCTCGGCGTAGAGCACGAACACCAGGCGCATGAGGACGGTAAGCAACCCCTCGTAGAGATGATCAGGACGGCTGACCGTGAGGTCGCGGACGAGCGCCGGCTCTGCGTTGTCCAAGCCGCGCAAAAGCTCGTGAAGCGCGCCAAGGACCTGCTCCGCTAAGGCGGTCGAAACCAATGCTTGGGCATCGCGGCTCCGTTTTAAAAGCGCCGGTAGGCGCCTATCGTCGGAATCTGAAAACAGCCGGAACCGATCAAGGAGGAGCTTCAGGCCGCCGAGCATCGGCCGGCCGGCAACCATTGTCATCGGCCGGATTGGAAAGCTCTGATGGCCTGAAGTCTCACCGCGAGGGGCATAGATCAGACGGAACTCGGGATAGTACCGAACCTCGCCATCTTTGCGCTCGTCCCGCTCTGAAATCAGCAGACCAGCAAAGACCCCGGTATCGCGCAACAGCCGCTCGAACCGCTGATGCGGCGTCGCCTCCCAGCCATCGAGCGCGTTTCGGGCATCTGGATCGACGCCAGGTGCCTCGATGCGGACCAGAAGCTGCCAGAGACGACCTTCCTCCCCAAGTTCGGCCACTGCCCACGTCGGTCGAAGCGTGGTGCCGTGTTCCGGCAGCGCGACCAGCAGTTCGTCGGGAATATCTGGGCCGCCAGGCGCGCCGGCGACATGGCGCGCTTCCCAGCCAAGCACCTGTTCCGCGAAGGTCCATGGATCGGAGAGACTGGGTTTTGACGGCTCTGATCCAATAAACTCGCCGACTTGGCCGGTGTCGATTGGTGTTTGCCTGAGCGGCGAGAGCCCAAGTTCCTTGAGGAGAGTCGCGGCGACCACAAGGCCAACCGGCGGCACATGGTCGAGCCATTCGAGGTCTGGGTCCCTATAGATTTCCGCGGCCATCGTGCTCATCCCGACACCGGCCAGAGATAGACAAGGCCGACGGGCTCGAGCCGATGGGCGCGCACTTCATAAGACTCGCGAAGACGCCTCGGTTCATTACGCAATTCTCGCTCAAGGCGAGTCAGGCGTCCTTCCCAATGTCGCCGGTCGGCCTCTCGCTCGCGCCGTTCCTCGGGGACCAGATCGAGGGTGAGCTGATTGGGGTCGAATTCCTTTGCGGCCTTTGCGATGCGTGATCGCTGCTGTTCCAGCAAGTCGGACAGCGAACGCGCTTCCTCCTCTCCGCGCTTTTGGAGTTGCGCCGTAACCGCCGTCAGTCGCTCGGCCGCGATCTTTTCCAACGCCGGGACGAGGTCCGCGATATCCTTGGCGACGAGACCTTGGATACGAGCGACGGCCGCACCTGGCGCTTCGCGCGCATCGCGCAGCGCCGCTTCAAGCTGATTGAGGGTTTTCTCCTCGCCGCTCTCGCCCAAAGGTCGGAGCGGCTTGCGGTCGCGTTCTGACTCAGTCCAAATCGCCGTGATGGGGATGACCTCTTCGTGTAGCCGGGCAGCTCCGGCGCCAAAGACCGCGAGCCGTCCCATCAGCACGACGCGTGGCTGCGCGCCTGGTCCATAGATGACGGAGACGCGCGATAACTTGGATTGGAACCCCTGACTGAGGAAGCGGGAGAGGAGGCGGCGGACAAGTCGGTGCTCGAGATGTACCTGGACGACGTCCGAGGCGTCGCGGCCGTCACTTAAGACGGGTGGACTGAATGCGATTGACCGAATGGGCGCATCGCGCCGCCAATCTCCGAGACGCTCACCGCGCTTGCGCGGCCGAACCCGCAAATCGTCGAAAGCGTCCTCCCAGCCTGCATCTTTGGTGAACGCTGGGTCATTGGGATCGAGCCGGTAAGTTGCGACGCTGCCGACCGCTGCGCCACGTGCGTCGTCGAGCACATAGCCTGCGCGCGATAGCGCGGCTGCGGCCACGCGATGCAGGTCTTCCGGGTCTACGCCGACCCGCTCCCGAGACCGTTCAAGTGCGCGCTGAAGATCGGCCTGCTCTCTCAGTAACCGTTCGTGACGGGCGCGTTCGTCGTCGTCCATTTCGGCGCGCGCGCGATTCAACCGTTCTGCATCGCTCTCCTCCGCAATGGCACGAGCGATCGCCGCCCCCTGACCGCGCAAGATGCCCCCTTCGGCCAAACGTTTTGCGATGCGGTCCTCGATCACCTGACCGACCGAGCCGAGCTGTTCGCGGATGGTCTCCGTTTTCCGGACCAGCGCTTCCAACACGATGTCGGCTTCACGCTGCTCATAGCGAAAATATCGGCAAATGACCTGCTTTGCCGGCTGAAGCTTGCGATCGATTCGGCCGTTGCGTTGCTCAAGCCGGGAGGGGTTCCACGGCAGATCGAAATGGATGAGGTCCGAGCAGTAGGTCTGGAGGTTGATGCCCTCCCTGGCCGCATCGGTGCAGATGAGAATCCGCAGCGGTTCCACATCGGGGTCAGCGTTGAAGGCCCGTTTGACCTCCTCCCTTCGATCCGATCCCGTAGCGCCTGTGAACACGCCGATACGGTCATCAGCGCGATCTGTGTCCGACACCATCTCTCGGAGACGCCGTTCCAGCCAACGGCGTGTGTCCTCGTACTCGGTGAAAATGATGAGACGTCGACGGGTCCAGTTGTGACCGGAAAGGAGATTAGCTTTGATCCAGTCGTTCAGCCAAAGCACTCTCTCATCTGGCCGTGACGCGTATCGCTCCGCGATAGCCAGCATATCGTCGACCGCGGCTAATTCGGTGCGCAGGTCGCTTGTCGCCGCGCCGGCGGCACCGAGGGCTGATGCTGCCTCCGCAGTTGCGTCGTCATCCGCATCGATGGTTTTCTCAGCTCGATCATCCTCCAGGCCAAGCTCGGCGCTGTCTTCGCTGGTCGGACCTTCGACAAACGCCAGCGCGGCAGCCGCTACCAAGGCGGCCTCCTCGCCATCCAGCATGCGTTGCAACGTCGCTTTGTGAACCTTCAAGGTTCGTGCGAACGCAGCAACGGAGGACAGGAGGCGCTGCTGCAGGCCGACAAAGGCGAGTTTCGCCATTGACGCCCTCTGAGTCGGAAGATTGGCGATTCGTGTCATGCGTTGTTCGCCGTAAGCTGCGAGCCGGCGGGCGAGTTCAAGCTCTGGCGTATCCTCCGGCAGACCCGCGATCCGAACCGCCTCGATAATCCGCTCGGGGAACGCCTCGCCAAGACGCCGAAGATCGGCCTTCAGCCGGCGAACCATGACCGGTTCGAGGTCCTTGGGTCGAACTTCGACACCTCGCGTGAATCGCTGGGGATCGAGCATCTCGAGCAACGCCGAGAAGCTATTGGAATGTCCGTTGTGGGGCGTCGCTGTCAGGAAGAGACGATGCTCAAACCGATCTCCGAGTTCGCGAACCGCCTTCGTGAGCTGACTGGAGATAGCGTACCGGATGCCGGCCGCCGGGGCGGCATGGTGCGCCTCGTCCAGAATGAACAGCGCGCGGGCGCGAAATTCGCCGAGCACATCGCGTAAACCGGCGGCATAAACTTCATCGGTGAGCAACCGATGCGAGACGATGAATCGCGAGCCGGTCGCCCAGGGGTTCATAGAGAACCCGCGAAGCCGGCGCATTTCGCCGATGCGCTCACGGTCGATGATTTCGAACGAAAGCCCGAACTTTGCCTCGAGCTCATCCTTCCATTGGATGGTCATCGAAGGCGGAGCCGCAATGATGATGAAATCTATCCGACGGCGCAGCAGTAGCTCGCGCGCGACGAGACCTGCTTCAACCGTCTTGCCTAGACCGACGTCGTCAGCGATCAAGAGGTTGACGCGCGGAAGCCGCAGCGCCTTGCGAAGGGGCAGGAGTTGATAGGCATCAAGTCGGATGCCCGCCCGAAATGGTGCTTGCAACAGATCCCGATCAGCGGCTGTCGCAGATCGCCATCTTATCGCGCGAAGGTGTGCCGCCAGCACTTCGGCCCTGTCGGGCAGCCCCGCGCCGATATTTTGCCATCCATCCTCATCGAGCACAACGGCGCCGATTTCGGCGTCCCAAAGGATTTCGAGCCTCTCACCTTGCGCGTCGTCGGAGATGCAGGAGAGATTGAGCGTCTGAAGGTCGTTTGCTTCGCCTTGGATTCCTTCGACCAGCCACGGTCGCCCGCGGAGTTCAACAAAGCTTCCTTGTTTGATAATTTCCCCCATGGCCCGCTATTTCATTTCTCTTGCTTCTTGGGGGAGCTGATTCTTGTGCTCTCTCGATTCGTTCTGGTTAGGCGTTCGTATTCCTCCACCGCCAGCACAACCACGACAGGGCGACCATGCTTGTCGATCGCAACGGGAGCTGCCCGAGCGTCATCGATCAAACGACCAAATTGATTCTTAGCTTCGCGTGCCGAGACGTGCTGCATGTGTCGCTCCGCTTTAAAGGAGCTATTTTAGCTACAATTCGGCGGCTAGGTAAGGGGGCGCTAGCAATTTAGGTGATGCCGTGGGTCAGGCAACTCACCGACACAAGGAAGCCCCGAATTGCCGGCTTCTGTGCCGTTCGAGCCGTCACCAGCGATGGTCCGCGTCCGTCGATCACTAAGGCGTGGTCGCCCGACCGGAAACGTAGGGCTCCATTGAGATTGGCAAGCCCGATAAAAAGCGGGCGAAAACCAAGGCCCCTGCCGGAATTTATGCCAAAGCGCGAAACGCCATCGGTCAAGGTTAGGCGCAATGCTTCGCCGTGATCGCTGAGGTCCGCATAGTCGGGACTACCACGAAGGCTTTCTAAAACCCCAATGCCACGATCGCTGACCACTAATTCAAATCGACCGGGTTGCGCATGAAATGCGACGACGCCGGTATCTGATGCCTTCGAGTGCTCGTAGACATTGCTATGGAGTTCGCCGAGCGCAGCGGTAAGCTGTGCTGCAATCTTTCGTGGAAAGCCTGCTGCAGTTGCCGCCTGCTGCGTTGCTAGACCGAAAGCAGTCCAGATCGTCTCGTCCTGCGGGAAGGAAGTTGCGCTACGCAGGAAACCAATCATCCGTGACTGTGGACAAATCCACTGCGTGTTGCCGGTACAGAGCGCTTGCACCATTGGACTGAGCCCGTTCAATGACAGGAACGGTGAAACGCTAGGGGCAGGTAGCAACCCTCCGTCGCTAAGCTGGGCAAGCTCGAGAATCGGGCCGATCTCCCTCGCGATCATGATCGGAAGTGGCCGGCCGTTAAGACGCCCACGCGCGGCGGCGAAGGCGAGATCATCAAGAGCGGCGAAGTCAAGGGCGGGAGAGGCGGTTTCGATCATCCCGGCATCCGTGCGCCTTCAGTCGAAGATGCGAGGATGTCGCCGATCCATGCTTCTACAAACTGGCAATTGTCGGCAAACAGCTCGTCGATGGGCGCGCCGCGCTCGGTCGGTGAGTTCATCCATCCGAGCGCTGCATTGGTCTTCGCATAGGCACGTTGCCGTTTCATCGTCTTCATAAAGATCGACGTATCGAGCACGGTCATACCGGCGAAGGCGCGGACCAGAATTGGAAGCGCGTCGAGCCCACCCCGCACGACCAAATGAAGCGGGTACCCGACAGTGGCCGCCAGTTCGGTCAACCACTGCGCATGTTGTTCCTGGCGCCCGGCCCAACCGGTGCCGGTCGTGAATTCATAGGCGACATGTGTAATCTCCGGGCGGGCACGGAGATAGGTCGCCCACCGCCAGAAATCAGATTCAGATCGCCCATTGACATGCAACGCGGCGGGCAGGCCCTCGCGCAGAAACTCTTCATGGATGATGGCAATCCGCTTCATCGCATGGAGATCATCCCAGCGCGGGCGATCAATGAACAGGCTGTAGTTCGGAGTCGTCACCAGCCCAATTCCGACCGTTTTCATCGCTCGGATGATCGTACGCCGTCGCTCCTCCCCAAGCTCCCACCAACGTTCCAACGGAGGGTCGCGGTCAGTGCCGGTGAGTACGATGGTGCAACCTGGTCTGATGCCAAAAGCCTCGCAGAGCGCGTCATGTGAGGCATATCGGGGCAAGCCAGAGCGCCGGTCGAACAACGAATAGAGTGGCAGGGCAACTGTTTCTGAAACGGGAGGGGCATTGCGGGCAGTCCGATGGTAGATCACCGGTATAACGTGTGGCAGAGCCGGTGCGACAAGGAGAGGCGCGTGAGGCACCGTACCGAGATCGAACGTGGTTACCTCCCGCACCCGGTCCGGATAGTCAGGGTGGTTCCGACAGACGCGGTCGCAGCCGTCTGGTTTGCCGCAGCAAAATTGGAGGCAATCGAAGAAAGTGGCCTTAAGCCGCAATCCGCCGCAGATTTGTCTTTCGGAGCATACCACGCGACCAAGCGAGCTGGTTGCCCTTTCCGGTTCATGCCAGAGACGGCGTTCGCGGCGCAGATTACGATCTGGTTTCCCGGCAGTCTGAGCCCTACCAGTCGGCTTAGGTTCGGCATCGGATCGAGTGGGCGTCAGCATAACGAAATCTCCGCAACCCCGGCGAACAAGTGGACCTGCTCAACCGTGCCCTTGGCGATCCCGCAGGAAGCGTTGACCGCTTGAAGAAGTCCCAGAGGCGGATTGGTAAAGCGGGCGACATCGCAATTTCCCCGCCGCGCGATCAGAGAGCCGTCTTGTGCTTCGACAATAAGTTGGTCGCCTATCTTGAGTCGAGCATCACCGATAATGTCCGCCTCGGCGCTACGCGGTGCGCAATCCGGCGAGCGAGTAAACAGATCTGCCGTTCCGAGAACGACACGCGCGCGATCCCAACTTTTCTTAAAGCTCGGCGTCGCTTTCTCGATGAAGTCCGCTCCCACCTCTCACGCTCCTTCAAATAGTGGGCGATAGCGCTTGGCCCGGCCCTGACTCTGTTCAATGACCAGGCCGAGAGCGGCTAGAGACGCGAGCCTGTTGTTCCATGCGGTGGTATGTTTGACGCCTTCACTCTCGCCGTAATCACGCATCAGGGCACCGGCATCTGTCTCGCCGCGTTGCAGCACCAAATCAAATGTCATGCGCTGCTTCGGATCCAGTTCGCCGAGCGGAGTTGGATCAGTGACAGTGCCGTCATCCGCGAGCGTGCAAGTCATCAAAACTCCGCCGCGCGGCTTCAGGACTTCGATGAGTTCGTCCTGCAGGAGTTCGCCGGGATTGGCCACGACAGGGTAATAGTGAGAACGGCGTCCGCGGACGATATCACGGAACGCCAGTACGCTTTCGCGGAGGAAACTCGCCGTTGCGACCTCGATACCCGAAAAATCCAGGAAGACTGGCTCTGGAGCGGTCCCCTCCGTCGCGGTCGCCTCCAACAGGCGTCCGAGCATCGTCCTGCCATTCAAGGCGCCGGCCAAGACCGGGCTGCCACCAATTTTGAGCAGGTCAATCTTCATTGAATCATATTCCTCACGTATCTGATGTGAGCAATATAGCTCAGCCGGGACTGAGCGTCAAGATCCTGCGAGGAGTGCAGCGTATTGTGACGTGTTGCAGACGAAGCCGGAGTATCGACTGTCGAAAGACCTGACGAGCGTTCGGCATCATTGTGGGTGATCCCGCTCGCCCACAGTGGCCGTATCAAGAACAATCGGGCCGCTTTCGAAAATCGCGAACTGATCGATTTTGACTACAGGCCGATACTGGCCAAAAGTTACAGGTCTGTGCCATCAGGTCCAGGCTCGCGACCTGGTGGGTGTGTCACTGTGTTCGTCTTTCGGGCCTTCGGAAACTCGGAAATCCCGGTGGGGTCTGTATCTCGTTCCAACGAGAGCTTGTTTCAAGCGCGCATGATGACCTGGCGTTAAGGGTTGACTATGCTGCCAACCACAGCCGACAGCGAATCGAATCTCCGAATTCGAAAGACCAAAATGATGCACTGCTGATCGGGGCGAGGGGATACATGAAGGACGCGCAAAAGCCCGATCACGTAAGTCTAAACACGCTCATCAACTACCTTCGGGATGGCCGTTATGTGATCCCCGACTTCCAACGTGAATTCGAATGGAAACCGTGGGATATCCGCGACCTGATGAGGTCGATTTTTCTGGACTACTACATTGGCAGTCTGCTCTTGTGGAAAGGCAAAACCGAAAATTTCGCCTCGCTCTCTTGCGAACCGATTTACGGGTATGAGGGCAACGGAAAGCCAGAATACATCGTGCTGGACGGCCAGCAGAGGTTGACGGCAATCTACTACGCATTTCTGTCGCCCGATAAGCCGCTACAAAACCGCACCAGCCGCTTCTTCTACTTCGTCCATGTCGATAAGTTTATGGCTGACGAACACGATGAAGCCTTTGGATATGATCGCGTGACCCGCCGATGGTCCAAGGTGCTGGCGGACAAATCCGTCCAGTTCGAGACTCACTTTTTTCCGCTTGCGGTCATAGGCGCCACAGGATGGGAGCTTCCAAATTGGCTTCAGGGTTACGAGGCTTACTGGAAAGCAAAGAAATCTGAAGCCGAGAGCACAGGTAACGACGAGGCCGCCAAGGCTGCTCAGATTCATTTGGAGAATGCGAAGGGTTTCGGGGAGCACCTTCAAGGAATTACCGGCCAATATCAGATTTCCTATAATGAGCTTGATAAGGATCTGGATGTAGACAAAGTCTGTGACATCTTCACCCAGATCAACAGCCGCGGTGTTCGTCTGGACGTTTTCGATCTCGTGAACGCCCTTCTCAAGCCAAAGGGACTGCAACTCAAAATGATGTGGCGTGACGCCAAGGCGCGCCTAGATGGGTTTGAGGCAGAAAAGATGAACGTCTATATTCTTCAGGTGATGAGCATCCTTAGGCAAAGCTATTGCTCACCGAAGTATCTCTATTTCATGCTACCTGGCCAGCAGAAGTCTGTCCGTGACTCAGACGGCACTCTGCGTAAAGAGATACTCGTGCCTGATATCGCGGATTTCGAACTGCGCTGGAAGGCGGCCGTCGAAGCGCTCGAAAGCGCCCTTAAAGTGCTCCGGCACCCGCAGGAATACGGCGTAGTCAGTTCGGCGTTTCTGCCCTATGTCTCCATTCTCCCGGTTTTCGCGTCCTTGCGCGCACAGGCCAAGAAGTTGCCTCCGACTCACCAACTCGATGCCCGGAGAAAGCTGCGCCACTGGTACTGGAGCTCAGTCTTTACCAACCGTTATTCCGGTTCGGTAGAGTCCACGAGCGCTCGCGATTTTCTTGATGTGAAAGCTTGGTTTGATGACGATGCCGCCGAACCGCCTCTGATTGCTGAGTTTGCGCGTCGGTTTCGTAGCCTCGAGCTGCGGAAGGAGATCAAGCGCGGAACGTCCGTCTACAACGGCGTATTCAATTTGCTCGTGTTACAGGGCGCGCGCGATTGGATGACGGGTGATGTTCCCCAGTACGGGGATCTCGATGATCACCACATCGTCCCGGACGCCTGGGGAAAAAAGCACCTTGAGAACGGCATTCACGGCTCCATCCTGAACCGCACTCCACTGTCGCAGAACACGAATCGTCACGTGATTCGTGCACGCCTACCAAATGAGTATCTCCCGGAACTCATTAAGGCGACTGGCGAGGGCGCGGTTCGTGCAATTCTAGAATCGCATTTCATCTCGCCGATTGCTTTCGACATTCTGCTGCGCAATCCGTTCGGGTCGGACGACTTCGAGGCATTTATTGCTGAACGTCAACGTACGATCCAAGATGCTATCGAGAACCTGTTGATTAAAGAGCGGCTCGATCTGTCGCCTCAACTCCGCGATCTCGATATTGCAACCGAGCGTGTTGAACTTAACATCCGGAAGTGTATCGACAAAACCCTGAATGGCGACAATGCGGCCGTTCCGTCCCATGTAGCGCAGAAGATTGATGATCGGATTGTCCGCGCTGTGAAAAAGAATGCCGCGCTTGACGCCGAAAACTATCAAAGCCTGTCAGCCAAGCTTCAGTATTTCGATCTACGCGAACTGCAGGAAACGATCACTAGCAAGGCCTCTTGGCATAGGTTTGAGCAGAAATTCTTGAACAAAGAGACTTTGATCGCGAAGTTCGATCAGCTCGCCGAACTCCGGAACGGCATTCGACACAGCCGCGCGGTAAGCGAGGTGGTCAAGAAGGAAGGCGAAGCGGCAATCATTTGGTTTAATCAGGTGTTGGGCACCAGCGTTTCGTGATCGCTATGGCTGCAGAATTTCAACATATTCGAGTTCTGCAAGATAATAGTCCGAAACGCCTCGTCGACGTGATCGGCGATTGGCTGCACTCGTGACTTTGTCTGCTTTGAGCGGAAATGATTTCCGGCAACTTCCGACATACGGTGGATGCCGCGTATTGCTATGAAGCCGAAATTTGCAAGCCTCCGCGCCATCAGGCTTCATGACATATAGACTACACTGCCGTCGCCGCGGATCTGGAATACGTCCGTTAAAGCGTGAAGTTCAACCGCATCGCGACCATCGCGAAAAGCGTCGGCCAATGCATGGCCATTTCCGAGCGTCCGGTAAAAGGCTACACTAAAGCGGCGGGCTGCTTCATCGTCTACCGCGTCGGTGGTCCCCACAACAGCCGGGACACTCGTATCGATCATTCCCGCTTGAGCGTCAGAATAGCAAGAATTGAGGACGACAAGCTTCACGCCTCGATCCCTTAGCAAAGTCGCCAGCGATGTACCAGAAATCGATCGGTACGCTCCCGTGTCATCTCTGACGATGATGCCACCCGGCGACCCGTGTCCGCTGAAATGCAGCACATCGGGCTTTTCTTCCCTTAAATATCGAACGAGATCATCCGCCCGTACCGCATGCTTCGAAACGAGAGAGATGTTGTCTCGGAACTTAACGGCGCGAAGCTCCAGCTCAACAGCCCGCAGCTCTTCTTCCAGGTCGAGATAGCTTCCGGTTGAAGCAGGATTGGCGGCGAGAAACAGAATTTTCAGCATTGGGCTTTTTTTCCCATGTCGCTGGCGATTGCGGTCGGATCCGATTTCGCCCCGTTCCAATAATAGCCGCACGACATCAATTTTCGGCGGCGTGTCCCACTGCAGGTAACCCGGACTGTATCCTCTCGAAAGGAGAGTTTTCTCCGATTGTTCAAGTTCCAACCTTTTTTCGCTGAGTTTGAAGCTCTCTGCTTTGGCAATGGTCGCTTCGACTTGGGTTCTGGACTTGGCGAGCTCGTCCAGATTTTTTCTGACCGCCCTGATCGCGCTTTCGATATCGGCCTTTGAGCGATCGAAAAGACGGATTTCGGATTCAAGGTCGCGAAGTCTGGCGTTTGCGGCATCGTAGGGTTTCCGTGTCGCGGCGCCGAGTTCTCCACGCAACCGATTCACATGGCTTGCCGCCGCCTTATAGAATCGACGCTCATCTTCTGTCATATCTGCGCGAAATGCGGCTTTCTTTTCAACTTCAGCGGCTCTGAGCTGTTGTTGGAGAGTGAGCATGCTCGCGGCGCCCTCAGAGGTCGCCAAGACGGCCACACGTGTATCGAGATTTTCGGCGCCTTGATATTCCGAGCAGAACGTTTTTAACGCGGCTATCTCGTCGTTCAGGTAGCGGACCTTTGCTCCATTTTCGGTCTCGGGGTCGTCAAACTCTTCGCGAGCCCGGTCCAGAGCCTCAGCTTTCGCCAGTAGAGGGGCTGCTATTCGGGCGTTGGTCTCAATTGCTTCGGCCGCCTGCCTTTGTCCGCAAATGTGCCACTTTATCTCCCACTTCAGCCGCCAATGGCGCTCGACCAAACGGAATTCATCGCTGATTGGACCCAGAGCGTCGCTATACAACGATTTCATCGTTTCCCGGCGCGCCAGGGGAATGACGACAGGATGTTCAAGGTCAGTGCCATTGACAAACACCAAACAAGGCATTGATGCTTCTAAGATGCCGAACCTTGTTGCAAGATGGCTCACCGCCACTTCGGTCGCCTTCGCGATGATTGAATTGGTTTTCCGGCTCGCTCCAAGTCTAACCGCGTCTGTGAGTTCGTCGTTGAATTGAAGCTCGTCTTGGCGCTCTTCGATTTTGATAAAACCTTGCGACATCGAGAGGCCGTCAATATGATGTTCGAAGTATGCCGAACAGTGGGGGTGTCTGCGCAATATTGACGATTCCTTGCCGTGAAAGACGATAAAGGCCACATGCTGGCGCATGGTTGCATCGATCGTCTCGACATTGCGTATGAGCTCTTCGAAAAATGCTGGCGCGATCGCGGACCGCACGATTGCAAAGCAGGCAATCGTGCGGTCTCCAATCAAGCGATGCAGGCCATTAGGGCTCAAAAGCTGGTCGACAATTGCTCCAAGAGGGATGTCGTCCGCATCGATAGTCTCCATTTGATAACCCCCGGCCCAAGCGATGTTAGAGGCCGGCATCTTGCCACACGGAACCTAATCTTTCCTTTCTAGTCGTCTCAAGGTTAAATGCCAGTGGATGGGATCAACACCGGCGTCGGATGCCGGCAGATTCGGCGATGCGGGCATGCCGGTGTGTCCTTGTCCGCGCGCGGAATACTCCGCTTCGGCGGCGGGAGAGGATGGACCTGAGTGCGCTTCCTGATCCACTTCCAAAGTAGGTTCGCATTGACCCCATGTTCGAGCGCAAGTCTCGATACCGATGCGCCACGCTCAAGACAGGCCGTGACGAGATGCGAGCTACACCACTCCTCTGGACACGATCCAAAATCCGGAAATCACCCAGGGTAGAGCTTCGGCCGTGCAATTCAAACGCATCGAAGGTAGCTGCAATCTCAACCCTTTGGAGCTTTCGATTGAAGGTCGCCAGCGCAGCCGCTGCATTGCATGTTCCCGCTGCGGCGACCGTATCAATTTGAACCATACTCTGCGATCCGGGACTTCGGATAAACGATGCGCATGCGCGCGATGGTCCAGGTTGAAGGTGGTTGAAGGTGGCTGAAGGTCGATTTTTTCATTACATCGGCGAGCCAACTGTCGGCCAATCTTTTTGCGACCATTCTCCCAACTCCCATTTTTGGGCCTCACGACGCTCGGCGAGACTGACGGAGCGCGCGCTCGGGCGAAGCACTGATAAAACTCGGTTGAATGGTTCGTCTTTCACGAACTGAGCCAAGGAAGTACTTTTCGGTTTCAAACCAAACTTTCTGGCAACGAAGAACACGTCGAAATCGGGGCAGGGCCTCCTCGGAAAATTCTTAGTAACCACCGGCGGCGACGAGCGTCCTGTGATTGCTCCGTGATTAAACACCTAGCGCCACCGCGCATGCTGACCAAGTAACACATAGGATAGGAGCCGTATATGTTGAGCGACCGGAACGTCTTTTATCTTCAGACGCATGCAACGGAACAGCGACACTCAGCCCTCTCTTTGCCATACCGTATCCTTAAACCCGACACGGCCATTGTTTGGGTCACCATTTTCCTTTCCGTTGCTTTCCTTGCTTTCCTATTTCAAATCGGACATTTCGCAGAACACGCAACGCAGTTCGGCGTTTGGCTCTTGGGCGATTCGTCTCAGATATGTGGACGCGGCACACCATGGATGTCTCCTTGGGCCACGAAAATTACGGAGGTACTGGGGAGTTATTTTCTTCCGGATGAGGATAGGTCTCGCAGAATGGTCGTTGGCATGGAAATCATGCATCTTTGCGGCAATCTGATTTTCCTTAGCGGACTGATATCGCTTTGGTGCTTTTTCCCAACAAGACCGAACGCGTGGGCAATCGCGTTTGAAACTTTTCACCTCTACGAACACATTATGCTTACCGCATCGGCATATTTCATCGGAAAGCCGATTGGAATGAGCACCCTCTTCGGCGGGAGCTTCGCGTTGGGATGGCCAGAATTTGCGGTGGGCTTTAGAGTATCCTGGCATTTCTTTATGAATGCTCTGCCTATGCCATTCGCGATGCTTGCTGTTTTGCAAATCTATCGAGCGTACCGCGAAAGGAATTCCGCTGAGGCGGAGATCGGAGTACTGGCATCTTAATCTCTTGCGGAAAGAATCTGGGGCGATTTCTCCGTGATTTCATCGTGATTGGTTGATTTTTTATTAAGTTTCGGTTGTATTGTTGGCGACCAATACACGCTCGCATGCATTCATCGAAGTCGCATGGGGATGGCCGATGCTTGATATTAATCTATTCGGATCAACGTCGTTTTCGGTCTCTGGGAAAGTTCTGCGAACTGAGCTGGGGCAAGCGGGTCGCTTACTTGCATGCTATCTATTTCAATACAGCGGCCGTAGTCATCGACGAGAACGATTGATTGATCTCTTTTGGGGTGACCTTGACCCAGATCGAGCGAGATCTGCGTTTAATACGGCAATCTGGCGAATCCGGAAGATGCTGGATCAGGTTCAGCCGGACGGAGGTGCGTGTCTGGCCACATACGGCAATGACGTCCGGTTGGAGAGAGCTCCCTTTTTTGAGGTCGACACAAGAAAATTGGAATGTGTCAATCCGAGAATGCTTTCCTTAATCAAAAGCAATTTGACCGGCTTTTCAGAAGAGGAAGAGCTATGTAGCGCGCTTGATTGCTACACCGGCCCTTTCCTCGAGGGGGACGATGGTGACTGGGTCTTGCAGGAAAGAGAACGACTCCACAATCTGTACATCTTGGGCAACCTCGAATTGATGCGAGCTTTCGCTCGGAAAAGTGATTTCGAGCGGGCCCTCGCCTTTGGCCGACAGATTTTGGTGACAGACCCTTTGCGAGAAAGCGTCCAACGCGACGTCATGCTTCTCCTTGTTTTGACAGGGTGCCCCGCTGATGCGCTTCTCTCCTATCAACGACTTAGATCTCTTCTTAAGAGCGAGCTTGACATTGCGCCAATGCCCGATACCAGCCAGCTGCAACAGGAAATAGCTTCCGGCTGCCTTTACTCCGACATTGAGAGCAGAATTTGTCGACATTTCGGGACATGTTCGGTGCCGGTTTAACAGCGCCGTGATTGCATCGTTAGCGACGCGAAATCCAATCAAGAGAATCGTCAGACTCGTCCGCAAGGATTTCAAGTTCACCCGGTCCTAAACTGGGGTGGAATGGGAGTCGCAGGCGTGAAATCACCCGACAGTCGGCATAACGAGTCGTTCCTTTTACGGTTCTGGTATGAGCGGAGCGACTCCGACGCCGGACATTGGCGGGGCACGGTCAAACGCCTTCACGACGATGACATGGTTACGCCTGTCAGCAGTCCTGAGCACGCTTTTCAAAAGATCATAAACGCGCTGGAAGCTGTCCCTGGCAGGGCTGATCACCAAGCGCGCAATTCTTCAGCTGCCTTCATCCAGTTTGGACGATTGGGCTCGTGGTTTAAAGGGTTTTTTCGATGACGCGTTCCGATCAGAATCAAATTAGTCCGAATCCGATTGTTGGCGAACAATTGGAAAACACTATTTCGGGGCGACTTGCCAAGAATCTCGCTGGATATCTTAATCGCAAGGTGGCTGGAATTGACGCTACACAAGCGTCATTCACGGTCCGCCGATTTACCTCCTCAAATGCACAGGTCCAGCAGAGACTTGAGAACATAGGGCGCCTTTTCCTCAAGGGCTATAACACGGCGCTTCAAACATCAAACATTTCTGAGTTGATGGAAATGATCTCCGATTTCGAGCGGCGATTCCGCGGCTTCGTCATCGAAGGTGCAGCGATGGGCTGCGCCATTGCTGACAGCATGCCTTGGGCAATACTCAGCGGGTCGAGCAATAGATCGGGCGAGTTTCTCGCGAACTGCTCAGAGTACAATCCTTACCTTTCGACCGTGGGAATAGGTTGGGCGCTCGCCAGAATTCCGTGGCGCCGCCGCGCCAGTCTGCGCCAACTTGACCCTTTTCTAAGATCCCTCGCCTTTGATGGGTGGGGGTTCCACGACGTCTATTTTTTCCCCCGGCGAGCGCTTGAGCAGGGCAAAAAGAATTCCATCGTCAATCTTGGCGGCCTCCATGGACTGTGCGCTTGGCACCAGGGTGCGGGAAGAGCTCTGTGGTTCACATCGGGCGGAGATTTCAACGTTGCCGCAGATCTAATCAATACGTTGCCGCAGCAACATCGAGGGGATTTGTTTGCTGGCTTGGGTCTAGCCATGACTTACGCGGCGGGCGCGTCACCTCCGCGATTTAGGGACGTCATTACCAAGGGGGGTGACTATCTAGGTAACATCATGCAAGGCGCCGCATTTGCGTTAGAAGCTCATGATCGAGCTGGGACCTTGCATCCGGAAAATGAGGATATGGCCAACGCCCTAACTTGCCAAGAACCGATCGATATTGTCGCAATGGTTCGCGCGAGAATGCCTCCCGCACCTGCCACTGGTTTCACCGTTGAAGATGGTCAGCGCTCATTCGAACGCTGGCGCAATACTGTTTCGGCGGAATTGATTTTTCGCCACACGGAGGGAAGAAAATGAAGTCCGGTGCCGGTCGTATTGCTGGGGGGCTGACTGCAAGCCTATGCGCATTGACATTGTTTCTGATTGCGCGTGCGGGTTCTCCATCTGAACAAGAATTGGAAAAGATCGCGTCGCCATTTGCGTATGTCGAAAGCGCGCTACCCCCAGCAAGCATTGACGGATTTCGTTCGATCCGCGCCGTCCATCCAGCCTTTGAACACATTGCAGCGTGGATCTCGTCCGTTGGCGCATCGGTGACTTTGGGTGATCTTGACGGTGATGGGCTCCCCAATGACGCCTGTCTCGTCGATCCACGCAATGATACCGTGTCTATTATGCCGGTGCCGGGTACGATCCGTCTCCAAAATAAATCGAACTACGCACCGTTCGTCCTAGTGACTCCAACAGTAGGCTACGACGCTAAATCGATAGCACCGATGGGATGCATACTTGCCGACGTCGATGCAGATGGGCGCATGGACGTCGTCGTCTACTATTGGGGACGAACTCCCATCGTCTTTCTTCGCGTCGGCGCCATGGACGCAAGTGGTTTCACCGTCACCGAAATAACCGCGAACAAAGAAGTTTGGTTTACCAATGCGGCAGTCTTTGCGGATGTCGACGGGGACGGATTCGGCGATTTGGTGTTCGGAAACTACTTTCCTGACAGCTCCGGTGTGCTGGACACGTCAGGATCAAGGCCCGTCCAAATGCAACATTCAATGTCGCGTGCCGAAAATGGTGGACGCAATCGTTTGTTTCTCAATACCGGTGCGCGCTCCGGAAAATTTGAATTTGAAGACCGGTCACCGGAACTCAATACTGCCGTTCCGGCAGAGGGTTGGACCCTAGCAATCGCAGCGGGCGACTTAACAGGCGACAATCTTCCGGAAATCTACTTCGCAAATGACTTCGGTCCAGATCGCCTCCTGTTGAACGTTTCCTTGCCCGGTATTCCGAAATTCGAACTTGTCGAGGGCCGCAGGGGTGTTGCCGACTTGCGTTCCGCTGTCTTGGGGCGTGATAGCTTCAAAGGAATGGGCGTCGATTTCGCCGATGTAAACGGCGACGGCCTTCTAGACATCTATGTCAGCAATATCGCTGAGGAGCACGCTTTATTCGAGAGCCATCTGCTCTTCCTGCAAGATAAATCAGGTTGGGACTCCGGTCATGCGCCATTTGTCAATGCAAGTGGTCGACTAGGTCTGGCGAGAAGTAGTTGGAGTTGGGACTGCAAACTCGCCGACTTCGACAATGATGGTCAGTTGGAGGCACTTCAAGCAACAGGCTTTGTAAAGGGCAACACCGATCGGTGGCCGGAGTTGCAAGAGCTCGCCATGGGCAACGACGAGCTTTTGAAATATCCGAGTTCCTGGCCCCGCTTCGCAAGCGGAGACAGTCTATCGGGGAACCGGCATATGGCCTTTTTTGCTCGTGATGCAAACGGAGTTTACCAAGATATCTCTGTTTTGATTGGTCTAGCAACACCGGCGATAAGCCGCGGCATCTCCATCGCAGATGTCGATGGAGATGGAAAGCTCGATTTTGCCGTTGCCCGCCAGTGGGAAAACTCCAGCTTCTACCTGAACGTATCACGAACAGAAAACAAGTATCTCTCGCTTAACACCCGACTTACCAACTCTAACGGAACGACCCGCGCCGCCATTGGAGCTGTCGCGCGTCTAACGTTACCGGACGGGCGGGTCCTCGTCGGATTTTCCGACGTCAGCAATGGTCATTCGGGGCACCGTTCTTCTGAAATCCATTTTGGGCTTGGGCAGTTGCCAACTGACCAGAATATTGCGGTGGAAATCAGTTGGCGCGCGGCCGGCCGCCGGCAACAACGACAATACCAATTAAAGCCGGGGACACATCAGCTTATTCTTGATCAGCGTGAGAGTGCGGCAGCGACCAACCCCTGGGGGGGCAATCAATGAATATTGTCAATCCGGCAAGCGAGCCTATTCAACAAAGGTCTTTGGGAGAGCGATGGTACGCTGATAAGCGGAATGCCGGACTCTCTCGCTTTGCAGTTGCTATCACCTCGCTAAATATTCTAGGCCACCTCTACCTTGGTTTCGAACAGTCATGGATCACTCCGTTCGTTGCACTGTTGGCCGCTTACTCGACCGAATTCCTCGCCGAAACCGCCGCTGCCGCGAGCGAAGGCCGCAAGGCACGCTACCGCGGCACACCAGGGCAGACCATTGCGTTTTTTCTCTCAGCGCATATCAGTGGTCTTGCAGTCGGAATGCTCCTTTTCGCGGCCGAACAACTCTGGATCATTGCGTTTGCGGCTTCGATGGCGATCGCGTCCAAGTGGCTATTTCGAATCAGCATCAAAGCTGCGGGCGGAGTTTCCTTCAATCGACATTTCCTAAACCCTTCGAACTTCGGCATCACGATAGCTCTCCTGCTGTTTCCCTCCGTTGGCATAGCTCCACCTTATATGTTTTCCGAGAACATTACGGGCATTTGGGATTGGCTGCTGCCTTCGCTGGTCATTACGACGGGCAGTCTGCTTAATACCAAGCTAACGGGACGAATGCCACTCATCGGAGCTTGGGTTGTGGCATTCGCGACGCAGGCGATCATCCGATCGATCGTCAACGCCACCCCGGTTGCCGCAGCCCTGCTTCCAATGACAGGCTTCGCGTTTATTCTGTTCACATTTTACATGATCACCGATCCTGGGACGACGCCCGGCAAGCCGTCGGCGCAGGCGTGCTTTGCAGTCGCAGTCGCATTGGCCTACGCGGCTCTAATGGAGCTTCATATCGTCTTTGGCCTCTTCTATGCGCTTACTATCGTCACCGCCCTACGCGGCGTCACTTTATTTGCGAAGGAACGAAAGACTCGTGTTCGGCAAACAAAGGCTGTGCAATCCCAAGCGGTTCGAATCTCTTCCGCACGCAATCAGGTCTGAAGGCGATGCTCAACGACAGAGATAGAATTATTGTATCCGCCACGGCCTGCCGGTTTGCGGACGCCGCGACATCTGATGCCTTGTGGTCGAATGCTCTGGAAGGAAGACGGTCATTTCGCCCGATCCCCCGAAGGCGCCTTGATATCTCCGCTTATGATGCCAAGGTTGCCGGAGAGGCGGATTCGATCACGCCTATCATGGCAGGCCTGATCACGAATTGGTCGTTTGATTGCCAGCGATTCCGAATCCCTAAACGGACATTTGCTTCCACCGATCTATCGCATTGGTTAGCGCTTGAGCTAGCGAGCGACGTAATGGAGGCAATAGGTGGCGCGCAGGCGCTCCCGAAGGAGCGTACCGCGGTAATCGTTGCCAATACGCTTACAGGCGAATTCAGCCGGGCGACTAGTATGCGCCTGCGACTGCCGTTTTTTGACGCCGTGCTTGCTCAGGCGCTGAGGGAAGCCGAAGTTGACGAGCGCGCATGCCATTCTACGCGGCAGCGCTTTATTCAATTGATGCGGGATCGGCTAGAGCAACCGACAGAAGAAACGCTCGCCGGCAGCCTTGCCAATACTATCGCGGGTCGGATAGCGAACTTTTTCGATTTCCGTGGCGGCGGGTATTCCGTAGACGGAGCCTGTTCGTCTTCCCTGGTTGCCGTCTCAAGCGCTGCAACGCTAATCGAATCTGGGCAGGCGGATTTTGTGGTGGTCTGCGCGGTCGATCTCTCCCTCGATCCTTTCGAGCTGGTTGGGTTCTCGCGAAATGGTGCGCTCGCGCGACGTCGGATGCGTGTGTTCGACCGAAATTCGGACGGCTTTTGGCCGGGAGAAGGCGGGGCCGTAGTCCTACTTGCGCGCGCTGAGACTGCGGCGCGTTACGACATTCCCGTGCGTGCAATCCTATCGGGATGGGGCATGTCAACCGACGGAGCTGGCGGTCTGACTCGGCCCACAGTTGAGGGCCAATTGCTAGCTTGTAAACGGGCCTACGAGAAAGCAGCGCTCGATCCACGAGCCGTCGCCTACATCGAGGCACATGGAACGGGGACCGCGATCGGCGACTCGGTCGAAATTGCCGCTCTTGCACAACTGCGGGAGGACGCCAAAGACCCACTGCCGATAGGGTCGATCAAGGCGAATATTGGCCATACGAAAGCTGCCGCCGGAATGGCCGGGCTCATAAAGGCGATAGCGAGCTTGGAGACGGGTCTTCTTGCGCCGCATGTTGGTTGTGAGACACCGCACCCAAGCTTTCATGAGACAGGCGATAAAGTTTTTCCGATATTAGTGCCGACGCGGATGAATGGTCGATTGCCGATCGTCGGCGTTTCGAGCTTTGGGTTTGGTGGCATCAATGTTCACTTGGTGCTGGAGCCGGCAGCCAGTATATCGGGGGCACACCACAACTGCTTCCCTCCGCGGGCGCGAGACTGCGAGGTTTTTTTATTCAGTGCTGCAGATCGTGAAACCCTACGGCGGGGCTTGGTCGCCTGCGAAGCCGTTGCAGATCATCTTTCATTATCCGAGATGGAGGATCTTGCGGGGAAGTTCGCCCACGAAAAGGACGGTTCGCATCCATGGCGGCTTGGCTTCGCGGCTTGTAGTCCCACAGAGCTTCGCAGAAAAACTCAGCAGGCGATTTCGGCCGTAGACGCCCTGGCAACGGGCTCTGTGAATGGAATCCATTTCTCGATTAACTCGCCGGCCGCAAGGATCGGGTTTATGTTTCCCGGACAAGCGGCTCCAGTACGCCCGATTGCAGGGATATGGGCGAAGCGCTTTCCCGAGCTGATCCTTCGCGAACATCACCTCACTATTCGTGACGGCAACACAGACACCGCGAATGCGCAGTTGGCCATCATACAAACGAGCCTGACAGCCGTCAGGCTGCTCGAGGCGTTGGGCGTGAAGGCCTCTGTTGGCGCTGGACATAGCGTTGGCGAATTGTCCGCCCTAGCGTGGGGCGGCGTGCTTTCCGACCCGGAAGCTATATCTCTCGCGGCAAAACGCGGCCACGCCATGGGACGCCATGGGCAGCTTGGCGGCGGAATGGTCCGGCTTCAGGGAGACCATGATCGAATCGCAGCTATTGCTATTGCTTACGAATGCGACGTTGCCTGCCGTAACGGTGCCGGTGAATTTGTCCTGGCGGGACCAGCGGAATCCATCGCCGCGGTGATTGACCAGGCGCGACAATGTGGTTTCGAGCCCTATAGGCTGAATGTTTCCCACGCCTTCCACAGTCATGCTATGGATCTAGCATCCCAAGTCTTTACGAAATTGCTAAATGATGTACCGCTGCACGAGCCAGCCGGCACAGTCCTATCCTCGGTGTCGGGATCGCGCGTAGGCTCGGCGTCTGAGGCAAGAGTATTGCTCGCGGATCAACTCACCCACCCGGTCCTCTTCGATGCAGTACTCCAATCAATGAAAGAGCATGCCGACTTTGTAGTTGAAGTTGGTCCAAGCGCCGGGCTGTCGCGTCTGGCTTCATCCGTAGGGCTAATGAGCGCCAGCATCGACGCTTTTGGAGAGACGCTGGTTCCCTTTATGGAAACCTTGTCGGCTCTGCATATCAGCAGATGCGATATCAATGCAGACGCCCTGTATCCACGTGACAGCTTGCGGGTCATCGATTTAAATAGCCACCCTACCTTTCTTTCAAACCCCTGTGGTTTTGAGACACAGTCGGTAGCCGAAGCCTACGAAGAGAATATGGTTGTTAGCCTCGCCCCTTCCATTGATCCAGTGGGGCTCGAAAATCTATCTGTGCTTGATGTAGTTCGAGACTGCGTTGCGCGCGAAACAGGTTTGAATCGGAACAGTGTTTCCCCAGATTCAAAGTTCTTGAACGACCTCCATCTGAACTCCTTGACTGTCTCCCGGATCGCTGTCGCGGCAGCACGAGCGTGCGGCTTGGCTGGGCTGTCAAATCCGACGGAATTTGCCAATGCAACGCCTGATATCCTTGCTCTTGCTATTAGAGAAATCATGGAATTTCCGACCGACGTCGCTCGGCAAAGAGTTGAAGGGGCAGGGCGATGGGTGGCCGCGTACTCCATGGTCTTTGAAGCCGTCGAGCCTCCGGTTTCCTATCCAGCCGATATGGATCCGTCGAACCGCAATGAATGCGATTACCATATTCTCCGGATTTCGAGTCCTTTCGACACGGGTGCCGCGGTTGATTTTGTTCGCGCTTTGCAACGAGCGGTTCTCGAGAAGGTCACTCGTATTGCGATCTTGCATGCTGGCGCACCGATTTCCGGCTTTTGCCGCTCTATCGTGGAGGAGCAGTTTTTTGAAACGTTCGTCTTGATGGATGTTGGATCGGCGCCAGCCGACGATCCGAGAATAATGAACGCTCTGCGCCAAGTACCGAGGGGACTTACTGAATTCCGGCTTACCGCGTGTGACCTGGAGATAGCGGTATTCCGTCCGAGTACCCTAACGTCCAGCCACCCCCCCATCCCCTGCAGCGATGAAGTGATCTTAGCAATAGGGTGCGCCAAGGGCATCGGCTTTGATTGTGTCGCCGCCTCAGCCGTCACCGGCCAGGCGATCGTTTTGGTCGGTCGCAGCACGGAGGAGGACAGGGAGGTTCAGGCCACTTTGGAAAACGCTGTTCGATTGGGCCTTCGCTGCCAATACATGCAGGCGGACGTAACTGAAATAAAGGACGTTATTGCGCTCAAGCAGCGCCTGCAACATGCTGGGTTGCTGCCGACTACCCTCTTGTTCGCCCCAGCCATAAACGAGCCAACGCCCTTTCTGGAAATACACTCTGATCGTCTCAATGTGACTCTTGCTCCCAAGGTTTGTGGTCTTCGCCATGTACTGGAATCGTTTGGTGGGGATCTGTCATCTGTAGTCGCTTTCGGATCTATCATCGCTCGCGTCGGCTTGGAGGGCGAGGCACATTACGCACTGGCAAACGCAATGCAGTCTGATCTGCTAGAGAAGTTTGCGGCCGCCACGCCCAATTGCAAGTGCCTTTCCATTGAATGGACCGTGTGGGGCGCCGGAGGGATGGGCGAGAGACTAGGCACGATCGAGCGACTACAAGCTCGCGGTGTCGATCCGATTTCAACTTCGGATGCAAGGCGTGTCTTCTGCTATATGCTTGAACACGGCGTTTCCGGCACGATCTGCGTGACGAGTCGATTTGGCGCGCCGTCTAGGTCGCTTATCGGCAGCAGCGATATTCCCTTCTTGAGGTTCGTTGACGATCTTTTAGTGGACTACCCCGGCGTTGAGATCGTGAGCGAAACGAAAGTTTCACATGGAAGTGATCCCTATCTGGCTGACCATGTTATCGATGGAAGACCGGTTTTTCCGGGAGTTATGGCATTGGAGGCCATGGGGCAGGTAACGAGTTGCCTTACAGGCTCCGGGCGGCTGACAAACGCCTCGAGCGTCATGTTTATGAGAGCGATCTCAGTGCCGTTCGGCTCGTCAACACTGATGCGAATCGCAGCATGCCGGCAATGGTCGGGAGACGTAAGAGCGGCGATATTCGCCGACGATGACGGGTTCTCGGTGCCATTTGCCACAGCCATCTTTCAGAGCGATCTGGAATTATACGCGCCCGCTCCGCCGACGGTGGAGGCAGTTCCACCCGCCGTTGGAGACTGCTACGGGCCGCTATTTTTCGGGGCAGGTCGCTTCCAGCGTATTGCCTCGCTCAATACGCTTTCGTCTCGGCTGGTCACTGGTTCCCTGCGAAATGACAAGGAAGACTCTTGGTTTGGTTCGTTCCACCATCAAGCACTAGCCTTTTGGGATCCAGGCAGCGCTGATGCCTTGCTCCATGCACTTCAGGCCACGGTTCCAACACAACGCGTCGTACCAACGGGGATTGGGGGTCTGTACGTGTTGTCGAGCATGCCGGTTGCAAGCTTGGTGGCGCGTGAGAACTGGGCTCATGGGAACGAGTTCTGTTTCGATATTTGGGGTTTGGGAGCGTCCGGCGAGGTAGTCGTGCATTTTGGTGACGCCCGGTTTCATGCCATAGCGCCGCACGAATGGCGCACAGCGGTTGATAGTCAGCCAGCGTTGCTTGGTCCGGTTATAGAAAGAATTGCGCGAAATCAAAAAGTGGGTGGGGCCCTATCGGCCTCTTTGCTCTACGATCCCAACATGGACCGGAACCAACGTAGGAAACGTGTTCTGGAAAGACTCGGGATTGACTATGAAATCGGTCACGGCGGAGATGGCCGCCCCCTTCTCCAGTTGGGAGACGGTCATGTTGGACTAGCACACTGCCAACACATGACCGTGGCCATTCGCAGTACTGTGCCGGTAGCATGCGACGTTGAGGCATTCCACCACTTTGAAGGAGATGGCACCGCCGAAAAAGCTCTCCGATGGACCACAAATGAGGTGGCGCGCAAGCTGGACCAGGGCCTCGCGATAGAGGGCAGTCCCATCGACGGCCAGTTTCGACCGAAATGCGGCTCTGGCGAATCGGCCTTCCAATTGAGGTTTTCGATCCACGGCGAGCAATACTGGCTCGCGGTGGGTGTCACCGCTTCTAGGGAAACGGATCGTATCACCACCAATAGATAGTCAACTATGCAACCACAGTAAAATAAGGGAGTTCAGTCATGAGCGATGCAAGACAAGCCGAAAGAATCGGGCGCTCCCTCGAACAGCCCGTGGTCAGCGGCCTCCCGGAGCTTCCGGGAATCTTGGCGGCAATGCATATTTCAAAGGAGCTTGCTCAACCCCTTCGGGCTTTGGCGGACGTTCTCCTCGTGGCGCCTTGGGAAGGCGCCACGATCGACCGAGCCGAACGCGAAATTATCGCAACTGCGGTTTCAGCGGCAAATGACTGTATGTATTGCATGGACTCGCATGGGGCTTTCAGCCGTGCGCTACTGCTTCAGCGCGAGGGCGCCCAGGAAATGGTTGCGGAAATAATTTCCCAAGTCAAAGCCGGAAATCTATCCAATCTCTCGGAAAAACTCCAAGCCTTGCTCGCTATCGCGCTGACGGTCCGACGGCGAGCCCTCGACCTTACGTCCACAGAGGTCGTTCTTGCCAAAGGGGTAGGAGCCACAGATCAAGACGTTCAACTCGCCGTGCTCATCGCAGCCGGCTTCTCGATGTACAATCGCATAGTCGACGGTTTTCGTTCTGCAACCCCTTCAGACACGTCAGCATATGAGGCAAGAGGTTTGCAGATTGCAGCCTTCGGCTATCGAGATCAGCGCCTCACGGCAGTCCCCGGCGGTCCTGAAAATCACTGAGAGGTCGGTCAAATGCGAACGGATCATAGACCTGAATGCTCTGATGCAGTGTCCAATGAAGCCCATTTTTCATGGTGCCATACCGTGACATTCCAGGAAACAAATGTCGTCGGCAATGTTTACTTTAGTCACCATATTGCGTGGCAGGGAAGATGTCGCGAAATGTTCCTCAAGGAATTTGCTCCCACCATTCTGGAGCGGCTGACACGCGACCTGCGGTTGGTCACACTACGAGTAACTTGCGAATATTATCAAGAGTTGACAGCATTCGATGAAGTTAGGCTACGCATGCGGTTAAGTTACCAACGCCAAAATCGCTTGGGTCTGGAATTCGATTATCTGGCGGGCGAACCCGAGAGGTTGGTCGCCGCTGGATATCAAGAGATTGGATGTATGTGCATTGTCGATGATGGGGGGCTCATTCCATGTGCGGTTCCGCCCGAGTTGGTAGTCGCATTCGCCCATTTTGAAGATAGGAAATTCGCGGATCCAGTAACGGGATCGTGACTATTCTGGGAGATCGCCGGGTGCCTAACTTTTGAAGGGGGCCTTTCGTGTATGGTTTATTCGCTGACTTTGAATTGCTCCGTGATTTCGGAACGGCCGAAGTTGGAATTTTCCGGGGTTAAGCTTCAATTCCGCAACTGGCATGAATCAACCATCTGCACATTTAAGTATCAGATTCACCAAGAGTTTTGGCTTTGACGGAAGCATTCGTTTCCAAATACCATTTCAGCGACATAAGTGCCTCACCCCACCCGCACGCGACGTCTAGCATTGCGCGAACATCTTCGGGGGCATCTGAGAAGCCCTCCTCAGTAAGCGTCACTAATGTACGGTCAAGCCATCGTTGAATAGAGAGCTTGACAGTAGTTTTGCTCACTCCAGGCTTCCACGTAAAAATCAATAGCGATGGTTCGCTGAACTCAACTACTTCACCTTCATCTTCAATGGTCACTCTCTCGGGCCCAAACTCCACCCACCGGAACCAAATTCTTCCGCCCGCCCACTGATCAATACTGCTTTCCGTTGTAAACCATTTGTTTAGTCCGTCCGAATATGCCAGATGCTTGAATACAACGTCTTCAGGGGCATCAATTTCCATTTTGCAGATAATCGGCGGAAACATTTCAGTTCTCCACGGTTAGATGTCCAACTAGATGATAAGCGATGGGCCTAGGGCGCTCTAGGGCAAACAATGTAATCACGATACTGGTTCGTTGTAGCCACAGGATGGGGCGGGCCTCGGATTTCCGCAGCGCAGCTAATCATTTCCTTTTAGCCTCGTCCGCTGCCTTTGGTCAGAAATCAGATAGGAAATTTAGCGGTGGAGCCAGGAAATAATCCCCCGCGGTCAGTCTAAATACTTCTGAGTTTAAATGCAGCCTTAACGCTCGCACAACGTTCTGACGATATATGTTGACGGTGAAGTAAGATGTGCTCCTCGATCTAAGGCCAATCACGGGATCGCAACCGGTTCCGACTTCGGGATAGTCCGCGTTCGACGCAACGGACTTAAGCAGAAATTCAAACTGTCGTTCTAGCGATCGTTGGTAGGAAACGAACATAAGTCCGCGAGGCTTTTCCGGCTCCGTTGATCCAACCATTGGTATCCCTCGACGCAATATCCCGTTACTATAGTCAATCAGATCTTTCCGCTTCCGCGGCCGATGTATTGCCAGCGACATCTTTTGAACATGTGCGGCAGCCGGACAGTACCCTGCCGTGCCGATTGCTGAGGCCAATTTTTGGTCTGCTATTATTGCCTCCGCTTGGCTTTCCCATCTATCAACATTGGAATAATTTCCGTTGTCGGAAAACCCCGCCCCGAACGGCAGGCCAGAGGGCCAACGGCCAACCATGATAGCCTTGACGCCCTCGTCCGTTATAACAGTCTCGCCCGCCTCTCTATTTATTCGAGTCGCAATGTCATGACATTCACTCGCAAAATGCGCGTGGTCGACTTCGAATCGAAGACAGGCCAAATATGACGCATTGGTTAGGTTTGGTGAGTGTGCTGTTTGACTTGCACTGCCGTTGGTAGAGCTTCTGGCATCCCCAAGCGAATGCTGTAAAACGAATGCCTCCACTGGCGCCGTATATTTCGTGTCCCTAACGGCGTTTTCCAAATCTTGATATTGCCCTCCTAAGATACATTTTCCCCTCAGTGCAACGGGATAAATTGAATCTTTAAACCCAAGCAAGCTTGTGTTATCGGCGTTACGCTTCCCATAATCTATATGCACCACTTCTACGCTATCAGAGAGCTCGCGAATTAGTATTGATATTCTTGAGTTGATAGAATCTAAACTTAAGCCACCAAATATAAGGAGAAGATCTACAATGGATCCATCATCGGACCCTCTCGCATTGGACCAAGAGCAGCGTTCCGAGGCGCGCTTCCCGACCAGGCCGGCTTTCCTTCCTGCGAATCCGTCGATATAAGCATGATCTAATTGTTGAGATATTGCATCAGTATCGACAAAATTCGTTATGCAATGAAATGTAATTGCAAAATTTAACCAAACGACTTTATATTCCGGGCGACCTAGTCGCTTGGATTCAATAACAGTGCGGGCACTTGTCGAAATTTCGGAGATCTTTTGGATAATATCCTTCGTTCGTCGCGCGTCAGTTACTTTCAAGAAGACAAACGCCTGAGCTCTACTGCCAAATCCCGGATAGATATTGCCCTGGAGGGTGTCTATATCGACGCGCTCTGCATGACTATTCATTGGTGTCTCCCGATGCTTCGTCGCTGAACGTTGCTCTCGCCTAATCACACCCCTTGAACTTCGGTACAACCGAGATATTCTCAATCGAATAGTAGGAATTTTTCATTCCGATCGACGATCCGCCCATAACGGAACTAAAGTCTATTTCCGATGTAATTTCGCTTTTGAGCAGATCGTAACCATATATAACCTTGCGGTAACTTTCGCCAAACCATAAAATACCATCTCTAACGACTCCGCAGGTGCTGAAGAATCGTGGTGTACCCGGTACGCTTTCCAATATAACTGATTCTTTTCGCGATTTTGTATTGAACCTGGTAACTGCACAATGTCGCATTTTGGGCCAATCCATGCGAAAAAGGATAAGCTCACTGTTGTCTTCGGTGTGACAGACGCCGCAAATTCCTCCACTGCCAGGGCCGCGCCGTTTGAGCATTGTTTCGCAATGTCCGTTTGGTCGGACTGCAAGCAACTCGCCATCTTGCTTGGTTTGATCCGAGTTGCAAATCCACAGCGTTCCCTTTTTGTCGAGGATGGCCGTGACCGGGTCAACCAAAGGGGCGCCGACGGCCAAAAAATCTTGCTCGGCCGTTGTGAGGTCGAACCAATAAATAGCACCGGGGCTCTCAAAGTCGTTCGTCGCGCAAACTAACAGCCTAGCCTCGGAATCATAGAGTTCAATTCCACTCGGCATAAGCAATCGCTCGCCTTTCGCAATGGTGCTTACCTTCCCCGTCCGCAAGTCGATTGAGACAATAGCGCCCCACTTGTCCATTATTGCATATTCAAACGGACCATGTGCGACGCGCGTCCCTCCGAGACTACAGTAAATCTTTCCACTCGTGCTGGCCACGACGCGCCAAAGAAATGGTTTCCGGCGATGCTTCACCGTAAACAGAAACTCTATTTCACTTGTTTCAGGTGTAACCTGGTAGCAACTATTGTCATATTGGTATGTAACAAGTAAGCTTCCGGGTTTTAGGGTTGTTGCTTGATTGCACGCCGCGACGATTGAATCTGGATCCGGAAGTTGCTCGCCATAGCTTTCTATCGAAGAATTGTCGTCTTGAAAATAGCTTCCTTGCTTTGAGACGTCGAGAAAGCCTGCCAGAGCCTGTCTCAAAGCAAGACCTAATTTTTCCCACTCACTACTAGCCATATGCGCTCTCCCATTTTAGTTCACCGAGCGATCTCTACGCAACTAAAGGCGCGGCGCGGAACGATCTTTAACTAGGTTTTTTTACAGGGATCATATGGATCGGCGTTCGGCGTGCCGTTGAGCAAGTAATCTAGCTTGCCATCAAGAGTGGAATGACATCGCTCGGTGTTGATATCGAGAAATCCATCGCCGTTGAGATCGGATAGTTTGCCCTTAAAGGTCCCCCATAAAAATGTGTTTGTCAGAGGACCGGTAAATGGATGATGCAAGTCGGTCAATTGCACGTCGCCCGGCCCTAACTTCATGTTTTGCCTTATCAGTCTGCCCACATCGACGTAGGCAGTTCCGGTGTATCTCCCGCGAACTGATTCCACGATATTTCCGGCAAGTGCACGCGTACGATCGGTGTCGGGTATTGCTACCGGTTCCTGAATCTGGACTGTTTCAGCGATTCGTATAAGGCTGGCTTTAGCGTCATCTATTGGCGGAACCGAACAGTCCTCTACTTTGCCAGACGGGTAAAATGTGTGCGCTCCGATACCACTGTAGATATGATGCCTTACATATTTTGTGGGTTGAAAAGTTATCCCCCGGAATTTATAAATTTCGTAATGATCGCTCTTATCGCAGTGGTATTCTTTCATCCGCTTTTCAATAATGAGTTCATGTTCAAAAGTTCTTGCACAAGTGCATGCCATTACTCGCCCCATTATTGCCTCGAACCATTGAGGTGACAGGGTAGCTTGAACCCAGCCCATTCCGGGGACAATTGTCCGCGCGTATCCCGCGATCATCAACGGCAGGGTTTGGTCAAAAGGATTGCTCTCATCAAAGCGCGCTACACGCGCTGCGCCGCCGCGTCTTTGATGCCCAACGATTTCTCTTAGCAACATTCGCGCCCAGTCGCGGACTTCCGCATCAGAATCTTTGAGGGCTTTTTGTAGTAAGTCGGAGGCTCGGTCTGAGTTTTTCTGGATAAGCCACAGAAGTGACGATCGCGTTTTTGCATCATCATCTCGTTCAGCAGCCTCTACAACTGCAGCGAGAGCCTCTTTCCCCAGTCGCTCGGCATACTCCCATGCAGCACGCTCGCGCTCGAGACTTTCTGAATGGTCGAACATAGTCTCCTTTAGGGTTTCGCAATCCCGCACATCAAAGAGCGTCAACCTTTCATTGGGGACCCTAGAGAGCTCAAGGCGCTCTGCGGGGTCTCTGCATCGACTTTGCTCATGAAGATCGAAAACCGAGTTCGCAAAATAGCGCTCAGCCACCTCCTCGGGAAGTGTTCCAAAGATTGGCGCGTTCGACTGGCTGTCTCGGAGAACATCGCTCATATTACAATCTCTCGCACGTAGTTAGAGCCGTTTTGTGTGGTTTTGTTTTAAGCCGGCGTCCGATCGATAAACGTTGGCCTGTACTTCAGGCGCGATTGTTAACTGCGTTGCTCAGTCGAGATTCATCCGCAAGTTGCTCTCCATTGCAAATAAAAACTGCGATCTCCCAACTCAATTCGCGACGCCTGTCGGTGGTTTAGCTATAGCGCAGTGCCAACTGTTGAATATTGCAGCAGACACCGGTCACGAGCGGATCACGGAAGTATTGCGGGCCGTTAGTAAGACCGTGAATGGTGATCATTGCACTTTGGTGAACCGTCCCATTTTCGAGCCGACACCCAGAATTGCTCGAAGGCTCAAAGTACGTGTTTGAGGATCGGCTTACGTCCAACGGCTATCCGATAGGCCAATTTGAATGTTGGAGATTCCAGATCAGCGATGAAGTACATGGTCTCATGCTCGATAACAGGGTAGTTAAGGTCTACGGCAGACCAATATGCGACGGGAGGTTGCAGAGAAACGTGCAGGTGACGGAACCATGATCGGTCGGAAAACTTTTGGGTGGCAATATGCCCGTGGGGAATGATGGGAATAGGCAGGAGGCCGTGTGCCCGACAGAGTGATGTCTAAGATCTTCTGCCAATAAAGACGACCTTGGCCGACAATTGATTGAGTGCCATTGACCTTCCGCCATACCAGGTTTGCGCCCAGTTGCGAGTTATTTGGCAACTCTCTGTGTGATCAGGCCCCCGCAACCAACAATTCTTGCGATGCCAAATCGCCCACAGCCGCCGCCCCAACCGGGCGGCTTTTTTGGGTTTCGCAGCCACTGTATAAAAGCACCCGCCGGCGTCACCACACAAGGTAACCTGGGCCCCCAATGGCTGCCCGACAATCCAGCGATCGACGAGGATGAGGGCTGATCGGCAAACGCGACGTTGCTTATATGAACAACTTTCATCTGCATCATAAAATATTCTTAAGGCCTGACGGGCGGCGACAAATCTGCCAATATGTCGGTCGATACTTGATAGGTCGTTTGACGAAACCTTGGTTTGCGTCGATGACGCGACGCCTCTGCGCGAGAATATTGGCTGAAACAGATCGTTTCTCCCGCCGCTCAGTTCAACCCGATGAAGGATATGCGGCATGCCGAAGAGTGGCAAGGATACGTTGTTTAACCCGGAAAAAATTGCCAAGCGCGAAAAGGCGCTGGCCGACAATCCCGCGTTCCGCGCAATTGCACTCGAGGAGATGGCGGCGCGTCTCAAGAAGACGGCTCGCCTGAAGGAGTTGCGGCTTCAGAAGGAGGCTGAAACGGCGCTCCTTGAACCCGCACCGAAGGCAAAGCCCGTGTCGGTCAAGCGCGATACGAAGCGCTGAGCAGGGACATTTCATAGGGTCCTACGGTGCTTCTGTCGTTTCTTTTGCTACCCCTCGCTTCGGTGAACGACTGAAAATAAGAAGCCCGCGATCAGGTTCGAGATGAACGCGATCGCGGGCTATGTCGTTTAGCGTCGCGCCTGAATCGCCTGGCCGAAACGCCTAGAAGAGGTGGCGCAGGACGATGAACAGCACGAAGGAAAGACCGATCGATGCGGGCAGCGTCAGGATCCAGGCCATCAGCATATTGCGCACCGTCGACCATTGCAGGCCTGAGCCGTTGGCGGCCATGGTGCCGGCGACGCCCGAGGAGAGGACATGCGTCGTCGATACGGGTAGCCCAAGCTGGTCGGCAGCCCCGATCGTGATCATTGCAACCAGTTCAGCAGCAGCACCCTGGCCGTAGGTCAGATGCGTCTTGCCGATTTTCTCGCCGACAGTAATAACGATGCGCTTCCAACCGACCATCGTGCCGAGACCGAGCGCCAGAGCGACGGCGACCTTGACCCAGAGCGGGATGAACTTCGTCGCGTTGTCGACTGATTTGTGGTAGGCGCTCACCGACTGAAGGTCTGCCGCATCCATCGGCAGCAGTTTGCGTTTGTCGATCAGCTTCAGCGCTTCGCCGATCAGATAGATGTCATTGCGGATGTTGCCGACAAGGCCGTTCGGCAGTCTTTCGATGGTCGGATATCCGGAGACAGCAACACCAGTCGAATGAATATAGGCCTGTAGCGCCGGCGTGGTTGCATCCGTCCAAGTCTTGTTCTTGACAGCATCGCTGACTGCGGCCTTGGGGTCGGCCGGCGCAACGACGCCCGGCTTCACATATTTACCAAGCGCGGTCTCGACCTGAGCGGATGTGGCCTTATAGGCGTCGAGATAGTTGATGTCGGGAGTGCGATTAAGGGCGAAGGCGGTGGGAACCAGGCCGATGAGAATGAGCATGATGAGACCCATGCCCTTCTGGCCGTCGTTGGAACCGTGCGCAAAGCTGACGCCGGTGCAGGTGAAGACCAGGAGCGCGCGTATCCAGAGCGGCGGCGGGGCATTCGTCTTCGGCGCTTCGTAAAGCGCCTTGTTACGAACGAGTGTCTTCATGACCAGAAGCAGAAGGGCTGAAAATCCGAAGCCGATGAGCGGCGAGAGCAACAACGACAGGCCCACATTGCTGGCCTGCCCCCACTCGACGCCGCTCGTAGCGCTGCCGGCGGGCGCAAGAAACTGATTGGCAAGACCGACGCCGATAATCGATCCGACGAGCGTGTGCGAACTGGATGACGGTAGGCCAAGATACCAGGTGCCGAGGTTCCAGACGATTGCGGCGATCAATAGCGCAAAGACCATGGCAAGGCCGGAACTCGAGCCGACCTGCAAGATCAATTCAACCGGAAGCAGCGCGAGGATGCCAAACGCGACGGCGCCGCTTGATGTCATCACGCCTAGAAAGTTGAAGAAGCCCGACCAGATGACCGCCAGCTCAGCCGGCATCGAGCGCGTGTAGATGACGGTCGCGACGGCGTTGGCGGTGTCATGGAAACCGTTGACGAACTCGAAACCGAGCGCAATCAAAAGTGCGAGACCGAGCAGGATCCACGGAACGGCGCTGGCTGTCGCGAGATCTTGACCCAGCGCATAGGCAATGTAGCCAAGGCCGCCGAGAACGACGAAGCCGAAGAGTGGCAGGAACCATTTCGGCGAGCCGCCTGTCTTGTGGAGTGGATGCGCAGCCTCGCTGCCTCCGCTCGAACCCGAAACCACGTCAACCATGACTAACTCTCCATATGGTAAATAACATTCGTCACTTAAACCTGGATGATGAAGCTGTTGTGACGCCACAACGCTAGCGATCAATCTTCGGCTCGCGGGTAGTAGGGATAGCGAGCTATCGCCTTGATATCGCCACGAAAAAGTCAAGTTCGGTTCAGGATTGGTTCAGACATGCGGGCCTTTACTGCAAGGCGGAAGGGACTGGGTTAAAGGATCTATCGAGATGAAATTGTCTGTTATTGTCGCTGCTTTTTTGTTTGGCGGATTGGCTGCAACTTCAGTCGACGCCATGCCGATCGCTGCACCCGCTATCGCTGAACAAGCGTCGCGTGTCGTGAAGGTCGATTATGCCTGCGGTCGCGGATGGCATCTGACGCCTTGGGGCGCCTGCCGCCCGAACGAATGGCGTCGCCCGCCTCCCCGCTACTGGGGCCATCGCCCGCCGCCGCCCTATGGCTGGGGCTACTATCGGCCACGCCACTACGGTTGGTACTATGGGTCGCCTCGCTGGTAGCAGATGGGGATTTAACGACGAACACCGCTGTCGCAAGACGGCGGTGTTAGTCGCTTCAGCCGCCTGCTCGTCGTTCTGAGCGTAGCAGATAGACGGTCATTGCCAGCGTCATTGCCGCCATGCCGAACCATGTGATGGCATAGACGAGATGGCTGTTCGGAAAGACCACCTGCGTCAGGCCGCCGACCGGCAGCCCGCCGGCATTCGGCGTCGCATCGGCGTCTATGAAATAGGGTGCGACATTTGCAAGGCCTCGGCTGACCGCGATCGCCGAAACGTCGCGGGAATACCAGCGCTCCTCGACAGGCATGTTCGAGCGCAGCAGCGTGCCCATCGGCTCGTTGAGACGAAGAAGGCCGGTAATAGTGACCTCGCCCGAGGGATTGCCCTCGGCCCGGGTTTTCCTGTCCCTGCGCTCGGTCGGCACAAAGCCGCGATTGATCAGGATAATGGTGCCGTCGGCAGCCTTGAGCGGCGACATGACCCAGTAACCGGGACCGAGATTGGTGACGGCGTAAACCTCAGCCTCTTCCTCGTACAGCAGCGTGCCTCTTGCCTGTACGCGGCGATATTCATCATTGGCGGCAGAGATGGATGACCATTCCGTCGGCCCGGGCGCAGGCTGCGGCGCGGCGTTCACGCGAGCCTCGACACGGGCGATCAGGTCGAGTTTCCAGTGCAGCCGCTTCACCTGCCAGGCTCCGAGAGCGATCAGGACGGCGGTGAGAAACAGCAGCGCGGAGACCCAAAGGCCAAGAGCAAGCGTCGATCGGCGATCGGAGCGAGGGCCCGAAGGTGATGGACTGTCTGTCACGGCGCAAGCTTCCATCAAAGGTGCGTTGTCGGCGGAGGCGCGTATCGACCGGCGAAATCTGGTGGTGGAATTTTGCGGGCGATGCGTCGATCGCCCGCCTTCGTCCTCAAGGCATGTTGCGCATCATGTCCGGCGACATCGGCATCATATTGACATTGAGGTTATGCATGACCCACAGGGAACCGCTGAGCGCGATGACCACGAGCACTACCGTGAAGATCAGCGCCATCATGTTCCAGCCGCCTTCGGACTTGGTGTCCATATGCAGGAAGTAGATCATGTGGACGACGATCTGGATGGCGCCGAGCGCCATGACCAGCGCCGCAGTGGTTAGAGGGCTTGCGAAGACCTTCGCCATGACTAGCCAGAACGGGATGGCGGTCAGGACGACGGAAAGAGCGAAGCCCGTCATGTAACTCTTGAACGTGCCGTGGCTGGCCTGGTGACCATGCGTATCATGAGCGTCGTGGTGTGGGTGTGGTGCGTGGCCGTTCGAGCTCATCCGAGAACTCCCATGAGATAGACGAAGGAGAAGACGCCGATCCAGACGACGTCGAGGAAATGCCAGAACATCGAGAGGCACATCAGGCGACGCTTGTTCTCGGCGATCAGCCCACGCTGCCCGACCTGGATCATCAGCGTGATCAGCCAGATGATGCCGACCGTGACGTGCAGCCCGTGGGTTCCGACGAGGGTGAAGAAGGAGGACAGGAACGCACTGCGCTGCGGCCCGGCCCCTTCCTGTATCAGATGGTAGAACTCATTGAGTTCGAGCCCGACGAAGGCCGCACCGAAGAGACCGGTGACGGCGAGCCATAGCAGCGTCGCCTTTGTGTTGTTCTTCTCCATCATCAGCATGGCAAAGCCATAGGTGATGGAGGAGAGCAGCAGCATCGAGGTATTGATGGCGACGACCGACAGGTCGAACAGATCGGCCGGCGAGGGCCCCGCCGCATAGCTGCGACCGAGCACTGCATATGTTGCGAAGAGCACTGCAAAAATCAGGCAGTCGCTCATGATGTAGATCCAGAAGCCGAGCATCGTGCTCCCTTCCGGGTGATGTTCTTCCTTCAGGTAGAAGGCCGGCGCCTCTTCCTCGGCGGCAGCGATGTCAGCATGCGTTGTCGTCATCGTCCTATACCTGTCCTGCCAGAAGCTTCGTGCGTGCGTCTTCGGTTCTGACGACATCGTCGACCGGAATGTAGAAGTCGCGCTTGTAGTTGAAGGTGTGGCCGATCGCGATGGCCAGCATTGCGACGAAGGTTAGAAGCGCCAGCCACCAGATATGCCAGATCATGCCGAAGGCTAAGGCAACGCTGAGCCCGCCGAGGATGATCCCAGTTCCAGTATTCCTAGGCATATGGATCGGCAGATAGCCGCCCGTCGGGCGAACGTGGTTGCGATTCTTCATGTCCCACCAGGAATCGTGGTCATAGATGATCGGCGTCATGGCGAAGTTGTATTCCGGCGGCGGCGAGGAGGTCGACCACTCGAGCGTTCTGCCGTTCCAGGGATCGCCGGTGAAATCACGGAGCGCCTCGCGGTTCTTGATGCTGACGAAGAGCTGGATGATGAACGAACCGATACCGCAGGCAATCAGCACCGCTCCGAAGGCTGCGGTGACGAAATAGATCTGCAAAGACGGATCGTCGAACTGGCTGACGCGGCGGGTGACGCCCATCAAGCCGAGCACATAGAGCGGCATGAATGCAAAGTAGAAGCCGGTGAGCCAGAACCAGAAGGACATCTTGCCCCAGAACGGATCGAGCTTGAAACCGAATGCCTTGGGGAACCAATAGGTGATGCCGGCAAACATGCCGAAGACCACGCCGCCGATGATGACATTGTGAAAATGCGCGATCAGGAACAGGCTGTTGTGGAGCACGAAGTCGGCGGGAGGAACGGCGAGCAGCACGCCGGTCATGCCGCCGATCACGAAGGTTACCATGAAGCCCATGGTCCATAGCATTGGCACCTCGAAGCGGATGCGGCCGCGATACATGGTGAAAAGCCAATTGAACATCTTGGCGCCTGTCGGGATCGAGATGATCATCGTGGTGATACCGAAGAAGGAATTGACACTGGCGCCCGAGCCCATGGTGAAGAAGTGGTGGAGCCAGACGAGATAGGAAAGAATGGTGATGACCACCGTGGCGTAAACCATCGACGCGTAGCCGAACAGCCGCTTGCTGCAGAAGGTGGCGACGATTTCCGAGAACACGCCGAATGCCGGCAGGATGAGGATGTAGACCTCGGGGTGGCCCCAAATCCAGATGAGGTTCACATACATCATCGGGTTGCCGCCAAGGTCGTTGGTGAAGAAATTCGTTCCGGCGTAGCGGTCGAGCGACAGCAGCGCCAGCACGGCGGTCAGCACGGGGAAGGCCGCAACAATCAGGACGTTGGTGCAAAGCGCCGTCCAGGTGAAGATCGGCATCTTCATCATGGTCATGCCGGGAGCGCGCATCTTGACGATGGTGGCGATGAGGTTGATGCCCGAGAGCAACGTGCCAATACCCGCGATCTGCAGGCCCCAGATGTAGTAATCGACGCCGACGTCGGGGCTATATGCGCTCTCCGACAGGGGTGGGTAGGCCAGCCAGCCGGTGCGCGCGAACTCACCGATAAACAGCGAAATCATGATGATCACAGCGCCCGCTGTGGTCATCCAGAAGCTGAAGTTGTTGAGGAACGGGAAGGAAACGTCGCGTGCGCCGATCTGCAGCGGCACGACGAAGTTGATCAAACCGGTGACGAGCGGCATGGCCACGAAGAAGATCATGATGACGCCATGCGCCGTGAACACCTGGTCGTAGTGGTGTGGCGGCAGGAAACCGTCGGAGCCGTTGAAGGCCATAGCTTGTTGCAGGCGCATCATCAGGGCATCGGAGAAACCGCGCAAAAGCATGATGAGCGCAAGCACGATGTACATGATGCCGATCTTCTTGTGATCGACGCTGGTGAACCACTCGCTCCAGAGGTAGCCCCAGAGACGGAAATAGGTGATCGCGCCAAATACGGCAGCGCCGCCAATGGCCACGGCGATGAAGGTCATCACCAGGATTGGCTCGTGGTAGGGAATGGCGTCAAGCGTCAGCTTGCCGAAGATCAGTTTCAAGAGGTCCGGGTTGGAAAACATGGATTGCCTCTGTCCTTAATGAATGTCTTTGTTCTTGATTGCCTGGCTTCTTGATTGGCTGGCGAGATCACTTGCCGGGCTGTGCCGGCGCGCCGTTATCCATCTTCATGCCAGGCGCCATCTTCATGCTCGATCCAGTGCCCGATCCCATGTCCATGCCGGGCATCGAATGGTCGTCGTGCTTCGCATTGTCTGTAGAAGGTGGGGCAGCGTCGGCGCGGTTGTCGTAGATCAGCCGGGCGCGATTCTCTTGGCTTTCCTTGCCGCCGCCACCTTTCATGTCAATCATCATCATTTCGCTCATGCACATCTTGTTGGCATCGGCGCACATGTTGAGAATGGCGCTGTAGAGCCCGTCGTCGAAGGAGGAGAAATAGCGCACCGGCTCTTTCTCGCTCGGTTTGGCGAGCGCCAGATATTCCGTGCGGCCAAGGGCGGAACCCTCGGACTTGGCCTTTTGGACCCACTGGTCGAAGCCGGCCTGATCGACGCCGTGGAATTTGAAGCGCATATGCGAGAAGCCCGCACCGCTGTAGTTGGCCGACAGACCCTCGAATTCGCCGGGCTTGTTGATGACCGCATGAAGCTTCGTCTCCATGCCAGGCATCGCATAGATCTGGCCAGCGAGCGCCGGAATGTAGAAGGAGTTCATGACGGCGGATGAGGTGATCTTGAAATTGATCGGCCTATTCACCGGCGCGGCCATTTCGTTGACCGTTGCAATGCCAAGCTCAGGATAGAAGAACAGCCATTTCCAATCCAGCGCGACGACTTCCACCGTCAACGGCTTGACGTCCTGCGAGAGCGGCGTGGTGGAATCGATCCTGTCCAACGGCCTGTAAGGGTCGAGCTTATGCGTGCTGATCCAGGTGACCGCACCAAGCGCGATAATGATCACCAGCGGCGCCGACCAGATCACCACCTCTAGGCGGGTCGAGTGGTGCCACTCGGGATCGTATTTCGCCTCCGTGTTCGCCTGGCGATATTTCCAGGCAAAGAAAAACGTCAGGAAGATCACCGGTATGATGATCAGCAGCATCAGCACCGTCGAGACGATGATGAGGTCGCGCTGCTGAAGCGCGATATCGCCTGACGGAGCCATGACCACCATGTTGCAGCCCCCAAGCAGGAGCAGCAGGGACAGAACGGATAAATGGCTGAAAATCTTTGATACTCTGGGCACGGCTCAAAGCTCTTTTTGTTTCGACCTCACGGCGACTAAAGGACCGTGGTCATGAACGATATGAGGTGTTTCGTCGCACCGCAGCAAACATACCGCAATGCGGTATCTCAGAATTTTCGGACGTCCCGACAAAATCCTAAAAAATCCTGAAGGGTTTCCCGTCTGACAATAATCCGTAAAAAGCTTGTATCCGCACCCGGAAAAAAGGGCTGCCGACGTCGAAAGAAGAAACATGAGATCGGCCGAAAAGTCAAAAACACGGCTGCTGAATGCGAAATTTGTGAACTATTTCCGGGTTCAACACTTGATAAGCTTGCCGCTTAGTTCAACATCTCAATAGCGGGGGATTCTTGGAGGGATCCTGCAGGAGGGGAGGTTTCTTATGGTAGCAATGACACACAGGCCCGTGGAGCCGACTTCATCGGGCTTTGAGCGCGATGCGCGCCAGATCCATTCGGGCAAGCCCGTGGCACCCGGCAATATCGCCATCGGCGTGGTGATTGGCCGCACCTCGGAATTCTTCGATTTCTTCGTCTATGGCATTGCCTCCGTGCTTGTGTTCCCGAAGCTGTTCTTTCCCTTTGCCGACCCCCTGCATGGCACGCTCTATTCCTTCCTGATCTTTTCGCTGGCCTTCATCGCTCGCCCGATCGGTTCGGTGATCTTTATGGCGGTCGATCGCACCTACGGCCGAGGCGTCAAGTTGACGATCGCGCTGTTTCTACTGGGTGGCTCCACCGTCTCGATCAGCTTCCTTGGCGGCTACAACGAGCTCGGCTCTTCGGCGATCGGGCTGCTTGCCGCATTCCGTATCGGGCAAGGACTGGCCCTGGGTGGCGCCTGGGATGGCCTTGCCTCCCTCCTGGCGCTGAACGCCCCCTCCAACCGCCGCGGTTGGTATGCGATGATCCCTCAGCTCGGCGCGCCGATCGGCTTCATGATCGCTAGCGCCCTGTTTGCCTATTTCGTCTTCAGCCTCTCGGACGCCGATTTCCTTGACTGGGGCTGGCGCTATCCATTTTTCTGCGCCTTCGCGGTCAACGTCGTTGCCCTGTTCGCGCGGCTGCGCATCGTCGCAACGCCCGAGTTCGGCAGCCTGCTCGAACGTCACGAGCTGGAGGCGACCCGCGTCATAGACATGCTGCGGGCGCATGGTCGGGATGTCGTGATCGGCGCGTTTGCCCCGCTGGCCAGCTTCGCGCTCTTTCATTTGATGACGGTTTTCCCGCTTGGCTGGGTAACGCTGTACAGCGAGCAAACGCCGGCCGCCTTCCTCATGGTCGAGTTCATCGGCGCCATGTTCTGCATCGCGGGGATCGTCATATCCGGCCTAGTGGCGGACCGGATCGGCCGTCGCGCTCAGCTTGCCGTCTGTGCCGTGCTGATCGCAATTTTCAGTTTCATCGCCCCGCTGTTGCTGAGTGCTGGCCAGACCGGTCGCTACACCTTCGTCATTGTCGGCTTTTCGCTGCTCGGTCTGTCGTTCGGCCAGGCCGCCGGCGCACTGGCGTCACGGTTCGCACAGACCTACCGCTATACCGGCGCAGCGATGACATCGGACCTCTCCTGGCTGATCGGTGCCGGCTTTGCGCCTTTTGTGGCACTCAGCCTTTCCAGCCAGTTCGGCATCGCCTTTGCCGGCTATTACCTCTTGTCCGGCGCGATCTGTACGCTCGCCGCGCTCGCCTTTAGCCGCAAGCTCGAAACACTGGACACCTGAGAAGTCCACGAACAGCAAAAAGCCGCAGCACTCTTGGGCGCTGCGGCTTTTTGCTGTTTAGACAGCTGTCAGTTGAGTTTCATCGAGAAGCAGCCTGGGGGTGCGTCTCAAAATTTTGTGATGGCTTGCAACGCCATGAAACTTGAAAAGAATAATCAAGTTAAATATAGGCTTCCTAGTCGCCGTCGCAGACGGGCATAATTAGCGAGAGGACGTCCATGACATTTTCAATTTCCCATTTCACCGGCGCGATGGCGCTGGCGGTTGGCCTGGCTGCCACATCGCTTTTTTCTTCTGCCGTAAATGCTGCCGATGCCGATGGCATCGTCGTTTACAATGCCCAGCATGAATCGCTTGCAAAGGCTTGGGCCGATGGCTTCACCAAGGAGACCGGCATCAAGGTGACGATCCGCAACGGCAGCGACATGCAGTTTGCAAATCAGATTATCGAGGAAGGCGCAGCCTCACCCGCCGACGTCTTTCTGACGGAAAACTCGCCGGCCATGGCTCTGGTTGACGCCTCCGGCCTCTTCGCCCCGGTCAATGCCGATACGCTGGCTCAGGTTCCGGACACCTTCAAGTCAGCCGACGGCAAATGGACTGGAGTTGCAGCGCGTTCGACCGTCTTTGCCTATGACAAGACGAAACTCAAGGAATCCGACCTGCCGAAGTCGCTGCTCGACCTCGCTGATCCGAAGTGGAAGGGTCGCTGGGGAGCCTCTCCGGCCGGCGCCGATTTTCAGGCGATCGTCAGCGCGCTTCTCGAGCTGAAGGGCGAAGACGCTACAGCGGCATGGCTGAAGGCTCTGAAGGCAAATGCTACGCCTTACAAGGGCAACAGCGTCGCCATGAAAGCGGTCAATGCGGGCGAAGTCGAAGGAGCTGTGATCTACCACTACTACTGGTTCGGTGATCAGGCGAAGACCGGCGAAAACAGCAAGAATGTCGCCCTGCATTATTTCAAGCACCAGGATCCGGGTGCTTTCGTCAGCATCTCCGGCGGCGGCGTGCTTGCGTCCAGCCAGCATCAAAAGGATGCCCAGGCATTTCTGAAGTGGGTCACCGGCCAGGGCGGCCAGACGGTGCTGCGCGATGGTGATAGCTTCGAATATGCTGTTGGCAACGGTGCCCAGTCGAACCCCAAGCTGACGCCGCTTGCAGACCTTCAGGCACCGAAGGTCGAACCTTCCAAGCTCAACAGCAAGAAGGTTACTGACCTGATGACTGCAGCGGGCATCATCTGAAAGGCCTTGCATGGGGATCGCTTGCCCTGCTAGGGGCTTTTGGTCGCCGAGTGATTAGGTGAAACCGGCAATCGCCTTCCCGCGGCGGTTGCCTTCCTGTTTCAGGGAATGAAGGGCAGCCACGTCTTGCTGCAGAAGAACTCACATGCCGGTTCGGCGCTCCAGGCCGCGATCGCGCGCGCACCTCAAGCGGCGCTGCGGGCAAGGCTTCCGCATGCATCCCTGATCGCCATTGCGTCCGTCGTTTCTCTGTTGAGTCTGGTGCCGCTCGGCTTCATCATCTGGATTACCATTCAGACCGGCTGGACCGAGGTCATCGCCTTGGTGTTTCGAGGTCGTGTCGCCGACCTCCTGATCAACACCGCACTTCTTGAAATCTGCACCATTCCCCTCTGCATCCTCGTCGCGGTGTCGCTCGCCTGGCTGACGGAGCGAACCGATATTCCCGGCGCCCGCCTTTGGTCATGGCTCGCAGTGGCGCCGCTTGCCGTCCCCGCCTTCGTTCACAGCTATGCCTGGGTCAGCCTCGTGCCCGGGTTGCGCGGGCTTTGGAGCGGCGTGCTGGTTTCGGTGCTTGCCTATTATCCCTTCCTCTATTTGCCCGTTGCCGCAGCCTTGCGCCGGCTTGATCCGGCGATCGAGGACGCTGCCGCCTCGCTTGGCCTTGGACCCTGGCGCGTCTTCTTTCGCTCTGTGCTGCCGCAACTTCGCCTAGCCATTTGCAGCGGCTCCTTGCTGGTCGGGTTGCACCTGCTCTCCGAATATGGCCTCTTCGTTATGATCCGCTTCGACACCTTCGCGACAGCAATCGTCGACCAGTTTCAGTCGGCCTATAACAGCCCGGCCGCTAACATGCTCGGTGGCGTGCTGGTTCTCTGTTGCCTGCTTCTGCTCGGCCTGGAGATCCTTGTTCGCGGCAACGAGCGCTATGCCCGCGTCGGCTCGGGCGCGGCAAGGCCCGCGGATCGCCGACGGCTAGGCTCAATGACACTCCCTTGCATCGCACTGCCCATAGTCACTGCGGTGCTGACGCTTGGCGTCCCCTTCGTGACATTGGCGCGTTGGCTGGCAATAGGCGGCGCAGATACATGGCGGATGGAGACCGTTGGATCCGCATTTTTCCAGACGATCGTGCTCGCGGTTGCGGGCGGGATGTTGGCGACGATCGCAGCGGCGCCCATGGCCTGGCTTTCCGTCAGGGCGCCAGGTCGGCTGCAGCGCGTGCTTGAAGCCTGTCACTACTATGTTGGATCGCTGCCGGGCGTCGTCGTGGCGCTTGCGCTCGTGTCCATCACCGTGAAGCTGATCCTGCCGCTCTACCAGACCTTTGCGACCCTGCTGCTTGCCTACGTCCTGCTTTTCCTGCCGCGCGCCATGGTGGGGCTCCGTTCCAGCATCGCGCAGGCACCGGTGGAGCTCGAACGCGCCGCCATGGCGCTCGGCCGCACTCCGGGACAGGCCGTTCGCCAGATCACGATGAGGCTCGCCGCGCCAGGTGCCGCTGCCAGCATGGCGCTGGTCGCTCTCGGCATCACCAACGAGTTGACGGCGACCTTGATGCTGTCGCCGAACGGAACCGACACACTCTCCACTAAATTCTGGTCGCTGACCAGCGAGATCGATTATGTCTCCGCGGCCCCCTATGCCTTCATGATGGTCGTGCTATCGCTGCCGCTCACGCTACTTCTCTACGTGCAATCCAAACGGACGGCCGGCCAATGACCTTCCTGACGATCCCCACGCCCTTTCTGACGATCAAAGACATCAGCAAGCGTTATGGCCCGGTGCTGGCATTGGACGGCATCGATCTTGACATTGCTGCCGGCAGCCGCACCGCGATTGTCGGTCCCTCCGGCTCGGGCAAGACGACGCTGCTGCGCGTCGTCGCCGGTTTTGAGCAACCCGATACCGGGCAGGTCTGGCTTGAAGGCAGGATGCTTGCGGATGGCCCGGCGATCGTCCCGGCCCATCGGCGTGGCATCGGCATTGTCTCCCAAGATGGAGCGCTCTTCCCGCACCTAACCGTTGCCGACAATATCGGCTTCGGCATGGAGCGTGGTACGCCTGATCGCGACAAGCTGATCAATGGCCTCGTCGATATGGTCGAACTCGATCGCATCATGCTCGATCGGCGGCCGCACCAGCTTTCCGGCGGTCAGCAGCAACGGGTAGCCCTTGCCCGGGCGCTCGCGCGCAAGCCCCGTCTGATGTTGCTCGACGAACCCTTCTCGGCGCTCGATACTGGCCTTCGGGAAAACATGCGCAAGGCCGTCTCCCGCGTGCTGCAGAATGCCGGCATTACAGCCATATTGGTGACGCACGACCAGGCGGAGGCGCTTTCCTTTGCCGATCAGGTCGCGGTGCTACGCGACGGCCGGTTGATCCAGGCCGGCACCCCGCAGACACTCTACCTGAACCCGGTCGATCGCGAGACGGCAAGCTTTCTCGGCGATGCCATATTGATGCCTGCCGATCTTGGCGACGGCTTTGCCGACTGCGTCCTCGGCCGGATCGAAACGGATGCAACCAACAGACGCGGCAAGGCCGACATCATGTTGCGGCCCGAGCAGCTGCGCCTGACAGCGATCGGCGGCAACGGCGATGTGCGCCAGGCCTGCTCGGCGAAAGTGACGGATGTCGAATTCGGCGGTGCCGTCTGCACCGTGACGCTTGCGCTTTATGGCGTGCCTCTGGTCGTCAAATGCTCCAGTGTCGCACTTCCCGCGGTCGGCAGCACCGTGCAGGTCGACGTGCTGGGCAAGGCACATGTCTTCGCAAAGGCGCCCAACTAGCAGCCGGCCGCAACTCAGCGTCGATAGCCGCACATCCGGCTTACACGCGTCCGTTAGCCCAAGCAAAACGAGTTGTATCGCCCGCATTTTTTCTGGATAAAACGATATAGCCTTTAGGGCGCGGAACGGATTCTGTTGCCGCAACAAGGACTATTCATTGATGACGATTGCCAGTCTTTCCTCGAGTGACCTGCCTTTTTTGACTGAACTTCGCCACGATCTGCACGCCCACCCCGAACTCGGCTTCGAGGAAGCGCGCACCAGCGATATTGTTGCCAGGCTGCTGTCAGTAGCAGGTGTCGCTGTCCATCACGGCCTCGGGAAAACCGGCGTGGTCGGCACGCTTCAAGTCGGCAACGGAACCCGGGTTATCGGGCTGCGGGCCGATATGGATGCGCTTGCCATGCCGGAAAAGGCCGACAGACCCTACAAATCGACGATACCGGGAAAAATGCACGCATGCGGTCATGATGGCCACACGACCATGCTTGTCGGCGCTGCTCGCCAGCTGGCCGCAACGCGCAGCTTTTCGGGCACGGTGCATTTCATTTTTCAGCCGGCGGAAGAGGGAAGGGGCGGCGCCAGACGTATGGTTGAGGATGGCCTGTTCGATATCTTCCCCTGTGACGCGGTCTATGGCCTGCATAATATGCCCGGGCTGTCGACTGACGAAATGGCTGTAGTCGAAGGGCCGCAACTTGCTTCCTCAGATAGTTGGCGCGTCGTCTTTCGCGGAACTGGCACGCACGGCGCCAAGCCACATCTCGGCAAGGATCCGATAACCGCCGCTGCGACTTTCCTCTCCTCCGTCCAGACGATCGTCGGGCGCGTGATCGACCCGATGCAGCCCGCCGTCGTCAGCGCCTGTTCGCTGCAGGCAGGCAACCCGCTGGCGCTGAACGTCATTCCCGATACGGTCGAGATCGGCGGCACTGCACGGGCCTATACGGCAGAGGTTCGAGATCAACTGGAACAGGAAATTGGCCGGCTCGCCCGCGGTACCGCGGTCATGTACGACATAGAGATCGACTACGAGTTCGAACGGCGGATCCCGCCCGTTGTCAACGATCCGGAAGCGACGTCGAGGGCGCTTGTGGCTGCCAGATCGGTGTTCGGCAAGAAAGTGCTGACGCGATTTCCGCCTTCAACGGCCGGTGACGATTTCTCCTTCTTTGCAGAGAAAGTGCCCGGCTGCTACGTATGGCTCGGCAACGGGCCGGCGGTTGACGGCGCCCTCCATCACAATACTGGCTATGATTTTAATGACGACGCCATCGCCTCGGGCGTCGCCTTCTGGACGACGCTCGTCGAGCAGGAGCTTCAATCAGAAGTGCCGCTCTGATTTAACGATCAAGCGCTATCAATCACCGGGCTTTCCAACAATCTCCCCGCCACCACATCTGCGATGCCTCGGTCGGTTTGGTGCGGGCCGGGATTGCAGGCAAGCGTTGCTCCGAAGCACGCCTTAAAGACCAGATAGGGCGGCTTCCAATCGACGATTTTCTCCATTGCCGCGCGCAGCACTCGAAAGGCATGGGCGGTGTCATGAAGCGGCTTTTCGGTCATCAGCCCGGAAAGGGGAAGCGGCAGGATGGCATCGATCAAGCCGTTCGAGGCAACCGCCATTCCGCCGCCGGCAGCAATCACCGCGTTGGCGGCAAGCATCATGTCGCGGATGTTGCTGCCGAAAACAGTAAGATTGTGGCTGTCATGGGAGACGGTGGTGCAGAAGGCGCCGCGCCATTCGCCCCAATCCCGGAGGAAGCCGATACGTGGACGGCTGTCTGCCTTGCCATGCCGATGAACGACGGCAATCATTGTCGTCCCGGCAGGAGGCACGACAAACCCGCCCTCAACCTCTGCATCCATCTCGCCCCACTGCGTAAAGCGCGGCCGGTCGATCGTCGCGATGCGCACACGCCCGCCTGTCGCGGGAACCCGGAGATCCTCCTCGGAGAGCGGCGAAAGCTTGACGGAGTGAGCAAGCGGGGTGGCATCGCGCGGGGCGAGCGAACAAGTGGCCTTACCTTCACTGGCAACGACCCGACCATTGACGATGACCTTGCGTGCCGTAAAACCCCGCAGGCTATCAAAAAGCGCGATGTCGGCGCGACGGCCCACCGCGATCAGGCCGAGGTCGGGACGCTGGAGCCGCATGGCAGCATTCAGGGTCGCTGCCCGCAGCGCCCATGCCGGCCTCAACCCATAGCGCACAAGCCGCCGAACCACGTCATCGAGGCCACCGTCGAAGTAGAGCTCGTCGGGGAACACGTCGTCGGTGCAAAGCGTCACCGTTTGCGGCAGGTGGCCGAGCGTATTGATGACCTCGACGAATTGCGCCAGCAGATGGTCGTGCGATCCGCGCAGTTCGATCGTCAGTCCGGCGCCAAGTTTGTCGAGAAAATCGGCGCCGGAGATCAGCTCGTGATCGGAGCTGACGCCTGCTGCCATAAAGGCGTTGAGATCGGCTCCACCAAGCCCTCGTGCATGGCCAAAGAGCGGTTTGCCGGAAGCAAGACCCGCATTGACGATCTCGCTCATGCGCGGGTCGCCGTCGATGACGCCGCGCATGTTCATCACCTCGGCGATGCCGCCGATCTCGGGCCAGGATAGCATCTCTGCAATCCTAGAGGCGTCGAAATCCGCGCCCCCTAGTTCAAATCCAGGCGCCGAAGGCACGCAGGAGGGCGCCAGCGGGATGACGCGCAGGGCAAGCGAACCGATCGCTTCGACCGCCCATTTCACGCCGTCGAGACCGTGGACATTCCCCAGCTCGTGCGGGTCCCAGACGATTGTCGTCACGCCGCGGGGCAGGACCGCCTCTGCATAGGCTGCCGGGGTGACCATCGAGCTCTCGATATGCATATGCATGTCGATCAGGCCCGGGGAAACAAAGGCGTTGGTCGCGTCGAGCGTCTCGGTTGCGTCCTGTCGCGAACGCGATGCATGGACGCTGGCGATCAGCGGCCCGACGATGCCGATATCGGCGTCGCGGATTTGACCCGTTACCATATCGACGATCTTGCCGCCCGTAATCAACAGGTCGAACGCCAGGTCGCCTCGTGCCGCAGCGACGGCACGGGCGCGCAACTCTGGAAGGTTGAGGTCGGCGGGTTCTGGAGACAGGTGCTGGTTCATCGGCGCGCCTCGTTCACGAGTGCGCCGAGAATAATCGTGCGGGCCTTCTCGACATCGATTTCGGCTGCATAATGCGCGTTGAACGCTGCGTGCGAGGCACGTGTTTCAACGACGGTGCGCCCCCGCGTATGCTGTCCCTTCAGCTCGACGTCGATCCGCGCATGGCGGAACTCGGCAATCTCTGGCGCTACGAAGATTGCAGCGGCCGTCGGGTCGTAGATCGCCATCGCCGCACGCCCCCGGCTGATGCCGATATCGATATAGCCGCCAAAGAGATCGGCGAGCAATTCGGCGTTGCGGCCAGTCGCTTGACGGACGAGGTTTGCATCCTCGGGCTTCGCCAGCACCTGGCGACAAATGTCGAGGTCGACCATCCTCAGCTGGAGCCCGTGCGCAAGGACGATGGCCAGCGCCTCGGGATCTGCATAGGCGTTAAACTCGGCCGATGCGGTGTGGTTGCCGGACGTGACGCTGCCGCCCATCCAGACAAGCTCTGTGATGCGCCCAGCAAGATCCGGCCGGGCCAACGCAAGGGCTGCAATATTGGTCAGCGGTCCGAGCGCCAGGATCCGCCGTGGGCCAAGGCCACACTCGAGCCAGGAGCAGAGCGCCGTGAAGCCATCGCTTGCAGCAATTTCTATTGCCGGGGCGAGCGTGCGGCCCATCGTCGGAATGCCGCTGTCGCCAAGAACGCGCTGCGCCGTCTCCACTGCGCAGAGGACCGGCAGCTCGCGCCCCGCATGGATCGGAAAGCCCCAACCGAACGTGGCTGCCGCGCTGGCAGCATTGCTGCGAACCTGGGCAAGCGGCGCGTTGCCGCAGACGAGTGAAACGCCGTCGATCACAAGATCGGAATGCGCCACTACGAGAATGGCCGCGATATCGTCGAACCCCATGTCGGTGTCGATCCAGACCCCCATCATCTCACCCGTATCGTTGCAAGGGCGCCGCAGATGCGACGGGAAGGCCAAAAGCCAGCATGCTGCCGATCGAGTGCGCACCGATGGCAGCGTCAACCTCGGCCTTGATCGGGCCGAGCTTCGTGTCGAGCAGATATTCGCGTGTGTTGCCGGCAAAGGATGTGCCGCGCACCGTCCCTTGGAATGGCCCTGTTCCCAACGTGACCGCACGCGGTCGCCAGGCAAGGCCAACCGCGCCGCCTGGCGGTGGCTCGTCAAGCGTCACCGCTCCGTTTGCGGTTTTCAGCTGCCCGGCCTCGAGCGCAAACATGTTTTCGAAGCCGACGAAATCGGCGACGAATGCAGAAATCGGCCTGTTGTAAATATCCTCCGGAGTCCCGATTTGCTCGATGCCGCCGTTCAGCATCACAATGATCCGATCAGCTAGCGCCAGCGCCTCGACTTGGTCGTGCGTCACGAAGATCATCGTCACGCCGGTCTCTTTCTGAACGCGCTGCAGCTCGGTGCGCATTTCGAGCCGAAGGCGGGCATCGAGGTTCGACAGCGGCTCATCGAGTAGCAGCACCTTCGGCTCCATCACCATCGAGCGGGCAAGAGCCACACGCTGCTGCTGGCCACCGGACAGTTCGGCGGGCTTGCGGCTTGAAAGGTTGGCAAGGCCCACCGATTTCAACCCCTGGCCGACGCGGTCATCGAGTTCGCTGCCGCGCAGTCCTTTCAGCCGCAGCCCGAAGGCTACGTTTTCATAGACCGTGAGGTGCGGGAAAAGCGCGTAGGATTGGAAGACCAGGCCAACGGCGCGCTTGTTTGCAGCCACGCGAGTGATGTCGGCTCCGTCGAGATTGATCCTGCCCGAACTTGGGGCCAGCAGCCCGGCAATCGCGCGCATTGTCGTGGTCTTGCCGCAGCCCGAAGGCCCGAGCAACGCAACCAGCTCGCCCCTGCCGATCGAAAGATCGAGGTCCTTGACGGCCACGGTGTCGCCATAGGCGAGCGTTAGCCCTTCAAGGGTGAGGTAGTCAGGGTCAGACATATTTGGAGAATCCTAGGAAGCGTTCGGCGACAAAGACAATACCCACCGAAAGAAAGGCAAGCAGGGCGGACAGGGCAGCGACAGAAGGATCGTAGGTGGTTTCCATGTAGCCGAGCATGTTGATCGGCAATGTCTGTAAACCGGGGCCGGACAGAAACAGCGACACCGGAACCTGGTTGAAGCTGGTGACAAAGCCGAGGATAAAGGCTGCAAGCACTCCGCCGCGTATATTCGGCAGCACGACGCGGAAGAATGCGCCGACGCGCGACGAGCCGAGCAGAACTGCGGCCTCCTCGATATCGGCGCGCAGGTTGCCGAGGCTGGCTGAGACGACGCGCACCGCATAGGGCAGCACCAGCGCGGTATGGGCGAAAAACAGCGCGACGGTAATGCTGAAGGCGAAAGGGACGACCAGATAGCGCAGAACCGCAAGGCCGACGATGATGCCGGGTACGATGATCGGTGCAGAGACGATGGTTCGGATCGTCTCGCCAAAGGGCAGCTTGTAGCGCGACAATGCATAGGCGGCCGGTACCCCGAGGATCAACGCGAAGAGCGTGCCGCCGATTGCAAGCATCATCGACATCGCGAAACTGCTGCGGAAGCTGTCGATGGTGAACACCTTCACTATCCAGCGCAGTGACAACCCCTGTGGCGGAAAGGCGAGGGTCTCGCCGGCCGAGAACGATGCAGCGACGATGATCACGAAGGGTCCGATCAGGAAGACCAGAAGGAGGCAAAGGATCAGCGGCGAAAAAAGGCTGCGGCTCACGACCTGTTCCTCGCTGTAGCAAGACGCTTCAGCACCAGGTTTGCGGCGAAGCTCATGACGATGAGGACAAAGGCGATAACGCTGGCGGAAACGAAATCGTTGGAAACGGTGACGCGCTGGTATAGCAGCGTCTCGAGCATCAGCACCTTGGAACCGCCGAGAATGGCGGGGGTGATATAGGCGGTGAGCGACCCGGTGAAGACAAGCGTCCCGCCGATCACCAGTCCTTCACGCGTCAGCGGAAGGACGACCTTCCAGAAGACTTGCAGCCAGTTGGCGCCGAGCACGCGCGCTGCCGGTATCGCATCCCGTGGCAGGTTTTCAAGTGCGCTGATCAGCGAGAGGATCATCAGCGGCAAAAACAGCTGTAGCAGCCCGATGAAGACGGCCGTTTCGCTGAACAGCAGACGGATAGGACCGTCGGTCAGATGCAATGCGATCAGTGCCTTGTTGACGATGCCGGTTTGGCCGAGAATGACGATCCAGGCGTAGGTTCTGGCAACGGGCGAGATCATCAGCGGCAGCACGACGAGACCGACCATGCGGCCTTTGCCCTTTGGGGGCATGTTGACGATGGCAAAGGCTGCGGCATAGCCGATGACAGCAGATGCCGCCGTGACTTCAAAGGCAAGCCGTAGCGTCCGCAGGAAGACCGTCCGGTTCAAAGTCTCGGAAAAGAACGAGCTATAGGATGCAAACGACCAGTCGCCGACAGGAGAGCGAAATCCTTCGGCCAGTAGCATGACGACTGGCACCAGGAAAACTATCGAGGCAAATAGCGCGGCCGGGATGGCGAGCGCCAGCGCTTCGGTCCTGTTCTGGAACATTCAACCCAACCTTCCCAACGACGGATATTTGCGGATGGCAGCGACGCCCTTACTGGCTGACGATCTCGTTCCACTCCTTGACCCAGGTGTTGCGCTCATCGAGCGCCACGGCCGAGGGGATCAGCTTGAGGCTCTTCACGGTGTCCTCGCCATAGGTGAGGTTGTTGGCGACCTCGGGCGGTAGCTTGACCTCCTTGTTGGCGGGGCTGTCGACCAGCTTCTGGCCGAGCGCTGTCTGGATATCGGTGGAGAGCCAGAAATCCATGAACTCCCGCGCCAGATCCTGGTTTTTCGAGCCCTTGGTCATCACCATGACGTTCATGCCGCCGGTCTGGCCTTCCTTGGGCGTCGCCCAGGCAACGGGAACGTTCAGCTTGGTAAAGCCGGCCCAGGAAAAGCGGCCAATGGGCGCTGCCCAGATTTCCTCCTGCTGCATCAACTGCACCAGCTGCGAGGACTTTTCGTAGAAGGTGACGATATCGCCCTTGTGGTCGCCCATCGCCGTAATCGGCGCTTTCAGATCGGGCGTATCCTTGCCCAATGCCTGGCCAAGCATATAGAGCGCGGGCGGCCCCTGGTTCGTCGTAACGTTTGGAAAGGCGACATGGCCGACATATTCAGGCTTCAGCAAGTCGGCCCAGGATTCGATCTTCATCTTGTCGGATCGATAGGCGATCGACGTGGCGTAAAACGTGTAACCAACACTCATTCCATCGCCGTTCGGGTCCTTGGCAAGGTCATAGAGCTTGTTGAAATTTGAGAGCTTCGACGTGTCGATCTTGTCGATCAGGCCGGCGCGCGCCGCTTGCAACGCGTCGGCCATCGAGACCACCGCCATGTCGATGACGGGATTGGCCTTGTTTGCCTCCATCTTGGCCAGCCGCTCGACGCTATTGCCCGTCTCGACCACCAACTTGCAGCCGCATTTGGCTTCGAACGGATCGTAGACCAGCTTCTTGTAGTCGTCTTGCGCAAAGGCGTAGACCGAGATTGTCAGCGTTCTCTCGACAGCGCCAGCAGCGGCCGGCAATAGCGAAAGCAGCGTTGCCGATGCGATGAGCAGTTTTTTCATTCGCTGGGTTCTCCATCGGAAGGGTCTGTTTTTGTCGGCCGGGCAGGCCCGGAAGATTGACGAACGATCAGTTGCATCGGGACGCGCGATACCGTCGCCGTGACGATGCGGCTGATCCCAGAGAGCGGATCGTCCTCGAAGCTTTCGCCCGGCGGCCTCTTTTCAATCGCATTGACGAGGGCGGCGATTGCGACCTTGGCAATCGTCGCCATATCCATTCGCATGGTCGTCAGCGCCGGCGTGACGACCGGGGACCACACCAGATCGTCGAAACCGGTAACGCTGACGCTGCCCGGCACGGTAACCCCGGCTCTTTGCAATTCGGTAAGGGCGCGCAATGCTGCAAGGTCGGATATGGCGGCAAAGGCAGTAAAGCCCTCCCTTGCCTTGTCAGCGAGCCCAAGCAGGCATCCGGTGCCGTGGCGTTCTTCAATGGATTCTATCCAGAGGACCTCGACACGGGCGGATGGATCAAGGGCCGACTTGATGCCGCCAATGCGGTCGTTCTGCACGTTGGAGGCGGGGTTGTTGCCAAGAAGCAGGAAGTCGCGATGGCCAAGGTCGCACAGATAGGACGCGATCTGCCGCCCGCCCTGCCAATGATCGGCGGACACAGTGTTGCCCGGTGTCGACGGCGTATCGACCACCGCGACAGGACAGCCGATATCCGCAATGCGCGTGCCACGGCGCGGAACGATGATCATCCCGTCCACTCCACGCTCCAACAGCCTATTGATCGCCTCGGTCTGCCTGGCGACGTCGCCGCGGCTATCTGCAATCAGCACACCATAGCCGGCGATCGATGCGGCATATTCCATTGCCTGGGCGATCTGCGGAAAAAGCGGGTTGGAAATATCCGGCAACACCAGTCCGAGAACGCCGCTGCGCCCGGTCCGAAGTGCGCGGCCCGCTTGGCTCGGCACATAGCCGAGCGCAGTTGCCGTTGCCCTTATGCGCTCGCCAAGCTCGGCCGAGACTCGCCCCTTGCCGGAAAGGGCATTGGACACGGTTGCGACGGAGACGCCGAGTGAAGCGGCAATCCTGCTGAGATTTGGTCCGGAGCGGTTGGTGGCCATTGTTTTAACAAGCGTTGATTAATCGTTTAATCAACTGTTACATCAGCGCGGGCCGCTTGTCGAATCCGAATTTGGCCTGATGCGAACTTTGTGCCTTATTGGGCCGGAAAGCAAGTTTCCCTTGCAGCCGAGGATTTTCGTCCTTCTCGTACGGTCTATCTGCCACGTATGGATGAGATCTTGGCCAGCGTCAGACAGCAAGCGCGTCGAGAATGCGCACCCAGGAACGGATGCCCTTGTGATACGATATCAGGTCGTACTTCTCGTTGGGCGAATGGATGCGGTCGTCACTGAGCCCGAAGCCGACCAGCAGCGATTCCATACCGAGCATCTTTTGAAAATCGCCGACGATCGGGATGGAGCCGCCCATGCCGATGACCACGGCGGGCTTGGGCCATTCGGCTGACAATGCGACCTTCGCCTTCCCCAGCAGTGCCGAATCGTAGGGAAGCTGGATGGCCGGCGAGCCGCCGTGCTTGTGGAACTCGACCGTGCAGTCGGCCGGGATTTTCGAGTGGACATAGGTGCGGAAGCTTTCGCGGACCGCCGCCGGGTCCTGCCGGCCGACGAGGCGGAACGACACCTTCGCGGAAGCCTTGGAGGCAATCACCGTTTTGAATCCTTCGCCGGTGTAGCCACCGGTGATGCCGTTTACCTCAGCGGTTGGCCGCGCCCAAGTAAGTTCGAGGATCGAACGGCCTCTTTCGCCGGAAGGAATGGAAAGCCCGACGTCCTTGAGGAATGCCTCAGAGGCCGAATCGAGTTTTTTCCAGGCAGCTTTGACATCGTCGGGTGTCTCCGCGACGCCGTCGTAAAAGCCAGGCAACGTCACCTTGCCCGTGGCATCGTGTAGGCCTGCCAGAATGTCGGAGAGGATATGGATTGGGTTGGCCGCGGCTCCGCCGTACATTCCGGAATGAAGGTCGCGATCGGCGGCTGTAACGATAATCTCTTCGCCGACGAGGCCGCGCAAGCCGGCAGAGATCGCCGGCGTCTCGGCGTCAAGCATGCCGGTGTCGCATACAAGGGCGTAGTCCGCCTTAAGCTCTGCCGCATTGGCCTCGAGGAAAGGCTTGAGTGACGGCGACCCGGATTCCTCCTCACCTTCGAACAGAATGGTGATGCTGCAGGGGAGCGCCCCTTTGATGTCCTTGTAGGCCCGACATGCCTCGACGAAGGTCATCAACTGGCCTTTGTCGTCGGAGGTGCCCCGCCCGGTGATGACCTTCCGACCCTGGCCGATATCCTTGATGCCAGGCTCGAACGGATCGTTTTCCCAGAGATCGAGGGGATCGACCGGCTGGACGTCGTAATGACCGTAGAAAAGCAGATGCGGCGCATCGGTGCTCGCGCCGTCATGACGGCCAACGACCATCGGATGCCCGGCCGTGTCACGCACGGATGCGTCAAAGCCGATCGATATGAGGTAGTCCCGCAGCCATTCGGCAGCCTTTCGGCATTCGGGCTTGTATACGGGGTCCGTCGAGATCGACTTGATGCGAAGGAGCTCGAAGAGCCTGTCGAGGCTCGATGTGAGATTTGCGTCAGCGCGGTCGAGGACGGGCGATATGTCGGTCATATCTTGCTCCTTCTGATCTAGGCCTTGAAGATTCGCGCGGACGATAGACCAAAGCCGGTCTCGTTTCGAGGCAAAAGCACCTTAAATTTTCTGGTCCAGTCGCAAAGGTCGGCTCGCTCACAGCCGCTTGGCATTGTCGAGGATCCGGCGGATATACTCGATCAGCAGTGCGCGCTCAAAAGCGCGGAAGCCCTTGAAAAGATCCTGATCCGCGGCGATCGCCGCCTTGATGGCGTCTGCCTGCATCGCCATTGCCCTTTCGGTCAGAAAGACGAGTTGCGCCCGCTTGTCGGTTGGATGCGGCTTGCGCTCGATCAGGCCGTCGCGTTCCATGCGGGAAAGCGTATTGGCCATCGTCGCCTGCTCGATGTCGACGCGCTCCAGCAATTGCTTCTGCGTCAGCCCATCTTCGGACCAAAGTTCAAGTAGGATCGGGAATTGGCCGGGCGAAAAACCGAGCCCCGCCGCTCGTTGATGCAACGATCGGGAAAATCCCTTCGCCAATTGACTGGCAAGGTAGGCCGCGGAGTCCATCCGATTAAATCCCATGATTGTAGATATGCGCTCTTTTGCGGCAAAAACAATCGATAAATCGCAGGCGATTTAAGCCAAAAAAACCGCCCTTGTCGATTCGCCCGGCGACTGTCTTGCTGCCGGTGAAAGCGATCGCTGAAAAGGAAAAAGCCGCCATGGCCTGGAGGAACCATGACGGCTTCAAAAAGGGGGACAAAGGCCCGGAGAGGGGGGATAAGGCCTTTGTCCAAGTCTGGAGCGGCGGGGGACAAGCCGGCTGCCAAACCCTCGGCGTTTCTTGTACGCCGGTAACAAATAGATGAGAATGAGAATAAGGTTTTTCAAGGGAAGGCGCGGCTGCCGCCAATTACAAATTGGTAACAGTTTGGTGACCGAACTATTATCGAGAGCGGCGGTCGAAGACGAAGAATGCCACATTCCAGATCGTCATGAACCTTGCAAACGCAAGGAAGATGACGAGCGACTTGTTAACGCTAGCGTCTTCGGAGGGGCCGATTGACACTCTGAAGACGGACATCGCCAACGCAGTCAGCAATTGGAACGCGATCTGGGTGCCAACACTGCGGGTATTGTCGTTGAATCGCGGGAAATGGCTCCTAAGGCCGAGGATAGCCAACAGGAACAGTGGTGCCAAAAGCACCCTTCGAAAAATGACGGAACCGCTGTCACCAGGGGCCCAGTAGCAGACCGCAAAAATCACTGTTGTGAAGGCAAGGGCGCGCGTGTATGCCGCAAGAATATGGTGGATTGTCATTGAAAATTCTGTCTCTCAAAAAGAAATGGCGCAATAATTTATACATTCCGGTTGCAAGGATTTTACAGGCGAAATTCAACCCCGCAATGGACCTTTCCTTCGCGCCGCGCTATCCATTTCCCCATGAAAAACGGTGATCATCTCTTTCTTGTCGACGGCTCTGGTTTCATTTTCCGAGCCTTTCATGCGTTACCGCCGCTGACGCGCAAATCCGATGGATTGCCGGTCGGCGCGGTCTCCGGCTTCTGCAACATGCTGTGGAAGCTGCTGACATCGGCACGTGATACTTCGGTCGGGGTGACGCCGACGCATTTCGCGGTCATCTTCGACTATTCCTCAAAGACCTTCCGCAAGGATATCTATGACGCCTACAAGGCGAACCGCTCCGCCCCGCCGGAAGAGCTGATCCCGCAATTTGGTCTGATCCGCGAGGCTACGCGCGCTTTCAATCTGCCCTGCATCGAGACCGAAGGCTTCGAGGCCGACGACATCATCGCCACCTATGCGCGCCAGGCAGAAGCGACGGGCGCCGATGTGACCATCATCTCGTCCGACAAGGATCTGATGCAGCTCGTCACATCAACCGTCCACATGTACGACAGCATGAAGGACAAGCAGATCGGCATTCCGGACGTCATTGAGAAATGGGGCGTCCCGCCGGAAAAGATGATCGATCTGCAGGCGATGACCGGCGACAGCGTCGACAACGTGCCTGGCATACCTGGCATCGGCCCGAAGACGGCGGCGCAGCTTATCGAGGAATTCGGTGATCTCGATACGCTTCTTGCCCGCGCCGGCGAGATCAAGCAGGAGAAGCGCCGGGAGAACATCATTGCAAATGCCGAGCTGGCGCGTCTCTCCCGCCTGCTGGTGGCGCTGCGAACCGACGTGCCGATCGATATGCCGCTGGACGCGCTGGTGCTCGAAAAACAGGATGGGCCGAAGCTGATCGGCTTCCTGAAAACGATGGAATTCACCACATTGACGCGTCGCGTGGCCGAAGCCTGCGAGTGCGATGCGGCCGCGATCGAACCTGCCTACGTCAAGGTCGAGTGGGGCAACGCCGCTCACGGCCCAGATCTCGATGTCGACAAGGCCGGCGGTCTGGTAGCCGGCGCCCCGACTGACCTGGAGGGGCCGGCCACCTCCGTCCCCGATACGAAGAAGTTCAGAAATGCCAGTGAAGATGCTGCTGAGCCGGGCGAGCTCGTCAAAGCGCGGTCAGCAGCCTTTACCGCCTTGCCGATCGACCATTCGACCTATGTGACGATCCGCGACCTCACGACGCTCGACGCCTGGATTGCCGACGCGCGCGCGACAGGCCTCGTCGCCTTCGATACGGAGACGACGTCGCTCGACCCGATGCAGGCCGAGCTCGTCGGGTTTTCGCTGGCGCTTGCCGACAACACGCGCGATCCGGCAGGAACCGTCATCAGGGCAGCCTATGTGCCGCTCGGCCACAAGACGGGGGTCGGCGACCTCCTGGGCGGCGGACCGGCCGAGAACCAGATCGCCATGCGCGATGCATTGCCACGTCTGAAAGACTTGCTTGAGGACAATTCGATCCTCAAGGTCGCGCAGAATATGAAGTACGACTACCTCTTGATGAAGCGCTACAAGATGGAGGTCAGAGGCTTCGATGACACTATGCTGATGTCCTATGTCCTTGACGGCGGCGCGAACGCCACGCATGGCATGGACGGTCTTTCGGAGCGTTGGCTCGGCCACAAGCCCATCTCCTACAAAGATGTTGCCGGCAGCGGCCGGACCAATATCGGCTTCGATCTTGTCGATATCGACAAGGCGACCGCTTATGCTGCCGAGGATGCCGACGTGACGCTGCGGCTCTGGATGGTGTTGAAGCCAAGGCTTGCAGCCGCCAAGTTGACGCGCGTCTATGAACGGCTGGAGCGACCGCTGGTGTCGGTGTTGGCCAACATGGAAGAGCGCGGCATCACCGTCGACCGGCAGATTCTGTCGCGACTGTCCGGCGAGCTGGCTCAGGGAGCGGCCGCGCTCGAAGATGACATATACAAGCTTGCCGGCGAACGTTTCAACATCGGCTCGCCGAAACAGCTTGGCGATATTCTGTTTGGCAAAATGGGTCTGGCCGGCGGCAGCAAGACCAAGACCGGCCAATGGTCGACCTCCGCGCAGGTGTTGGAAGACCTTGCCGCTGCGGGTTTCGACCTGCCGCGCAAGATTGTCGACTGGCGCCAGCTCACCAAGCTGAAGTCCACCTATACCGACGCTCTCCCGACCTACGTTCACCCGGAGACCAAGCGCGTCCACACGTCCTATTCCATGGCGTCGACATCGACCGGGCGCCTGTCGTCCTCGGAACCGAACTTGCAGAACATCCCGGTGCGCACGGCGGAGGGGCGGAAGATCCGCACGGCCTTCATCTCGACGCCCGGCCACAAGCTAATCTCCGCCGACTACAGCCAGATCGAGTTGCGGGTACTGGCACATGTCGCCGAGATCCCGCAGCTGAAACAGGCGTTTTCTGACGGCATTGATATTCACGCCATGACGGCATCAGAGATGTTTGGTGTCCCGGTCGAGGGTATGCCCGGCGAAGTGCGCCGCCGGGCCAAAGCGATCAATTTCGGCATCATTTACGGTATTTCGGCATTCGGCCTGGCAAACCAACTCTCCATCGAGCGCTCGGAGGCTGGCGACTACATCAAGAAATATTTCGAGCGCTTTCCCGGCATCCGCGACTATATGGAAAGCACCAAGGCGTCCGCGCGAGAAAAGGGCTATGTCGAGACGATCTTCGGTCGTCGCGCCCATTATCCCGAAATCCGTTCGTCCAATCCTTCAGTCAGAGCCTTTAACGAGCGCGCCGCGATCAATGCGCCGATCCAGGGCTCGGCCGCCGACGTCATCCGGCGCGCCATGGTCCAGATCGAGCCCGCGCTACAGAAAGCCGGGCTCGGCGAACGCGTCCGCATGCTGCTTCAGGTGCACGACGAACTGATCTTCGAGGTCGAGGACGGCGATGTCGAGCGGACTGTACCGATTATCGTCCATACGATGGAAAACGCCGCGATGCCGGCTGTCGACATGTCGGTGCCGCTGAAAGTCGATGCCCGCGCGGCAACGAATTGGGATGAAGCCCATTAAAACCGGAGGCCTCAGAGCAGGCGGGCTCTTCTTGCCATGATCGCGTCAAGGGCTTCGACCATGGCGAGGCAGGCGTCCGCCAACGCATCGCTGTTGTCGATGTCGATGATGTCGTAGCGCCCTTTCATAACCGGTGTTTCCCGCGCCAGCCTTTTGAGGATATCTTCCCGGGTCTCGCGCCCGCGTGCTTGCAGTCGTTCCGCCAGCACGTCAGGCCGAGCGGTGACGTTGATCACCGTCATCAGCGGAAAGACTGCGTCGAAGCGATCGAGCACTGAGCGCGAGCCATTGGCGATGACCAGACGCCCCTTGGCAAGTTCATCGAAGACCGATGCCGGGATGCCGTATTTCAGCCCGTGTGCATCCCACCAGGCGGCAAAGCCCGCGGCTCGCTGCATGGCGTCAAAATCGCTTTCCGATACGCTTCGGTGGTCCTCACCGCCGGCATCGACATCGCGGGTTATGACGCGGCGAACGAAATGAACGTCGATGCGTCCGGCAAAATGCCTCGCCGCAAGCGCCATCAACGTGTCCTTGCCGGCACCACTCGGGCCGACGACGACAACCATCGTTCCCGTCGCAGCCTCGTTATTCTTAGCCGGCTTTTGATCGACCGCAGACATCAGGCCACACGCCGTCCTTCGCGCCAGACTGACCGCGTGACGGGAACGCCGTGGTCGCGGCGTACGCGCACCAGATCGGCCCTGAGACCCAGGGCAATGCGTCCGCGATCATCGAGGCTGACGGTGCGAGCCGGCGTCGCGGTCACCATGGCGATCGCCTTCGGCAGCGAGATGCTTTCAACCTCGTCGGCGACAATGAAGGGCGCATGCAACAGACTGAGCGGCACGTAATCCGACGACAGAACGTCGAGCACGCCCATCTCGGCAAGGTCTCGGGCAGCGATGTTGCCGGAGTGCGACTTGCCGCGCACAATGTTCGGAGCTCCCATGAGGACGCTCATTCCGGCGCCATGGGATGCCTTGGCGGCATCGACGCTGGTCGGGAATTCGGCGAGCCGCACGCCATAGGCGATGGCCTCCTCGACATGGTCGAGTGTCGCGTCGTCATGGCTCGCCATCGTGATGTTGCGCTCCTTGCAGACCTTGGAAATGGCATCGCGGTGCGGCCTCGCGTATCTGGCGGAGTCTTCCTGGCGCTTGGCGACGAAGCGGGCAAAGACCTCGTCGCTCAGGCCGCGCTTCTTCTGGTAATAGAAGATGTATTGCTCCATCGTCTGGAACTGGCGCTGGCCGGGAGCGTGATCCATCAGCGAGACCAGGCGCACGAACGGGTCCTGCTTGAAGTCCTCGAAATGCTCGAGCACGTTGCCCGACGACACCTCGCAGCGCAGGTGAATGAGGTGATCGGCGCGCAACCGATCTTCCCGCTGCGCGGCCTGAATGGCGTCCGCCATGTCGCGCATCTCGCCGCGCTCAAAACCGCCGTCCTCGTCCGAGCCCATGCGTAGGCAATCGAAGACGGTGGTAATGCCTGAGGTGACGATCTGCGCGTCATGCGCCTGGATCGCCGCCGTCTTGTTCCAGCGCACGCCGGGTCGGGGCGAGTAGTGAGATTCCAAATGATCGGTATGGAGTTCCACCAGGCCGGGCAGCAGGTAATCGCCGTCCACATCTTCGCCGACAGTGGACTTGCCCTCTGAAATATCGGCGATCTTGCCGTCGCGCATCAATACGGACCCGGAAACGATCTCGTCTTCGAGGATGATGCGGGCGTTCGAAAGAACGGTCTCTTTGGTCATGTCAGCAAGTCTTTCAGCTTTGAGCGCCGCCAAGCGGCAGCCAGGAACGGACAATAAAGGGCGCACCGCGCGTCTCTTCGACGAAGACGGCAAGGCCGGAGATGGAAAGTGGCCGGCCGATGTGATCGGCAAATGTCTCGCGCAACACCCGTTCGATGGCCGGCTGCCGTTCAGGCACGACTGGTCCACTCAGCGTCATATGGAAACGGAACTCGTCCATGACATAGGGATAGCCCCAGCGTAACAGGTTGGCATGGTGCGCCTTGCTCAGCTCCTCCGGCTTGCGGCGCGCGATATCGGCATCACTGAGCGCAGCACGGAATGGTTCAAACGCCTTGACGACGCTCGCCGAAAAATCCTGAAGCTCCTGGCACAGGCTTGCCGGCACGAGCGCGAAGAAGGGACCAAGCTGGGCGAGCACCAGCTCGGGAATGGTAAAGGGCGCCATGCGCGAAGCGAAGTCGCCGGCGACATCCATGAGATCGTTCTCGTTGACCGAAGCGGCCAGCCCGAAAGGCGCCTTCAAGGTCGCATGGAACCCGTAGCGTCGCGGATCCGCAGTAACGGCGTAATGTTCTTCGCCACTGATATCATCCTGAGACGACGGGGGAAAGGCCACCCCCGTAAAGGCGTCACGGCCAAGCCAGCGGCTGGCCAATGCGTTGAGCGGATCGTCCTTCGGCGGCGTAAAATAGAGAGCGTAGCGCAAGGGACATCCTTGGGGAATCATTCGTGGGGAATATTGATAGCGCCGCACAGTGCCGTGATTTCCGCCACGGCGGCAAGACAGGTCCTGCGCTAAAAGATTTCCATGACAGAATGATGATGAAGATGGCCGAACGAGCCTTCAATGCGGGTTTTGTGTTCCCATGAGGCGCGTCCGCAACGCGTTGGATGCAGCGTCGAACAGGATTACGACGACGAGCGTCAGAAGCACCATGTAGGCGACGTTTTCCCAGTTCTTGTTGGTGCGCATTGCCTCCCAAAGCTTCAGGCCGATACCGCCTGCGCCGACCGCGCCGATGATGGTCGCTCCGCGCACATTGGACTCCCATTGATAGAGCGTCTGGCTGACGATGATCGGGACGACCTGCGGCATGATCCCGTAGCGCTGCACCAGCACCTCCTGCGCACCGGTCGACTGGATGCCTTCGCGCGGCTTGTCGTCGATATTTTCCAGCACCTCGGAATAGATTTTTCCGAGCGTGCCGGTCTCTGTGAAGAAGATCGCGGCACTGCCGGCAAGCGGTCCGGGGCCGAAGGCGCGAGTAAAGAACAGTGCCCAGATCAGCATGTCCATCGAGCGCAGAAAGTCGAAGAACCGTTTGAAAATGTGATTGACGATACGGCTGGAGGTGATGTTGCGGGCGGCAAGAAAAGCCAAGGGAAAACTCACGATAGCGCCGAGCAGCGTGCCGAGAAACGCCATCACGACCGTCTGTAGCAGCTTCGTCAAAACGTCGCCGTGCTGCCAGGTATTGTTGTTCCAGAAGTCCTGAAAGGCCAGCGACCAGTTCGATTGTCCAGCGACAAGCTGCGGTCCGCTCACCAATAGCGTTGCGACCTCGAGCGGTGATTTCTCGAAGAATTTCGACTGGGTGTCGAAGATGAAGTTTGGCCAGCCGAGAAAGCGCTTGCGGATCTTGACACGATCGCTGTCGATGCTGACATCGCCGGCAAAGCCGAGATTGGCAAGGACATTGTCGTCATAGACGGTCATCCAGGCAGGGATCGGCCCCTGCACCTTGGGTTGACCGCTCGAAAGCAACACGGCGACACTCTGGCCGTGGGCTTTGACGGTAATCTCCGATTTGGCGATCGTGACCGTCTTGCTCGTTCCTGCGACGTCGATGGTTACGGTGCCATCATTGTTTTGCCGCACCCAATCGGGATGCGGATCATCGCCCAGCGGCGAGAAACGCGGATAATGAATGCTTATATCGCCGTCGGAAAGCCGGAACTCCGGCTGTACGTCATAGCTGATCCACTGGCTGAGAAAGATGCCGACACGTTCCCAATGGGCTTCGGCCATGAGCTTGGGCAGGTCGAAGAACCAGACCGAATAGATGGCGTAAAGCAGCAGTCCAATGACCGTCAGCAATGAGCCGAAACGCTTGATCAACGGGGGATTGAAGGCGGCCGGAAAGCGCTCTTCGATGGATGCGGCATGGTTTTCGGCGGTGCGCGTCATGACGTCCTCAATGCTGCAACAGAAAGGCGTGGTCGCCCACGAGCCGTCGTCTCAGCCAGGCGGAAAACTGGTCGACCGCGAGGATGGTGATGAACAGCAGAAGGATCAGCGCCAGCGTCTTGGCCCCGAAACCGCGTGAGATCGCCAGCTTCAGCTCTTCGCCGATGCCGCCGCCGCCAACCGCACCGATGATCGTCGAGGCGCGGACGTTGATCTCGACGCGCAGCAGCGCATAGGACATGAAATTCGGCAATACCTGCGGAAGTGCCGCAAACCTAACGCGCTCGCCCCAGCTGGCGCCGACCGACTTGATCCCCTCATCGGCCCTCATGTCGACATTTTCCACCGTTTCGTAAAACAGCTTGCCGAGCGCGCCAATCGAGTGAAGGCCGACCGCGATGATGGCGGAAACCGGCCCGATCGAGATGATGGCGGCAAAAAGCCCGGCAATCACGATCTCGGGAAAGGCGCGCAGTATTTCCATGAAGCGCTTGACGACGATCCGCAGCGGTTTCGACGGTGTCAGGTTCCGCGACGCGATGAAGGAAAGCGGCACGGCGAAAATGAAGCCGATGATCGTCGATACCAGCGCCACGTTGAAGGTGATGAGCATCAGCTCGAAATATTCCGGGATGTAGAAGCTGCCCCAGATATAGTGGCGCCCGAGAGGGAAGTTATATTCCTCGCCGCCGGTCCCCGGATCGTTCGGGCTCGGCAGATCGAACAGCGCACGCCAGACATCGCCCCAGTTCTTCGGGACGAGCCAGCTCAGGAAATCGAACAGATGCGGCAATCGCTCGAAGAAGTGTCCGGCATTGCTTTCGTTGGCAAACTGCACCGACGAGACGAAGGCGGCGGCCAGCACCAGCAGGCCGAAGATCGTATAGATCCGCCGGCGGGCGACCTGTCTGCTCCACGCGTCGCCGATCTCCTGGGCGCTGGGTAGTTGCGGATGAAGATCGGCAAGGGTCATCGATGATTTACGCTCGTGCATAGACTTTAAAACGACAGACGGAAAAAGGGCGGCCGGCAGAACCGACCGCCCTCAATAGGCTCGATCAACCGCCGATCGCGTGCTTGCGAACGTCGATGATGGCGTTGTAGAAATCAGGCTTCACAGGAACATAGCCCTTGAAGTCGCCGCCTTCGACAGCGTCGAAGCACTTCTTGTCGGTAGCCGGCAGCTTCGTGAAGAAGTCGGCGAGCTTGGTCTGCCATTCAGCGCCGAGTGCGGTGCGCACGACCAGCGGGCCGTTCGGGATCAGCGGCGAACGCCAGACTTCGACGAGCTTGTTCGGATCGACGGCCCCCTTGTCGACTTCCTTGCGGAAGGTGCCCGAGGTGAAACCGTCCTTGAAATTGCCGATGCCCGAGGAGTCGTCAACGGCAACGTCGACCTTGCCATCATAGGCTGCAAGAAGGTTGTTCTCGTGGCCACCGTTGAACTGGGTCGATGCGAAGAACTTGTCGTTCGGCATGTTGGTAGTCTTCGGAATCTGCGTCAACGGAACGAGGTAGCCCGAGGTGCTGTCCGGATCGGCGTAGCCGAGCTTTTTGCCCTTGGCGTCCATGATCGTCTTGATGCCGGAGGACTTCAGTGCGAGACCAATCGAATAATAGCCGGTGGAACCGTCCTTTTGCTCAGTCGTCAGGATCGGGGTTACAGCCTTCGGGTCCTTGATATGGGTTGCGGCATAACCGGAGGCGCCGAGTTCGGCGAAGTCGAGGGTACCGCCGAGAAGGCCTTGGATAACGCCATCATAGTCGGCGGCCGGGAAGAGCGATACTTTTTCGAAACCGAAGGACTGCTTCAGGTGGTCGGCAAGGCAGGCATAGTTGCGCAGGCGGTCAGCTTCGTTCTCGCCGCCGAGGATGCCGACGCGAAATTCCTTGAGGTCGGCAGCAGATGCCGAGCCGGCAAGCGCAAAAAGCGCTGCGGCTGCAAAAAGGGTGTTCTTCAACATGGGTTCGTCTCCTGATTAACCGGTGTCCCCGGCTGTGTTCGGTCTGAAGAGATGTGCCCTTGACGCGGGCCGTCGATCCCGGTCTCTCCCTCAGAGACCGGCGAGTGCCAGCGGTTGCACGCCGGCAGATGCTTGTGCCGCGGCAAACGCGGGCAACTCGGGAATATTAATGCTCGTCGACGTCATCGTCTCATCGATGCCGGCTCCGTCCTTGTCGGTGCCGTAAATGGCGTTGACGGCCTCGGCAGTCAGCGTCGAAGGCGCGCCGTCGAAGACGACCCGACCAGCCGCCATGCCGATGATGCGCTCGCAATAATTGCGCGCCGTGTCCAGCGTGTGAAGGTTAGTGATCACTGTAATGCCTTCGCGCTCGTTGATGTCGCGCAATGCATCCATGACGATCTTTGCGTTCAGGGGGTCGAGGGAGGCGATAGGTTCGTCGGCAAGCAGCATCTTCGGCTGCTGCATCAGGGCACGGGCAATCGCCACGCGCTGCTGCTGTCCGCCCGACAAGGTCCCCGCCATCTGCATCGCCGTCTGCTCGATACCGAGGCGCTCAAGCGCCATGATGGCGTCGATCCGCTCCTCGCGGCTGAAGACGCTGAGGAGGCTCAGAGTGGTCGAGCGATGATTGAGCCGACCGAGCATGACGTTGGTGAGCACGTCGAGGCGCGGTACGAGGTTGAACTGCTGGAAGATCATCGCGCAGTCGCGCTGCCAATTGCGTAGCGCCTTGCCGCGCAGTGCGGAAACCTCGGTACCTGCAAAATGGATCGAGCCGGAGGACGGCACCGCGAGGTGGTTGATCATACGCAGCAGCGTCGATTTCCCGGCGCCGGAGCGGCCGATGATGCCGACCATTTGGCCTTGGGGAATGTCCAGCGTCACAGAATCGACCGCGAGTTTGCTTCCGAACTTGCGCGTCACATTCCTCAGCTCGAACATCCTGCTTTTCCCTAGTCGTTCAACCAGTGTCCAGCTAGGCATTAGCCCCGCTTCGTGAAGCGCAAATGTCATTTTTGTGTAACAACTGTCACAAAGGGGCTGGCAGTTGTCACAATTGCCATTGCGCAGGTTGCAGCCAAACATGTGTGCCTACGCGCCGATACTTACGCAACGGACGTCAGGCCCCGTAACGCGAGAGGAAATCCTCAGCGGAAAGCGCACGAAAATCGGCAAGGGCGGTGCGCAGCCGGTCATGTTCCCAATCCCACCAGGAAAGCCGGTCCATGCCCTCGCCGATGTCCTTGGAAAAGCGCTCGCGAATGAGCTTCGCCGGAACGCCGCCGACGATCGTATAGGGGGCGACGTCCTTCGCCACGACAGCGCCCGCACCGATGACAGCCCCATTGCCGACAGTGACGCCGGGCAGAACCGTCGCGCCGTGGCCGATCCAGACGTCGTGACCGATGACGACGCGATGCTCCCGCCGCCATTCGAAGAAATCCGTCTCCATGTCTGCGTCCGGCCAGTAGTCGGTAGCGCGGTAGGTGAAGTGATGCAGCGTCGCGCGCCAGGTCGGATGATTGGTGGCATTGATGCGCACGGCGGCAGCGATGTTGACGAATTTGCCGATCGTCGTGCACCAGATGGCGCTGTCCTGCATGGCGTAGGAATAATCGCCCATGTCGACCTCATCGATCCGGCAGCGTTCCGAGACTTCGGTATAGCGGCCAAGTCTTGAATTGGTGATGCGTGCGGTCGGATCGATATAGGGCTGCTCGCCAAGTGTTCTGGTCATGATGGTGCCTTTCGGGCGCAGGTTCGCAACGCCCGGCGTCGGCTCAAAAGCGACACGAGGCGGGTCGTGGAAAAGACGAGGCGATGTCAGGCGCCGATGGCGACACGCGACGTTCTTGGTGAGAATATGCTGACATCGAGGATGCGATCGGCAACAGCCTCGCGCACTTCCTCGCCATGGAAGATGCCGAGAAGCGCTACGCCTTTCTTCTTCTTCGCCTCGATCAGCTCGACGACGACGCGCCGGTTCGTGGCATCGAGCGAGGCAGTCGGCTCATCGAGCAGCAGGATCGCATGGTCGGTGATGAAGCCGCGGGCGATGTTGACGCGCTGCTGCTCGCCACCCGAAAATGTCGCCGGCGGCAATTGCCACAGTTCTTCGGGCAAATTGAGCTGCGACAGAAGCTCGCCGGCTCGCGCCCTGGCGGCAGTCGCGGTCTCGCCACGCGCCAGCAGCGGCTCGGCGACGACGTCAATCGTGGCAACCCTAGGCACGGTGCGCAGGAATTGGCTGACATAGCCCATAGTGTAGCGGCGCACGTCGATGACGGTTCTGGGATCGGCGGTCGCCAGATCAACGATACGCCCCTTGTGATTGACAAGGATCTGACCACCGTCGACGGCATAGTTTCCATAGGTCATCTTCAGCAGTGAACTCTTGCCGATGCCGGAGGGGCCGCCGAGCACGACGCACTCGCCGCTGGCGACGGAAAAGGAGACGTCGGCGACGACCGGCAGGCGAATGCCGTCGCGCAGATGCATGATGAAGCTTTTGAAGACTTCGGAAACGACGAGGGGCGTTGCCATGGCTTTTGTTCCCTAAGGTTCCGTATCAGACTTGCAGGATCGAGGAGACGAGCAACTGCGTATAGGGCTCGTGCGGATCGTCGAGGACGCGGTCGGTAAGGCCGTGCTCGATCACCAGCCCGTCCTTCATCACCATCATCCGATGTGAAAGGAGACGGGCAACCGCAAGGTCGTGGGTGACGATGATTGCCGAAAGCCCGAGATCTTGAACCAGGCCGCGAACGAGGTCGAGCAGCCGGGCCTGGACGGAAACATCCAGACCGCCCGTCGGCTCGTCCATGAACACCAACCGCGGTGCTGTCACCAGGTTTCTAGCGATCTGAAGCCGCTGCCGCATGCCGCCTGAAAAGGCGCGCGGCTGGTCGTCGATGCGGTCGGCGTCGATTTCGACGCGGCCAAGCCAGTCAATCGCGGTCGCACGAATATTGCCGTAGTGACGATCGCCGATCGCCATCAACCGCTCGCCGACATTGGCGCCGGCAGAAACCGTCATACGCAGGCCGTCGGCCGGATTCTGGTGCACGAAGCCCCAGTCGGTGCGCATCAGGAAACGGCGCTCGGCCTCGTTCATACGGAACAGGTCGCGATAGTGGCCGTCGCGCATGTGATATTCGATGCTGCCGGTGGTCGGCATCAGCCTCGTCGAAATGCAGTTCAGAAGCGTGGTCTTGCCCGAGCCGGATTCGCCGACGATGGCCAATACTTCGCCCGGCCAGAGATCGAAGGAGACGTTGCGGCAGCCGGTGCGGCTGCCGTAGAATTTCGAAATGTCCTTGACCCTTAGAAGTGGCGTCTCGCTCATTCCGCGGCCTCCTTGTTCTGTGCCAGCAAATGGCCGGCATGGCCCTTCGTGCGGCGGTCCTCGCAGTGGTCCGTATCGGAGCAGACGAACATCCGTCCGCCCTTGTCGTCGAGAATGACCTCGTCGAGGTAGACGTCCTCGCCGCCGCAGAGCGCGCAGGGCTTGTCGAAATGCTGGATCGTGAAGGGATGATCCTCGAAATCAAGGCTAACCACCTCGGTATATGGCGGGACGGCGTAGATCCGCTTCTCGCGCCCGGCGCCGAACAATTGCAACGCATTCGACATATGCATTTTCGGATTGTCGAATTTCGGCGTCGGCGAAGGATCCATGACGTAGCGTCCGCTGACCTTGACCGGATAGTCGTAAGTCGTGGCGATGTGGCCGTTGCGCGCAATGTCTTCGTACAGCTTCACATGCATGAGGCCGTATTCCTCAAGCGCGTGCATCTTCCGGGTCTCGGTCTCGCGAGGCTCCAGGAAGCGCAGGGGCTCCGGCGTCGGCACCTGGTAGACCAGCACCTGATCGGCCTGAAGCTTCTCCTCGGGAATGCGGTGACGCGTCTGGATAATCGTCGCTTCGCCGGTATGCGTCGTCACTGCAACGTTGGCTACCTTCTGGAAGAACGCGCGGATCGAGACCGCGTTGGTCGTATCATCGGCGCCCTGGTCGATGACCTTCAGAACATCGTGCGGCCCGATGATCGAGGCCGTCACCTGCACGCCGCCCGTTCCCCAGCCATAGGGCATCGGCATTTCGCGCGAGGCGAAGGGCACCTGGTAGCCGGGTATCGCAATGGCCTTCAGGATCGCGCGGCGGATCATCCGCTTGGTCTGCTCGTCGAGATAGGCAAAGTTATAGGATGCAAGCTCGCTCATTCGGCAGCCTCCGGCATGGGTTCCTTGCCACCCCTGCGGGCAGCGTCGAAGTCGCGGCGCATACGCCGGACAAGGTCGAGTTCAGCCTGAAAATCGACATAATGCGGCAGCTTCAGGTGCTCGACGAAGCCGGTCGATTGCACATTGTCCGAATGCGAGATGACGAATTCCTCGTCCTGCGAAGGGGCGGTGATATCCTCGCCCAGTTCCTCGGCGCGCAATGCGCGGTCGACCAGCGACATCGCCATCGCCTTGCGCTCGCTATGGCCGAAGACCAGGCCGTATCCGCGGGTGAATTGCGGCGGCGCCTTGGCGGAACCTTTGAATTGATTGACCATCTGGCACTCGGTGACCTGAATGGTTCCGAGCGAAACCGCAAATCCCAGTTCCGGCACGTCAAGCTCGACCTCGACCTCGCCGATGCGGATTTCGCCGGTGAAAGGATGGTTTCGGCCATATCCGCGCTGCGTTGAATAGCCGAGCGCAAGGAGAAATCCCTCGTCGCCCCGCGCCAGTGCCTGCAGTCGCAGATCCCGCGTCATCGGAAACTCCATCGGCTCGCGCGTCAGATCGCCGATCTCCTGGTCCACTGGGAGGTCGCCGTCGCTCTCGATCAGGCCCTCCTGTGCAAGGATTTCGGAAACGCGCATGACGCGGCCTTGTTCGGCAGGCTTTTGCGCCCCCTCCTCGACCACCTCGTCGCTAAGAAGCGAGGGGTCCAGCAGGCGGTGGGTATAATCGAAGGTTGGCCCAAGAAGCTGGCCGCCCGGTAGATCCTTGTAGGTCGCGGAGATGCGCCGCTCGATCTTCATCGCCGCCGTGTCGAGCGATTTCGAATAGCCAAAGCGCGGTAAGGTGGTGCGATAGGCGCGCAATAGGAAGATCGCTTCGATCATGTCGCCGCGTGACTGTCGCACTGCAAGTGCTGCAAGCTTGCGGTCGTAAAGCGAAGCCTCGGCCATGACGCGATCGACGGCCAGCGCCAATTGCTCGACGATCTGTTCGATGCCGATGGCCGGCAGCGAGCGGTCGCCGCGGCGGCGGTCGGCAAGGAGCCGGTGAGCGTTGGCGATGGCGGCTTCGCCACCCTTGACTGCAACATACATGGATCACATCTCCGTTGCGGTGATTTTGGTGGTGCGAGGCAGGCAGACGAAGCGCGAGCCCGCCGTCAAGATGATGTCGACACCGCGGGGGAAAATCGCGCGATTGTCGGTCCAGAGCCTCAAGAAAGTCTCGGGCAGGCCGATCGGCGAGATCATCTGGATGCTCTTGATCCCGGGGCCTGTCAGCGCCAATTGCTTGCCGCCCTCGAGTTCCGCGACTTCGAGGATCAGCGTTGCCGAGCGGTCCGGATATTCCTGCGTCCCGAGCGAGAATTGATTGAGCGACGACACCATCGCGCCTGCCTCGATGAACACGAATCGGGCCTCGAGCTTGTCCGCCGCCAGCGCCGCGCCGGTGTGAAAGCCGAGCCATGCGGGGACTGAGGACTTGGCGAGGGTGGAGGTGAGCCAGACAGGCGTGTCTTGGTCGCAAAGCGTCAGACCAAGCGCGCCTGCCGCAACGTCGAGCGGCGCCGGCGGCGATATTGCCGGATCGACGGATTGAATCGTGCCCGGTCGCGCCATCCCGTCCATTGCCGCCTTGAAGACGCTCTGCGAATTGAAGACCGGTTCCTTGAACCCGCCGACGAGAGCTTCGCTGCTGGAAATCATTTGTCTTCTCCGCGAACCATGGTGAAGAAATCGACGCGGGTGGCCGCGGTCTCATCCGCCTTCTTGGCATCGGCCGCTCCGATCCGTTCGGCAACTGGAGCAAGGATGGTCCGTTCGACGAAGTCCTTAGTAGCCGGCTCTTGCCACAGTGCGTCGAAAATCGCCGCCACTCGCGACCGCTCGCGATCGGTGCCGAGCGCATGTGCGTGACCGACTTTGCCGGAGGCAATACGTATGGTGGTGCGCGTCACCGTCACCTCGCCGAGATTGAAGGGCGATCCGCCACCGCCGATACGGCCGCGCACCATGACGAGGCCGGTCTCCGGTCCGCGGACCGGCTGGACTGCCGGTCTTTCGGGCAGCGCTTCCCAGGCGGCATCAAGCTCTTCGCGTTCCGCCCGCGCAAGCAGGTCGGTCACGCGCTTGCGTTCGCGCATCTCCATGGCTTCGGCCTCGTGCCTCTGTGCTGAATTCATTGCCGGTTCCTCAAAATGTCTATTGATATAGACAACTATACAATGTAGTATTATCCATAGTGGTGGCAGATGACAAGCGTGTGACGCAGTTTGGGCAGGATGGGCGGACCGAAGGAAATACAGCGACAGACCGGCGTGGCTCTGTGGCGGCAGATTGCCGACCGGATCCGCGCGTCGATCAATCACGGTGATTTCGACGCGACCGGCATGGTCCCGCCCGAGACGGTGCTGGCGCAGCAGTTCGGCGTCAACCGACATACGGTGAGAAGCGCGCTCGCCGCATTGGGCCAGGAAGGGGTCGTCCGCGCCGTACAGGGCCGAGGAACCTTGATCGAGCGAAAGGAAAGACTGAATTTCCCGATCTCGAAACGCACGCGGTTCTCGCAAGGGATCGGTGATCAGGTCCGCGAAACGCGCGGCTTGCTTTTGGCGCTGGCCGAGGAGCCGGCAAGCGCCGAGGTGGCGCGCTGGCTGAAGCTCTCGGAAGGCACAGGCGTCATCCGCTTTGAGACACTTGGAACCGCGGACCAGCGACCCGTCTCGCGCGCCACGAGTTGGTTCCCAGGCGATCGCTTCGCCGGCATCGGCGAGGCCTACAGAAAGACCGGCTCGATCACCAAGGCTTTTCGTGAAATGGGATTGTTGGACTATATCCGTGCCATGACCGAGATCAGCGCCGTGCATGCCGAGGCGGGCGATATCGCCGACCTTGAATTGTCACCCGGTGCGATCGCGATGGTCACGCGAGCGCTGAACATCGACCTTAGCGGTGTCCCCGTCCAATATTCCATCAGCCGCTTCGCCGCCGATCGGGTGCAGTTCACGATAGAGAACTGAAGGCCGCTCGGCGAGCGACCCTCCAGCGAAGGGTGCGCTCAATGCGCTGCGGACATGTCTCCGAGCACTTCCTTCGATGCGACCGTCGAATCCGTTTTGAGCTTGTAGACCATGGGAACGCCGGTCGCGAGGTTGAGGGCGAGGATCTGTTCCTTGGTCAGGCGGTCGAGCACCATGACAAGCGACCGCAGCGAGTTGCCGTGGGCTGCTACTAGAACTTTCTGGCCGGCAAGGACGCGCGGCAGAATTTCCGTCAGGTAATATGGCCAGACGCGGGCGCCAGTATCGCGCAGGCTTTCGCCGCCTGGAGGTGGGATGTCATAGGAGCGGCGCCAGATATGCACCTGTTCTTCGCCCCACTTTGCCCGGGCGTCGTCCTTGTTCAGGCCTGAAAGGTCCCCGTAGTCGCGCTCGTTGAGTGCCTGGTCGCGGATGGTCTCAAGGCTCGGCTGGCCGACATTTTCAAGAATGATCTTGCAGGTGTCCTGCGCGCGCTTGAGGTCGGATGTGAATGCGATGTCGAACTTGATCCCATAATCGGCGAGCGCTTTGCCGCCGGCATTGGCTTCGACGATGCCGAGCTCGGTAAGATCGGGGTTCTTCCAGCCCGTGAAAAGGTTCTTCAGGTTCCAGTCGCTCTGGCCATGGCGAACGAGGACGAGGGTACCGCTCATGAATAGTTCCTCCGTGTTGGGATCAATGTGAAGACAGCCCGAGCACGTCGAGCATGGAATAATGGCCGGGCTTCTTGTCGCGCGCCCAGAGCGCCGCCTTGATTGCTCCGCGCGCAAAGATCGAGCGATCGCCGGCGCTATGAGAAAGCGTTACCTGTTCGCCTTCGCCGGCAAGGATCACCGAGTGCTCGCCGATAACCGAGCCGCCGCGCAGCGTTGCAAAGCCGATGGCGCCTGGCGGCCGCGCGCCCGTGTGGCCATCGCGGATACGTACCGAATTCTCACTAAGATCGATGCCACGGCCCGCAGCTGCGGCCTTGCCCAGCAACAGCGCAGTGCCCGAGGGCGCATCGACTTTATGCTTGTGGTGCATTTCCAGGATTTCGATGTCCCACTCGCTGGGCGGAAGCGCCCGCGCGGCCTGCTCGACAAGGGCGCTAAGCAGGTTGACGCCGAGGCTCATATTGCCGGATTTGACGATCCGGGCGTGGCGGGCTGCGGCCTCGAACTTCGCCTCGTCTTCCGACGAACATCCGGTCGTGCCAATAACGTGCACGATGCGCGCCTGCGCGGCAAGGCCGGCAAAGCCGACGCTGCTGGCCGGTCTGGTGAAATCGACGACGCCTTCGGCATGGAGAAAAGCTAGGAGCGGATCATCGGTGATCGAAACGCCGTTGGGCCCCAGACCGGATATCTCGCCGGCATCCTTGCCAACAAATGGCGATCCGGGGCTTGCTATCGCCGCATGCAGCGCAGCACCCTCGATCGAATGAATGGCGCGGATCAGCGCCTGTCCCATCCGACCTGCTGCGCCAACCACCACCAGCTTCATTGCGTTGTCGCTCATATCGGTCCGTCTTGTCAGTGTCGTTGCAGCCGTCGTGCTATCGGCCATTGCCGGCCACGGCAGGCCGCTGGAGATTGTTCAGCCGAGCGTAAAGGCCGTCACTTGCGACCGCAAGCGTCTCGTGATTGCCTTGCTCGACGACGCGGCCCTGTTGCATGACGACGATCTTGTCCGCCCTGACCACCGTCGAAAGCCGATGCGCGATCACTACCACCGTGCGCCCGCTCATTGCTTCATCCAGCGCTTTCTGAACGGCAGCTTCGGATTCTGTGTCCAGCGCTGAGGTGGCCTCGTCGAGCAGCAGGATCGGGGCATTTCGTACAAGCGCGCGGGCAATCGAGACACGTTGGCGCTGGCCGCCGGAAAGCGTCACCCCATTTTCACCGACGGCGGTCTCGTATCCGCGAGGCTGGGCGATGATGAAGTCATGGGCATAAGCGAGACGCGCGGCTTCCTCGACCTCCGCATCTGTGGCCTCCGGCCGGCCGTAGCGAATGTTGTCGCGGATCGTGCCTTCAAACAGATATGGCTGCTGCGACACGTAAGCCAGGTGCTGGCGCAGCGAATGCTTGGTGATCTGGCTGATATCCTGCCCGTCGATGAGGATTTGTCCCTCGAGCGGATCGTAGAACCGCGGGATCAGGCTGATGACGGTGGACTTGCCGGCACCGGACGGCCCGACGAGCGCGGTTGTCCGCCCGCCTTCTGCTGTAAAGTCGACGCGGTTGAGCACCGGCTCTCCCTGGGCGTAGCCAAACGTCACGCCCTTGAATTCGATCTTCGCCTCGGTAACCACAAGTTCCTTGGCGTCGGGAAGGTCCCGTTGGCGGGGTTCCATGTCGAGAATATCGTAGATCATCCGCGCATTGACGACGGCCCGCTCCATCTGAACCTGCAGGCGGGCAAGTCGGCGCGCCGGGTCGTATGCGAGCAGCAGCGCGGTAACAAAAGAGAAGAATGCCCCAGGCGGCACGTTCTGGTAGATCGCCCGATAGGCCGCGTAGGCAAGGACGCTGGCGATGGCAAAACCCGCAAAGCTGTCCGTCAGCGGTGCGGTCCGCTCGGACAGACGCGCGATCCGGTTGGCTCGGCCTTCGGCGGCAGTGATCAGCTTGTTGATCTTGCGATCGAGCTCCTCTTCCATCGTGAAGGCTTTGACGATGGAAATGCCCTGGATCGTTTCCTGCATCGCGCCGAGAACGTGGCTATTTAGGTTGATCGATTCGCGCGTCGCGGCGCGCAGGCGCTTCGAGACATAGCGCAGCGCATAGAGCAGCGGCGGTGCCAGAACCATCACGGCAAGGCTCAGCAGCGGATCCTGGATGATCATCACGCCGATCAACGTGATGAAGGTCAAGACATCGCGCACCGTGGAGGTGACCGTCAAGTTGAGGACGTCGCGGATGCCTCCGACGTTCTGGCTGACCTGTGCTGCAATATGGGCGGAGCGCGCCTCGTTGAAATAGCCGACCGAAAGCGACATCAGATGCGTGTAAAGCCGCCGCTGATAGCGGGCGACGATATTATTCCCGATTTTCGACAAAGCCACAGCCTGGCCGTAACTCGCAAAGCCACGCAGCATGAAAGCAACGAAGATCGACAGGCAGATGATCCACACCATACCGGCGCGTCGGTTGACGAAAGCCTCGTCGATGACTGACCGCATGATCCAGGCGGTAAAGCCCGTCGAAAGCGAAACAACGATCAGGCAGAAGATAGCAAAGGCGTAGCCCCGGATATGGTCGCGGCCGTTTTCCGCGATGACCCGCTTCAGGACATCGACAACGGTCTCGGTACTGACGCTAACCTTTTTGCTCTCGGGCAATTTCAAAAATCGGCTTCCTGTCTCAAACCAAGCGAGCCGCGGATGGCATGGGCTTTTGCGGCTCTATAAAGAGTTCGGACCGGTTTGGCTAGCGCGGTTCAGCGCCGCCAGCGCCGGCCTTCGGTGGCAACGCCGAAATTCTGCGGCATGCGCGCATAGGACGATAGGCCCTCGAGTGCCGCCAGCGGATGGGTCACGACATAGGTCGGGATCGCACGCATCATCGCCGAATGCGGTGCCTTGTCCTCGAATGCGGCGCGGAATTCCGGCTTCTTTAGAGCCGGGATGATCTTTTGCGAAATCCCGCCGGAAAGATAGACCCCGCCTTGGGCCATGAAGAGCAGCGCGACGTCGCCGGCCAGCCGGCCGAGATAGGTGACAAACAGTGACACCGTTTCCTCAGCGAGCTTGTCGGTGCCGGCCAGGGCATGCGTGGTGATGTCGGCGGGCTCCATCAAAGTGGGCTCGACGCCGTCGACCTTGCAAAGCGCATGGTAGAGGTTCTGCAGTCCGCGACCACACAGGATCTGCTCGGCGGAAATGCGACCCTCGATCGCTTCGAGATGCGGCCAGAGCTGCAGGTCGCGCGCCGTGCGCGGTCCAAGGTCGATATGTCCGCCTTCGCCCGGGATCGGGATCCAGGCGTGCTGGGCGTGGACGAGACCGGCAACGCCGAGGCCCGTGCCGGGTCCGAGCACCGCGCGCGATGCGATGATGGTCTCGTGCTCCGGCCCGATCGTCTCGCGGGCATCGCTGGAAAGGGTGGCGACGGCCAATGCCTGCGCCTCGAAATCGTTGATGATAAGAACGTCTTCAAAGCCAAGATCGCTGATCATCGTCTTCGGGCGAACAACCCAGTGCGAATTGGTCAGCGGGATCTCGTCGCCCTTAATCGGGCCAGCGATCGCAAGCACGGCCGAGCGTGGCCGCACCGAGGTCTTGTCGAGGACGCCCTGCTGGATCGCGTCGTCAATGGTCTTGAAGTCCGCCGCATGAAGATTGGGAAATTGCTTCGGCTCGGCATAGGCATCGACGAGAATCGAGAAACGCGCATTGGTCCCGCCGATATCGCCCATCAAGATGGGAAAGGGCTGGGGGGCTTGGCTGTGACTGAGCTTTGGCATGGCCGGTTCCGTATCTGCCGCCGACGGGCGGATTGGTCTTAAAGCGTGGAGATCAATCGTTCGGCCGTCGCTGCGTTGAGCGCCATCGGAATATCGTAGACGATGGCAAGCCGCATCAAAGCCTTCACGTCGACATCATGCGGCATCGGCGTCAGCGGGTCGACATAGAAAATCAAGACATCGATCTCGCCGGTGGCGATCAGCGCGCCGATCTGCTGGTCGCCGCCGAGCGGTCCGCTCTTCAGCCGCGTCACATTGAGATCGGGGCAGACGTCCAGGACCCGGCCGCCCGTCGTTCCGGTGGCGACAATACGAAACCTAGACAAGATATGCTGGTTCCGGCGGGCGAAATCCGCCATCGCGTCCTTCTTTTCGTCATGCGCGATCAGCGCTACGCATTTGTCGCCAGCCATGAAATATCGACTCCGCCCGATCTCTTAAATCGATTTGGTAGCCTTCTATAGCAAGCCTCAGCGGTTTGAAAGATAGTCAGGCCAGGGGTTCGGCCTGTTTATTCGCTCTTACTGCTCCGTTGCCGGCAATTGGTCGTCGGGTTCCGCTCCGGATATCGGCTGAACAGGTACCACTCCTATCTTGCCGCCAGACGTGGTCGCATTGATTGATGTGGTCGACGGGGCCGCAAGCACGGCCTTACAGGCGGTGGGTAGGTCGGAGACCATCATTTCCCGCGGTTTTACCGGCTTGGCGCCGGGCTTCGGCACGGGCTTCGCCCACGGCTCTTTCGTGAACCACCAGGCAAGCGTCTTGTCGCAACCGTCACCGGTCGCCACCGGCGCCTGCGGCGTACAGCCGATCGAACCCGCAGGGCAACGAAGACGGATGTGGAAATGCGAATCGTGACCATATTCCGGCCGTAGCTTGCCAAGGTTGCTGCGGTCGCCGGACCAGGTGTCGCACATCTTCTTTTTGATCGCCGGATTGACGAAGATCCGCTCGACCTGTGGATAGCTTGCGGCGCGCATCAACAGTTTCGCACGCGCCTCGGTCCAGACGTTCGGATCGATGGTTAGGAATGCGTTCTTCTGCAGCATCGTTGTGAAAGGCAGGCTCTCACGCTCCGTAGGTGTCAAAGTCCGTTTCGGCATCGGCGTCAGCCAGACGTCCGCGTCGAGGCCGATCTGGTGCGAGGCGTGACCATTGAACATTGGTCCGCCGCGCGGCTGAGAGATGTCGCCGACAAGAATGCCGGGCCAACCGTCAAATTTGGCAGCGTCCTGCGACAGGCGTTCGAGGAAGGCGATCGTTTCCGGCCGACCCCAGCGTCGGTTGCGCGAAACGCGCATCGCCTGCCAGGTCGGGCCTGTCACTGGCAGCGCGACGGCGCCGGAAAGGCAGCCCTTGGCATAAAAGCCGATCGACTGTGGCGGCCCCTGTGTCGGCAGGGCGACCGCGCCGAAAATGGCCTTGGCACTGCCAGGCGTCGGGACCGCCTGTTGCGCTGTGGCGTCGCCGCCGACGAGACCGGCCACCATGCTCACGGCGAAGGCGAGTTTGCTGATTGCACGAAGCGTCATGCCGTTCCTTGAATGCTGCCGGCGGCTGCCGAAGTGATTTGCGATGGAATCTACCGCGAAATGGAATTCAGGTGAATCCATGTTTTGCCGTGGGCGGAAGGAACGGCATTTCGCCTAGTTCGCAAGGATATCCGCGGTCTTGCGAACGCGAGAAAGCCGCGGGAATATCCGCGTCAAAGCGAAATCATGCATTTCGGGGGTGAAGGTCGTCGCCGCATCACTTGCGACAATCACCGCGTAATTGTGGCCGTAGGCATCGCGGACCGTCGATTCCACGCCAAAATTGGTGGCGACGCCGGTGACGATGACGGTCTTGATGCCGCGACGACGAAGCTGCAGGTCGAGTTCCGTGCCGTAGAATGCACTCCAGTGACGCTTGAGAATTCTGACATCCGGCGTGAAAGCGGCAATGTCCGCCGGCTCTGCCATCGCTGCTTCGGGCAGGCCTCCCTGCGGAAAGCTGATGGTTTCGTCGGTGGGCTGGTTGACAGCGTCGGCATAGTCTGCGGAAAATCCGACGGTGACGAAAACGACGGTTCCGCCATCGGCTTTCAGTTTCCTGGCAATCGCTGCCGTATTCTCGACGATCTCCTGTGCGGAATGGGGTGCAAGGGCCCTGCCGAGCACGAGGCCTTGCAGGTCGATGGAAATGAGTGCGGTTGTCTTTGGATCATATAGGGTCATGAGAAAGGCTCCGAGAATAATATGAGGGTATCCTCACGATGCAGAATATGAGGGAACCCTCGCAAAAATCAACCCCTGAGCTGAGATCGCGCGCGCCAAAACGCCAGCGCGGTCACGACCGTGTTGCGGTTCTCCTGGAAGCGGCGGCGAAAGTCTTCTGTGAAAAGGGCTATGACGCCGCTACCATGACGGAGATTGCAGCGGAGGCCCGCTCGTCGATTGGCTCGCTCTACCAATTTTTTCCGACAAAGCCGCTATTGGCCGAAGCGTTGCATGTCGAACGGCTGGAACGGCTGCAAGGCGTTCTCAAGGAGTTGGAAGGGCGAATGGACGACAGTTCGGCCGCTGACATCGGCGAGGCGATCTTCGACAGGCTGGGCGCTTTTCTCGACGAGTTTCCGGAATTCGTGGTTCTTGCCGGCCGGCGGGACATTCCCAAGGACAGGAAGGCCCGTTCGCGGGCAGAGCTGAAGACACGGATTGCCGCCATCCTCGCGCGCGCCAAACCACCCGTTACCGACGAGATCGCACTGTTGTCTTCGATCATTCTGGAATTGCTGAGGATCGCGGTAGCAGCGGCAACGGATCCAGATGCGCTCGAAGACCAGCAATTGATCAGGGAACTGCGCCTGATGTTGCGCAAGCGCCTCGAGGAAGCGTCAATCCGGTGTTGATCCCGCCTGCGGGGATGGTCTGGTGAAGGGCCCGATAAAGCGTGTTCCGCTTTTTCGAATTGTCTAATATGATTCCACAACAATTGAGGGGACTGTGAATGGCATCGACTTGGCCGAAAACTGGCTTGGCTTGTTCTCTTGTCTTGATGCTGGCGCTGCCGGCGGTTTCGTGGGCAGAGGAACCCCAATTCCGGGTAGGGACGGCCGCTATCGGTGATCTCAAGTATCAGGCGGGCTTCAAGCATTTCGCCTACGTCAATCCAGATGCGCCGAAGGGTGGCACGCTTCGGCTCAGCGAGGAAGGCAGTTTCGATACGCTCAACCCCTTGCTTGCAAAAGGAGAGGTGGGTGGCGGCATCGGCTTGGTGTTCGATACATTGATGACGCCGGCGCTGGACGAGCTTTCTTCGAGCTACGGCCTGCTTGCCGAGGGGATCGAATATCCAGTTGATTTTTCCTCGGTGACTTTCCGCTTGAGGGCAGAAGCGAAATGGGCGGATGGCCTGCCCGTCACCGCAGAGGACGTGATTTTCAGTTTCGAACAGGCCACAAAGAACGATCCGCAGCAGGAATTCTACTATCGGCACGTCAAATCTGCAGAAAAGACAGGCGACCGAGAAATTACATTTCGCTTTGACGAGGCCAATAATCGCGAGTTGCCTCAGATCGTGGGCCAACTCGTCATAGTCCCCAAGCATTGGTGGGAATCGAATGGCCCCGACGGTCGGCCCCGAGACATATCGCGGACCACTCTGGAAATTCCAATGGGCTCGGGTCCCTATCGCATCGCTTCGGTGACGCCCGGTTCAGTCATTCGGTATGAGTTGAGAAGCGATTATTGGGGCAAGGATTTGAACGTCAATGTCGGCATGAACAATTTCGGCACCGTTACATATACCTACTACGCTGATCGTGATGTGATGTTTGAGGCGTTTCGCTCTGGCAATACTGACTACTGGTGGGAAAACGCATCAAAGCGATGGGCAACTGCTTATAGTTTTCCCGCTGTGGCCGATGGACGCGTAAAGCGAGAGGAGGTCGAAAACGAGATGCGTAAGGTCGGCGTGATGGTCGGCTTCATCTTCAACACGCGACGAGAGAAATTCCTTGATGAACGAGTGCGTGAGGCTTTGAACTACGCTTTCGACTTCGAGGAGCTGAAGCGGACGATCTTTTATGGCTCCTATGATCGCATCGACAGTTTTTTCTTCCGGACAGAGCTTGCTTCTTCCGGCCTTCCTCAGGGAAAGGAACTGGACGTTCTCAATGAGGTCAGGAATCTGGTCCCGCCGAGTGTGTTTACCGAGCCTTATAAGAGCCCGGTAGGCGGCGACCCGACCAAGCTTCGCGACAATCTGCGGACCGCCATTGGTATGCTCCGGGATGCGGGTTATGAATTGAAGGGCAATCGCATGCTCAATTCGAAAACGGGCCAACCGCTTTCCTTCGAGATATTGCTGAACGGTCCGACGATTGAACCGGTCGCCTTGGCGTTCGCACAAAACCTTCGCAAGATCGGCGTTGATGCAACTGTGCGAAGCGTTGAACCGTCGCAATTCACCAACCGTTGGCGTTCGCGCGACTTTGACGTGATTTACCAAGGTTGGAGCGAGAGCGCGAATCCGGGTAACGAACAGGCGGAGTATTGGGGTTCCGATGCCGCGAAACGCGTTGGTTCGCAAAACTACAGTGGCATTAGCGATCCGGGCATAGATGCTCTAATTCGGAAGATCATCTTTGCGCGGGATCGTGACGATCTGGTCGCATCAACGAGAGCATTGGATCGAGTACTGCTCGCCCATCACATTGTTGTGCCTAGCTACGGGTCGAAGACTTCGCGCTTGGCGTATTGGAACACCATTGCCCATCCGGCTGAGTTGCCGGAGTACTCGCTCGGAATGCCCTCAGTTTGGTGGTCCACAACCGCCAAAAACTGACGAATACCTTGCCAATCCATCGCCGAAGCGTCCACAGTGCTTCAGCGAATCAGGCGGTTTCGTCTGCAGTGGAATTACGGAAAGGAAGGCCGCATTGGCCAATGTTGAATATCGCCGGGCAGCGTGCGCTTCAGGAATTGGTAGGCGTTAATGGGTGCCTATATCCTGCGACGCCTGCTGCTGATGATCCCGACCATCGTCGGCATCATGGCGATTTCTTTTGTGGTGGTTCAGTTTGCCCCGGGCGGTCCCGTCGAGCAGGTGATCTCGCAATTGACCGGCCAGAGCGACAGCGCCTCGGACCGGCTGTCGGGCGGCGGCGACCTGATGGGCAAGCAGTCCTTCGACGACAGCAGTTCGCGCTATCGCGGTGCGCAGGGTCTCGACCCGGAACTGATCGCCAAGCTCGAGAAGCAATTCGGCTTCGACAAGCCGCCGCTGACCCGGTTCCTGCAGATGATGTGGAACTACATCCGCTTCGATTTCGGCGAGAGCTTTTTTAGAAACACATCCGTCATTAACCTGATCCTCGACAAGATGCCGGTATCGATCTCGCTCGGCATCTGGATCCTGCTGTTTTCCTACACCATCTCCATCCCGCTCGGGATCCGCAAGGCAGTCAAGGACGGCTCGGCCTTCGACGTCTGGACGTCGGGGGTCATCATCATCGGCTACGCGGTGCCAAGCTTCCTGTTCGGCATCCTGCTGATCGTGCTTTTCGCCGGCGGATCCTTCTTCGATTGGTTCCCGCTGCGCGGCCTCGTTTCCGATAATTTTGCCAGCCTCCCATGGTGGCAAAAGCCGCTCGATTATTTCTGGCACCTTCTTTTGCCGCTGATCTCGCTGTCGCTTGCCGCATTCGCGACCACGACGCTGCTCACCAAGAATTCCTTCATCGAAGAGATCAAGAAGCAGTACGTAACAACGGCGCGGGCCAAGGGGCTGACCGAGCGGCGGGTGCTCTACGGCCACGTTTTCCGCAACGCCATGCTCATCATTATCGCGGGCTTTCCCGGCGCTTTCATCTCCGCTTTCTTTACCGGCTCGCTGCTGATCGAGAACATCTTCTCGCTTGATGGTCTCGGGCGGCTTGGCTATCTCTCGGTGGTCAATCGCGACTATCCGATCGTCTTTGCCACACTCTATATCTTCTCCTTGATGGGCCTTTTTGTCGGGCTGATTTCGGATTTAATCTATACCTGGATCGACCCGCGTATCGATTTCGAGCGGAGGGACGTTTGATATGGACACCTCCGTCACGACCATCGAAATCCCCATCAAGCCACCGCGCAAGGGCCTGCTTTCCCCCCCTAATCTGCGCCGCTGGCAGAACTTCAAGGCCAATCGGCGCGGCTATTGGTCGTTCTGGCTGTTTATGCTTCTGTTCGTGCTTAGCCTCGGTGCGGAATTCATCGCCAACGACCGCCCGATCGTCGCCTCCTACAAAGGCGAGATCCTGTTCCCAGTCTTCGTCAACTATCCGGAAGAGAAGTTCGGCGGTTTCCTTGCCGAGACAGATTACCGCTCCTCCTTCATATCAGACGAGATCAACGCCAACGGCTGGATGATCTGGCCGCCGATCCGCTATTCTTACCAGACGGTCAATTCCAACATCCCGCATTCCGCCCCGACTGCGCCCTTCTGGCTGATGAGTAAGCAAGAGCGTTGCTCGGCCTATCCGCTGAAAGCCGCCGATCCCGAATGCCGGCTCGGCAATCTCAACTGGCTGGGTACCGACGATCAGGCGCGCGACGTCACCGCGCGGATGATCTATGGCTTCCGCGTCTCGGTGCTGTTCGGCCTGGCGCTGACCATCTGCTCGGCCATTATCGGAGTGACGGCCGGCGCGGTGCAGGGCTATTTCGGCGGCTGGACGGACCTCCTGTTGCAGCGCTTCATCGAGATATGGTCGTCGATGCCGGTGCTCTACATCCTGTTGATCATCGCCGCGATTCTGCCGCCCGGCTTCTTCGTGCTGCTCGGCATCATGCTGTTGTTTTCCTGGGTCGGTTTCGTCGGTATCGTTCGCGCCGAGTTCCTGCGAGCGCGCAATTTCGAGTATGTCCGCGCCGCCCGCGCCCTCGGCGTCAACAACCGCACCATCATGTTCCGCCATCTTCTCCCCAACGCGATGGTGGCGACGCTGACCTTCCTGCCGTTCATCCTCTCTGGCTCGATCTCGACGCTGACGTCGCTCGATTTCCTTGGCTTCGGCATGCCCCCCGGCTCGCCATCCCTTGGCGAAATGATCGCGCAAGGCAAATCCAACCTCCAGGCCCCCTGGCTCGGCCTCACCGCCTTCTTCACGATGTCGATCATGCTCTCGCTGCTGATCTTCGTCGGCGAAGCGGTGCGCGACGCCTTCGATCCGAGGAAGACGTTTCGATGAGCAAGAGCCCAGAAATCCTTTTGTCCGTCCGCAACCTCTCCGTCGCCTTTCGCCAGGGCGACCGGACGTCGACCGCCGTCGACGGCATATCCTTCGATATCGAGAAGGGGGAAGTGGTGGCGTTGGTTGGCGAATCCGGGTCGGGCAAGTCGGTGTCAGCGAACTCCATTCTGCGCCTGCTGCCCTATCCCACAGCCAGCCATCCTTCCGGCGAGATCCTCTTTAAGGGCAAGGATCTCCTAAAAGCCTCGGACAACGAACTGCGTGCGGTCCGTGGCAATGATATCACGATGATTTTCCAGGAGCCGATGACCTCGCTCAATCCGCTGCATTCGATCGAGAAGCAGATTGGAGAAATACTGGAGCTGCATCAGGGGCTGTCAGGGCAGGGTGCGCGCAAGCGGATCCTCGAACTGCTCAACCAGGTCGGCATCCGCGAGCCGGAAAGGCGCCTCAAGGCCTATCCGCACGAGCTTTCGGGCGGCCAGCGCCAGCGCGTCATGATCGCCATGGCTCTTGCCAATCGGCCGGAACTGCTGATTGCCGACGAGCCGACAACAGCGCTTGATGTCACTGTGCAGGCCCAGATCCTCGAGCTTCTGCGCGAACTCAAGGGCGCGCACGGCATGTCGATGCTGTTCATTACCCATGACCTTGGCATCGTTCGCAAGTTTGCCGACCGCGTCTGCGTCATGACCAAGGGCAAGATCGTCGAGACCGGGACAGTTGAAGAGGTCTTCACCAATCCGCGCCACGACTATACCAGGCACTTGCTGGCGTCCGAGCCGCGCGGCGAGCCGCCGCTTGCCGATCCCTCCAAGCCTGTCGTGATGGAGGGATCCGATATTCGCGTCTGGTTCCCGATCAAGGCCGGGCTAATGCGCAAGGTGGTCGATCACGTCAAGGCGGTCGATGGCATCGATCTCTGCCTTCGCGCCGGCCAGACGCTCGGCGTGGTCGGTGAATCCGGCTCCGGCAAGACCACCCTTGGCCTGGCGCTGGCGCGGCTGATCTCGTCCAAGGGGCGTATCAGCTTCGTCGGCAGGGATATCGAGGCCTATTCCTTCGCGCAGATGCGGCCGCTGCGAAACCAGCTCCAGGTCGTTTTCCAGGACCCTTACGGCTCTCTCAGCCCCCGCATGTCGGTTGGCGACATCATCGCCGAAGGACTGAAGGTGCACGAGCGCTCGCTGTCAACTGAGGAGCGCGACCAGCGTGTCTGTTGGGCGCTGGAGGAGGTCGGCCTCGATCCCTTGACGCGCTGGCGGTTCCCGCATGAATTTTCCGGCGGCCAGCGTCAGCGTATCGCCATTGCTCGCGCCATGGTGTTGAAGCCGCGTTTCGTGATGCTAGACGAGCCGACGTCGGCGCTCGACATGAGCGTCCAGGCGCAGGTGGTCGATCTCCTGCGCGATCTTCAGCGCAAGCATGATCTTGCCTACCTTTTTATCAGCCATGATCTGAGGGTGGTAAAGGCGCTCGCCAACGAGCTGATCGTCATGCGCTTCGGCAAGGTGGTCGAAAAGGGCCAGTCCGCAGATATCTTTCGCGCGCCGAAAGAGGATTACACTCGGGCGCTGCTTGCTGCGGCCTTCAACATCGAAGCGGTCGAGACGGCCGCTATCCAGCAATAAAGATCCACTGTCATGCCAACCAAAAACCCTGTCCTCATCGATTTGAAATTCAACCCGCAGATCATCGCTGATGCTTTGCGCAATGCATTCCCGGATCGCGGAAGCATCAACCTTCTGGACCAGGCAAATAGTGCCACCGATCTTGCTAAGGTCGACTATGCCGTCCTCTGGAACCCTGATCCCGCTCTCTTTTCTCGCGCACCGGACCTCAAGGTGATCTTCTCGGGCGGTGCCGGCGTCGATCACATCATGGATCACCCGGGATTGCCGGACGTCCCCGTGGTTCGCTTCGTCGACCGCAGCCTGACGACGCGAATGAGCGAGTGGATCGTGCTGCAATGCCTGACGCATCTGCGCCAGGTGGAAGCCTATCGAAAGCAGGCGGCACGCGGTATCTGGCGGGATCTTCCCCAGCCCGAGGCAAGCGAAGTCACCGTCGGCGTCATGGGACTTGGCGTTCTCGGCCAGGACGCGGCGGTAAAGCTGAGAGCCATGGGTTTCAACGTCATCGGCTGGTCGCGTCGCCACAAGGTGATCGATGGGATGAAGACCTATGATGGCGACCACATGGATGCTTTCCTCGGCGACACGGACATCCTCGTTGGCTTGCTGCCCCTGACAAAGGAAACGACACGGATTTATGATGCCGCGTTGTTTTCGAAACTTCGCCAAGGCGGAGCGCTCGGCAAGCCCGTCTTCATCAACGCTGGACGCGGCAAGTGTCAGAACCAGGTGGATCTGAGACTTGCACTGGAAACCGGTATCCTCGGCGGAGCCTCGCTCGATGTCTTCGAGGTCGAACCCTTGCCTGCCCGCGATCCACTCTGGACAATAGCCAACGTGGTGATCACGCCGCACACGGCCGCCACCTCCGACGTTGGTGCGCTCTTTCGCTATGTCGAGACGCAGATCGCTGGCTTCGAACGCGGCGAGGCGCTGCAGAACGTTGTAGACCGGGCGACGGGCTACTAGGCGTTGCTTTAAGCGGAACTTTCCTCAGGGCCTACCGTTCTTTCAAGGAGTTTCGGGGCGGGCATTCGCCCGTCTCTGCGAAAAACCTCGAAGGAGGCAAGCATGGCCGGACGTATGGAAACGGACACCCGTTGGGAAAAAGCCGATAACAAGCTGCATCGCGAAGAGGCTGTACCGGCAGTGGAGGCAAAGCAGGGGCGTAGCGGCATGAGGATACTGACGGTTCTTGTCACGGCCTTCGTTCTCGCCTTCATCGTCTGGATTCCGGTCGAAATTTGGGGCAACAACAAAGGTGAACAGGCAGCGCCCAAGCCGCCTGCCCCGAGCCAGATAACCTCGACTGCGCCGAAATCGTCCAACGAGACACCGGCTGAGATCGAAGCGCAGCACCGTTAATCCATCGCAAAGATCAAATATTGAGCAAGCCCCGCCGTCAAAGCGCGGTGGGGCGTTTAATTTTGCATCAATTTTCTTTCGGTGACTGGACTCTTTCCTCACATTTTTTGATAAGAATGGCCGCACGACGGCTCGCTTTTTCATGTAAGCGAGATATGCATTTGTCCGGGACAGGAAGACGGGGCAGCCAGCATGACCAAGACGGATATCGCTACCCGGGTCTACAATCACACCTGGAAGCTAGATCCCATCGTCCGTAGCCTGATAGACACGGATTTTTACAAGCTCTTGATGTTGCAGATGATCTGGAAGCTCTATCCGGATGTCAACGCGACCTTCTCGCTGATCAATCGCACGAAAAGCGTGCGGCTCGCCGAGGAGATCGATGAGAAGGACCTTCGCGAACAGCTAGACCACGCCCGCACGCTTCGCCTTTCCAAGAAGGAAATGATCTGGCTGGCCGGTAACTCGTTTTATGGTCGCGCCCAGATCTTCGAGCCGGAATTCCTGACCTGGCTGTCGAATTTCCAGCTGCCGGAATATGAACTCACGAAGCGGGACGGGCAGTATGTCCTCGACTTCCACGGTTCGTGGAAAGAGACGACCATGTGGGAAATCCCGGCTCTCGCGATCATCAATGAAATGCGCTCCCGCGCGGCAATGAAGGCGCTCGGACCGTTCACCCTCGATGTTCTCTATGCCCGCGCGAAAGCGAAGATGTGGGAAAAGGTGGAGCGGCTTCGCCAGCTTCCTGACCTTAGGATATCGGATTTCGGAACGCGTCGCCGCCACAGCTTCCTGTGGCAACGCTGGTGCGTCGAGGCGCTGAAGGAAGGGGTGGGCAAGGGGTTCACCGGGACGAGCAACGTCCTCTTGGCCATGGATTCAGACCTTGAAGCAGTCGGCACGAATGCTCACGAACTGCCGATGGTTGCCGCGGCACTTGCTGAAACAGACGCCGAGCTGGCAAATGCACCCTACAAGGTCCTTCGGGACTGGAACCGGCTCTACGGCGGCAACCTGCTGATCGTGCTGCCCGATGCTTTCGGGACGGCCGCCTTCCTGCGCGATGCGCCCGAATGGGTTGCCGACTGGACGGGCTTCCGGCCCGATAGTGCTCCGCCGATCGAAGGCGGCGAAAAAATTGTCGACTGGTGGAAGAAGATGGGCCGCGATCCGCGCCAGAAGCTTCTGATCTTCTCGGATGGCCTCGACGTGGAGGCCATCATCCACACCTACAAGCACTTCGAAGGTCGCGTGCGCATGAGCTTCGGCTGGGGCACCAATCTGACCAATGACTTCGCCGGCTGCGCACCGACCGAAATTCGCGGCCTCAACCCGATATCGATCGTTTGCAAGGTGATCGAAGCCAATGGCCGCCCGGCCGTCAAGCTTTCCGACAATCCGCAGAAGGCCACCGGCGAGGCGGCGGAGGTGGAACGCTACCTGAAATTCTTCGGCACTGAGGATCGCGTCGAACAACCGGTTTTTGTTTGATCCTCACATCGCGGTGAAGCCGTTGTCGACGAAGAGATGCGCTCCGTTGACGAAGCTTGATTCGTCGCTGGCGAGATAAAGTGCGGCACGGGCCACGTCTTCCGGCTCTCCGATCCGCCCTTGCTGGGCTGCGATTGCCGCGTCGGAAACATCGACGCCGAGTGCCTGCAGTTCGGCCACTTCCTTGAGGCCGTGCGGCGTGCGGATGAAGCCAGGGCAGACGGCGTTGCAGCGGATGTTGCGATCCCGGAACTCCACCGCGATCGCGCGGGCGAACATGTGAACCGCGCCCTTGGTCGTGTCGTAGAGCACCTCCATCGGCGTCGCCGCCACCGCCGAGATCGAAGAGGTGCAGACGATTGCACCGCCTCCGGCCGACAGCATCTGCGGCAGCACCGCCCGCGTCATCAGGAACATCGATCGCACATTGACCGCATGCAGCCATTCCCAGTCTTGAAGCGTCGTTTCGAGGAACGGCTTGATGACGATCGTGCCGGCGTGATTGAACAGCACGGTCACCGGCCCGAACTGCCGCTCCACCCCGGCAACGGCGGTATTGACCTGCGTTTCGTCGGAGACGTCGGCGACCCAGTGCTCGGCAATTCCGCCCATGCGGCGAATATCGGCAACGGTCTCGGCCGCTGCATCGCCGTTGCGGTCGATGATCGCAACCGCGGCGCCCTCGGCGGCAAACAGCCTCGACGAGGCTCCGCCCATACCCGTCGCCCCGCCTGAAACGATCGCCACCTTGCCCCTCAGCCTGTCACCCATATGCCTGTCCATCCCCGAAATTGATGCGTTGTGAAGTTAGAATAGGCTTTCGGAGTGGCTTGGCAACGATGATCGGCGCTGGGCGCGAAAATGCGTGCTGGTCAGCTAGTATTCCTGATCCCCTTGGCACCGAGGGCTACCGTCGAATGCTCGGCCGCTAGCCTATTCATGCCGGCACCGGAGAGGCTTTGAAGGCGCAATCCCCCAAGTTGGCTGAGAGTTCAAAAGCTTTCCTTGAATGGACGCAGGTCGAGCTCCTGCGTCCAAGCGGATGGATGTTGTCGGTGGATGTGCCAATAGCTGTCGGCGATGGCATCGATGTGAAGCAGGCCGTTCTCGCCGCTCGCAGCGATCGCGCCGGGTCGCGAGGCTCGAAGTCGTTCGCCGTCGATGCCGCCATCGATGATCGTATGGGCCACATGAATGCCAAGCGGCCCCAATTCCCGCGCCATGCTTTGGCTTATCATCCGCAATCCGGCCTTCGCCGCAGCGAATTGGGCAAATCCGGCCTTGCCGCGAAGGCTTGCCGAAGCGCCGGTGAAGATCACCGTACCGCGTCCAAGCGGCGCCAGATGGCGGGCCGCCTCTCGTCCGACCAAAAAGCCGCCAAAGCAGCAGATGCGCCAGAATTCCTCGAATTGTTTGGCGCTGATATCGCGAAAAGCGATGTTGCGGTTGATGCCGGCATTGAAGACGATAAGATCAGGCGGGTCGATGCTGTCCCTGCGCGCAAATGCATTTTCAAATAATCGAACGACGGCATCCTCATTGGTCGCATCCGTCTCAACGGCTTCGGCGTTGCCGCCCGACGCCACGATCGCGCCTGCGACCTTTTCGATCTTGCCCAGTGTTCGGCCGGCGACGACGACGTGATAGCCTTCGGCTGCAAACCGCCGGCTCAGCGCGCCACCGAGGCCCTGCTCGACACCGACGCCGACAATGATTGCGCTTGGTTTGTTCATTTGGCGTCTCCCACATCGGCAATTCAGTTTAGATGACGTTCATCATTTAATTTAGTTGTGTACCTGGCGCAAGAAATTTGAGCGGTCGTGGATAAAAGCAATGAAATCGAAGGGGCGGTTCTTACGAAAATGTAAGGTGAAAACAATAGATGATGACGGTAGACCAGAGCGATGAGAATTGAGGCTTTTATCATCGCTCTCCTTACAAGCGCCATCGTCTGGGTAGCGTCGTTCGATGGTATTCGCGAAATCTACCGGAATGGTCAGCACGCAGGGGTGGTGCCGAATTTGCACCTCAAGCATGAGATCAAAGAGTTTCTGTAATTCTCGCCACCGCAACCCGGCTGGAATTGGGGGACATCTTGAACGGCAGTGTAGAAGGCTTCACCATACATTCTTTCTCGATCGGCGCAGGGCCGATCACGGGTGACCAAGCAGCCTACAGGGCGGCAAAGGAGCACCGAGCGTCCGTCCTTGCAGATCTGGCCAACATTCTGCCGCCGCCTACGCCAATTTACAAAGTTCTGCTTCGGCCCGTGGCGGTGGACGCCATCGTAGCTGCTCTCAACGGACACGAGATGAAAAGGCTGGATCTCATCCAGACTGTGGAACCGATCGGCTACGTCAACTAGCCGCGGTTAACGGCGCTTCGAGCGCCGGCGGATTTCGATTATTTATCAAAGTACTAAGGAATTGAATGGCGGACAGGGTGGGATTCGAACCCACGGTACGCTTTCACGCACACACGCGTTCCAGGCGTGCGCCTTAAACCACTCGGCCACCTGTCCATCTGCACTTCCGCATCCGGTAAAGGAGCAATCGTGGGAACGGCGCGATATATACCGATGAATTTTTGCGGATCAACCCGAATCTAACAGTTTTTTGACTTCTCGGCATAAAACTCTCCCGGCGCGTCGCATTGTACTTCTTTCGCCTCTTACTTATTTAACGTTCAGGTGCAGAATAGTGTGACCGGCCGATCAAAATTGCGGGGCAGGTCAGAGTAGGCTGGAGAGATCGATGCGTTTCCTGTTGCGGTTTGCTAGCCTTGTGTCGCTGGTGGTGGCAACCATTGCCGGAACGATCGACTCCATCCAGTCCGTGGCCGCTTCCGCCGTCGTGATAACCCCTGTCGAAGATGCCTGGCAGGATGTCAGCCCTGCCACCCTGCAGAAGTTGCAGTCGGCAGTCTCCTTCTACATTCACCCCCGGTTCTATACGCAAGGCATAGAATGGGTGCTGTCCCAGCCGACTTTCGCCGTCTTCCTGGCGATCTCGCTGATCCTTTGGATGCTTGCCTATCGCAAGCCACCCGTCGCCGGGCGTTTCAGCGCTTGAGGTCGGTGCTGACGCAATTTGGTTAGAAAAGCTGCAAGTTAACGCTTATATTGACTAAAAATCAGTCCGTTAGGCCCTGTTTTCGGCAAATACCACAAATTTTTACCAACTGAAAAATTTCTCGTGAATTTTTCGTTTGGCCATGCAAGGATGCGCGCTAGCCAGGTCTCGGGGGAGGCCGGCGGTTCCGCAGACATGCCCGGAAAACGGGCTTGCGGGAGGACCCAACAAGATAGCAACAACAGGGCTGCACTCATGAAAAAATCCGTTTTGACCCTTTTCGCCTTGGCTGCAATGTCGGCTTCGGCACTTGCGGCCGATATCAAGCCGGCAATCGTCTACGGCACCGGCGGCAAGTTCGACAAGTCCTTCAACGAGTCAGCCTATAATGGCGCCGAAAAGTTCAAGAAGGAAACCGGTATTGCATACCGCGACTTCGAGCCGACCGGGGACACCCAGGGTGAGCAGGCGCTGCGCAATTTTGCAAGCAAGGGGTTCAATCCGGTGATTGCCGTCTCCTTCGCCTGGACCTCTGCCCTTCAGAAGGTCGCAGCCGAGTTTCCGAAAACCCAGTTCGTTCTGATCGACGATAGCCTCGATCTGCCGAACGTACGCTCCGTCAAATACAAGGAAAATGAAGGCTCGTACGTCGCCGGCATCATGGCGGCCATGGCCTCGAAGTCCGGCAAGATTGGCTTCGTTGGCGGCATGGACATTCCGTTGATCCGCAAGTTCGAATGTGGTTACGAGCAGGGTGCACGGGCTGCAAACCCGAAGATCGAAGTCTTCCAGAACATGACCGGCACGACCGACTCGGCTTGGAACGACCCGGTTCGCGGTGGCGAGCTTGCCAAGAACCAGATCGACCAGGGTGCCGACGTGGTTTACGCGGCTGCCGGCGCCACCGGCCTCGGCGTTCTGCAGACGGCTGCCGACAACAAGAAGCTCTCGGTCGGTGTCGACAGCAACCAGAACTACCTGCACCCCGGCTCGGTTCTGACCTCCGTCGTCAAGCGCGTCGACCTTGCGGTCTATAACGCCTTCTCCGATGCAAAGAACGGCAAGTTCACCCCCGGCACCCAGGAGCTCGGCCTCAAGGAGGACGGCGTCGGCGCCGCCATGGACGACAACAACAAGTCGCTGGTCACGCCTGAAATGAAGGCCGCCGTCGACAAGGCCAAAGCCGACGTCATCTCCGGCGCCGTCAAGGTCCACGACTATACGACTGATAACAGCTGCCCGAAGAGCTGATATGAAGTCTGGGCGTATGGCGAAAAGTCGCCATACGCCCTTTTCATATCCAGAAGTCCCGTTTCTGGAGCCGTGTTGTGAGCCAAGCGCCTGCCATCGAACTCGTGGGTATCGACAAGAAATTCGGTACGGTCCACGCGAATAAAGACATCAATCTGACCGTTGCCAAGGGCACGATCCACGGGATCATCGGCGAGAACGGTGCCGGGAAATCGACACTGATGTCGATCATCTACGGCTTCTACCACGCCGACAGCGGCGAGATCCGCGTCAACGGTACCCCCGTCACCATCCGCGACAGCCAGGCTGCGATCGCCACCGGCATCGGCATGGTGCACCAGCATTTCATGCTGGTCGAAAATTTCACGGTGCTCGAGAACGTCATGCTCGGCGTTGAGGGCGGCGCGCTGCTCGCAAGAGGCGTCGCCTCCGCCCGCACCGAGCTCAAGCGGCTCGAGACGGATTACGGCCTGGAGGTCGATCCGGACGCGATCATCGAGGAACTGCCGGTCGGGCTTCAGCAGCGCGTCGAGATCCTGAAGGCGATGTATCGCGGCGCCGAGATCCTTATCCTCGACGAGCCGACTGGCGTGTTGACGCCGGCTGAGGCGGATCATCTCTTTCGCATTCTTCGCGTCCTGCGCGATCAGGGCAAGACGGTTATCCTCATCACCCACAAGCTGCGCGAGATCATGGCGATCACCGATACCGTGTCGGTCATGCGCCGTGGCGAAATGGTAGCGACCCGCAAGACCTCGGAGACGACGGTCGAGGAACTTGCCGAGCTGATGGTCGGCCGCCGGGTGCTGTTGCGCGTCGAGAAGGGTCCGGCCAACCCGGGCGAGTTCGTGCTCTCGGTCCGCAATCTCACAGTCAAGGACGGTCGCGGCGTCGTCATGGTCGACAATGTCTCATTCGACGTTCGCGCCGGCGAGATCGTCGGCATAGCCGGGGTCGCGGGCAATGGCCAATCGGAACTGCTGGAGGCGCTCGCCGGTATCCGCAAACCGGCATCGGGCGAAATCCTGCTGAACGGCAAGACGATCGACAAGGTCGATCCCGCCCGCCTCAGATCGCTCGGGCTTGCCCACATACCTGAAGATCGCCACCACATGGGACTAGTCCTGAAGTTCGAGGAATACGAGAACTCGGTGCTCGGCTATCACCACGACCCGGCCTACAGCAAAGGTCCTTTCCTCGATCTCGACGCGATGCGCAAGGACGCTGCCGACAAGATCGAGAAATACGACATACGCCCGCCGAATGCGCGGTTGCGAACCGCCAATTTCTCCGGTGGCAATCAACAAAAGATCGTCGTCGCCCGGGAGATCGAGCGCGATCCGAAGATGCTTTTGATCGGTCAGCCGACCCGCGGCGTCGACATCGGCGCCATCGAATTCATTCACCGCCGCATCATCGAGATGCGCGATGCGGGCAAGGCGATCCTGCTGGTTTCGGTTGAGCTCGATGAAATACGCGCGCTGTCCGATCGCATCCTCGTGATGTTCGCCGGCCATGTTGTCGGTGAGAAAACGGCTGAAACCGGTGAACAGACCCTCGGCCTGATGATGGCCGGTATTGCCGCATGAGGCCTCGATGAGCACTGCTTCCGTACCGCTTCCCAATTGGATCACCTATGTACTGATCCCGTTGGTGAACCTAATCCTGGCTTTTGTCGTCTCCGGCTTCGTCGTCTGGCTGATCGGCGAGAACCCGATCGACGCCCTGGTGCTCCTGGCGCAGGGGGCGCTTGGCAATGGCGAAGGCATTGGCTTCACGCTCTACTATGCGACAAGCTTCATCTTCACCGGCCTTTCGGTTGCCGTCGCCGTCCATGCCGGCCTCTTCAATATCGGCTCGGAAGGCCAGGCCTATCTCGGCGGTCTTGGCTGCGCGCTCGTGGCGCTTGCGCTCGATCATTATGTGCCGTGGTATGTGACGATGCCCTTTGCGATCGTTGGTGCCGCGATCTTCGGTGCCGCGTGGGCCTTCATTCCTGCCTGGCTCCAGGCCAAGCGTGGCAGCCATATCGTCATCACCACTATCATGTTCAATTTCATCGGCGCGCCGGTGATGGTCTATCTGCTGGCTCACATCCTGATCGTGCCCGGCAAGATGGCGCCGGAAACGCGGACCTTCCTTGCCGGCGGACAATTGCCGAAGCTCGATTGGCTGATGACGATGTTCGACACCACGATCGGCTCTGCGCCCCTCAACGTGTCGTTCCTGATCGCGCTGGTCATGGCCTTCCTGGTCTGGCTGCTGATCTGGCGTACCAAGCTCGGTTACGAGATGCGCACGCTCGGCCTCAGCCCGACGGCTGCAGTCTATGCCGGCATTCCCTATGCGCGCACCGTCATCATCGCCATGCTGATCTCGGGCGGCCTCGCCGGCATGATGGCGCTCAACCCGGTCATGGGCGCCTCCGCAAGGCTTCAGGTCGAGTTCGTCGGTGGCGCCGGCTACGTCGGCATCGCGGTCGCGTTGATGGGTCGCAACCATCCCTTCGGCATCATCCTCGCCGCGATCCTCTTCGGTGTGCTCTACCAGGGAGGCGATGCCGTCTCCTTCGATATGCCGGAGATCAATCGCAACATGATCCTGATGATCCAGGGGCTCGTCATTCTGTTCGTCGGCGCGCTTGAGTTCATGCTCCGCCCCACCTTCGTGCGCATCTATCAATCGTTCGCCAGGGCGAGGCCGGCATCATGATGTATTACGACACCCTCATCAGCATCCTTGGCTCCACGATCCGCCTGTCGATCCCGCTAATCTTCACAGCACTTGCCGGGCTGTTTTCCGAGCGAGCGGGCGTCTTCGACATCGGCCTCGAAGGCAAGATGTTGGCATCAGCCTTTGCCGCGGCGACAGTCGCCTATCTCACCGGTTCGCCGTGGCTCGGGCTTTTGGCTGCGATCGGCACCTCGGTAGCGTTCAGCGCCTTGCATGGTTTCGCCTCGATCACCAATCGCGGCAACCAGATCATCTCCGGCGTTGCCATCAACTTTCTCGTGGCCGGCCTGACGGTGGTGCTTGGCCAGGCTTGGTTCAGCCAGGGCGGACGCACGCCGCAGCTCGGTGCGGATGCACGCTTCGGTGCGATCGTCCTTCCAGGCGCCGATGCCGTGCGCAGCGTGCCGATCATCGGGCCGCTCTATGCCAACGTCATTTCCGGCAACAATGCGCTGACCTATCTCGCCTTCGTCGCCGTGCCACTCTGCTGGTGGATCCTCTTTCGAACCCGCTTCGGCCTGCGCCTGCGCGCCGTCGGAGAGAACCCGGGCGCTGTTGATACAGCCGGCATCTCGGTAACCTGGCTGCGCTACCGCGCTGTCCTTTGCGCCGGCATTCTCTGCGGCTTCTCCGGCGCCTATCTGTCGACGGCGCAATCGGCAGCCTTCATCGAGAACATGTCGGCCGGCAAGGGGTATATTGCACTGGCGGCGCTGATCTTTGCCAAGTGGAAGCCGGTGCCGGTCATGTTCGCCTGCCTGTTGTTCGGGTTCCTGGACGCTTTCGCCAATTTCATGCAGGGCAAGGCCGTCCCGTTCATCGGCGAAGTTCCGGTGCAGTTCTTCCAGGCGCTACCTTATGTCTTGACCTGCATCCTGCTTGCCGGTTTCATCGGCGTTGCCCATCCGCCAAAGGCCGGAGGCGTGCCCTACACAAAGGAGCGCTGATCCCATGTCGCATGATCTTTTTAAAGCTGCCCGCAATGCGATGGCTTATGCCCACGCGCCCTATTCGAAATTTCCGGTCGGTGCTGCCATCCGCGCCGACGATGGCAAGATCTATTCGGGGGCTAATATCGAGAACCTGTCCTTCCCCCAGGGCTGGTGCGCCGAACCGACGGCCATCAGCTTGATGATCATGGGCGGGGGGAAAAAGATCATCGAGATGGCTGTCATCGCCGAGAAGCTGGCGCTCTGCCCACCCTGCGGCGGCTGCCGCCAGAAGATCGCGGAATTCGCCAGCAAGGACACCAAGATCTATCTCTGTGACGAGGTCGGAGTGAAGAAAACCATGTCGATGGAAGAGATGCTGCCCTTCAGCTTTGCGACCGAGATACTCGGATGACCGTCGCTGTCGACCTACTAAGAGGGAAACTTGGCGGAATGACACCGCGTTACGGCGTCATTCTGGGGTCCGGACTTGGGTCGCTCGTCAGCCAGTTGAAGGACCCAGTCCGTATTGCCTATTCCGATGTACCGGGATTTCCGGTCAGCGCCGTCTCCGGTCACGCAGGCGAACTGGCTGCGGGTTACCTTGGCGGCGTACCCGTGATCATGCTCTCCGGCCGGGTCCATTATTATGAAAAAGGCGATGCCAACGCGATGCGGGTGCCGATTGCGACCCTCGTCGGCCTCGGGATTCCCTCGCTCATTCTGACAAACTCTGCAGGATCGCTGCGCGAGGATATGCCGCCAGGATCGGTAATGGAGATCACCGACCATATCAACTATTCCGGAATGAACCCCTTGATCGGCGAGGAAAGCGACAAGCGCTTCGTCGGCATGACCAGCGCCTATGACAAGGACCTATCAACGCGTATGCGACTGGCTGCGGCAAAGCTCGGCATCGCGCTTTCTCAAGGCGTTTACATGTGGTTCTCTGGACCGAGTTTCGAAACACCGGCCGAAATTCGCATGGCGCGGATCCTCGGCGCGGATGCCGTCGGAATGTCGACGGTCCCTGAAGTTATTCTGGCGCGTCTTTTCGGCCTAAGGGTTGTGGCGGCGTCTGTCATCACTAACTATGGTGCCGGCATGACCGGCAGCGAATTGACGCACGAGGAAACGAAAGACATGGCGCCCGTCGGCGGTGCTCGTCTTGCCGCGATCTTAAAAGAGATGATTGCGGACGGAGGAAATGACAGTGAACAATAACCATTCCATCAGGGAGACGGCGGCGGTCGCCCTGTCTCTTCTCGATCTTACCAATCTCAAAGATGATTGCACCGAGGCGCAGATCGTTACGCTCTGCGCTCGCGCGCAGACGCCGTTTGGCAATAGCGCCGCCATCTGCATCTGGCCGCGTTTTGTGGCGCAAGCCCGCGGCCTCCTTGGCCCGGAGCATTCGGTCAGGATTGCAACGGTGGTGAATTTCCCGGCAGGCGGCATGGAAATTGCCGATGTCGCAGCGGAAACGCGCGAGGCGATTGCCGATGGCGCCGATGAAATCGATCTGGTGATCCCCTACCGCGCGCTGCTGGCGGGCGACGAGCAAGCCGTCACCGACATGGTGAGGGCCGTGCGCGCCGAATGCGTATCGCCGACGCTCTTGAAGGTCATCCTCGAAACGGGCGAATTGAAGGATGCAGTACTGATCCAGCGGGCCTCCGAGCTTGCGATCGATGCCGGTGCGGATTTCATCAAGACCTCGACAGGCAAGGTTGCTGTCAACGCGACGCTTGAAACAGCCGATATCATGCTGCGGGCGATCCGGCACAGCGGCCGCAAGGTCGGTTTCAAACCGGCGGGAGGCATAGGCTCTGTCAACGAAGCGGCACTCTATCTCAGCCTTGCCGAGACGATCATGACGCCAGACTGGGCGATGCCGTCGACCTTTCGTTTCGGCGCGTCAGGCCTGCTCGACGACATTCTCACCGTTTTGAGCGGCGGGGAGTCCGCCACGCTTGCAGCCGGCTATTGAACGATGATCCCGCAGGAGATCATCAAGCGGAAGCGCGACGGCGGCACCCTTTCGCATGCCGATATCGACGGTTTTGTTGACGCCCTTGCCAGGAATGAGCTTGCCGAAAGCCAGATCGGCGCCTTTGCCATGGCGGTCTGGTTCCGCGGCATGTCGCGCGAGGAAACGGTTGCGCTGACGCTTGCGATGGCCCGTTCCGGCGATATGCTGTCCTGGTCCGGCATCGGTCGGCCTGTCGCTGACAAGCACTCGACGGGCGGTATCGGCGACAACGTCTCGCTGATGCTGGCGCCCATCGCCGCAGCCTGCGGGCTTGCGGTGCCGATGATCTCGGGACGTGGCCTCGGTCACACCGGCGGCACGCTCGACAAGCTGGAATCGATCCCCGGCTATAACATCACACCCGACGCCGCTCGCTTCCGAATGGTCGTCGAAGAGGTCGGCTGCGCCATCATCGGCCAGACCGGCTCGCTGGCCCCGGCCGACGGCCGGCTCTATGCGGTGCGCGATGTAACCGCTACCGTGGACTCCGTGCCGCTGATCACGGCGTCCATTTTGTCGAAGAAGCTCGCAGCTGGCCTTGAAACACTGGTCCTAGACGTGAAAGTCGGCAACGGCGCTTTCATGACGAGCCACGAGGAGGCGGAGACGCTGGCCCGCTCCTTGGTGGAGGTTGCCAACGGTGCCGGCGTCAAAACATCCGCATTGATCACCGACATGAACCAGCCTCTCGCCGACGCCGCCGGCAACGTCGTCGAACTGTGCCATTGCCTGGATTTTCTGTCGGGCAGGAAATCGGGGACACGGATTGAAGAAGTGGTGTTCGCCTTTGCGGCGGACATGCTTCTTGGTGCGGGGCTCGCGGCGTCGCCCTCCGAAGGCGAGGCCATGGCGCGCCGGGCGCTAGAATCGGGAAAGGCGGCGGAAGTCTTCGGCCGAATGGTCCACGCGCTTGGTGGCCCGGCGGATATTCTCGAACATCCCGACAGGCATCTGCGATCTGCGCCGGTTCAGCGCCCAGTTCTCGCCGTCGCGGATGGCTGGCTTGCAACATGCGACGCGCGCGCCATCGGCATGAGCGTCATCGACCTTGGTGGCGGCCGGCGGCGCCCGCAGGATGGCATCGACCATCGCGTTGGCTTCAGCGATTTCGTGACGCTCGGAACCGAGGTGCGCAAGGGCGATCGGATAGCGACGGTGCACGCGGCCGATGAGACGTCCGCCGATAAGGCCGCGGCCGATCTCGCCGCCAACTACCGCATCGCCGACGTCAGGCCTGAGCAGTCCCCGATCATCGTCCACCGACTATGAAAATGTCTCGCTATTGCCTGAGATGCAGCGATCCGTCCGCGACACTGTAGGAGGCGAGCCGCTTCAAGAAACTGACGCCGATCAGCGTCGAGCTCAGTGACGCGTCCCTCATCACCATGGCATCCACATCGCGAACACGGATCGAGCCGATCTCGATCCTGTCGAGCCTGACGAGTGCCGCTTTGGTTGTGCCGTTGGCTGTATTGACCGGGTTGCGGAAGTCAAGATCGGCTGCTCCAAAGCCGAGGCTGCGCGCCGTCGTCTCGTTGATCGCGACCAAGGTCGCACCGGTGTCGATCACACCCGAGATCGGCCTGCCGTTGATCCTGAAATCCGCGGTGTAGTGGCCCTGCCTGTCGGCCGGCAGCCGGACATTGCCATGCTGATCAATTTCAACTGGCTGCTGTTGCGGCAACGCAACATTCAAAGCGGCTGTCTCGGTGCCCAATCCGGGCGCGTCCTTCTCAAAGAAGGATGGCACCTGGGTGGCAATGACGGCAATGACACCGGCAAAAACAAGAACGCGCATGAGCATCAACAAGAATCCTTCCTGTACGAACCTCCACTTCATGCGGGGCGTGATGATGCCCTTATCCTTAGTCTCCGTTTACTGACAAGTTGCTAATGGCATCATCGAAAAGAGCCCGGAATCTTAATTTCCGGGGCCGCCAAAATCAGGCGTCAACTGACGAGGAGTCACTTCGTCCCGTACATGCGGTCGCCGGCATCACCGAGACCGGGAACGATATAGCCCTTCTCGTTGAGGTGACTATCGATCGATGCGGTGTAGACCGGCACGTCGGGATGAGCGGCGCGAAAATTCGCAAGACCTTCAGGTGCCGCCAGCAGGCAGAGGAAGCGGATGTTGTGTGCGCCGCGCTCCTTCAGCTTGTCGATCGCCGCAATCGAGGAATTGCCGGTAGCGAGCATCGGATCGACGACAATGATCAGCCTTTCGGCAATATCTTCCGGCGCCTTGAAGTAATATTCGACCGGCTGCAGCGTCTCGTGGTCGCGATAGACGCCGATATGGGACACGCGGGCGGAGGGAACGAGGTCGAGCATGCCCTCTAGCAGGCCATTGCCGGCGCGAAGAATGGAAGCGAAGACCAGCTTCTTTCCCTCGAGGATCGGCGATTCCATCGTCTGCAACGGTGTCTCGATCGTTTCCATGGTAAGCTCGAGGTCACGCGTGACCTCGTAGCAGAGCAAGGTCGATATCTCCCGCAACAAACGGCGGAAGCTTCCCGTCGACGTATCCTTGCGCCGCATGATGGTGAGCTTGTGCTGCACAAGCGGATGATCGATGACAGTGACGCCGTCCATGGTTTCAGCCTTCCGACAATTTCCTCGTATCAGACGTTTCTTTCACGGAAATCGATCCGCCCGCAAGAGAAGAGGCCAAATTCCCGAGACGTCATCCCCAGTCTCCGGGTCTATCAACCGCCTATATCTTTGCCAGCAGCGTCTTCCGCGTCGCTTCGTCGACGAATGCCGCCTCGATCGCCGTCCGGGTCATGGCGTTGATCTCGTCATCGCTGAAGCCGAAGGCGGCCGAGGCCAGATCATATTCGCGTTTCAGCGAGGTGTGGAAAAACGGCGGATCGTCAGAGTTGATAGTGACACGAACGCCTGCGTCCCTCAGCGCCCGCAGCGGATGCGAGGCAAAATCCGCAAAGACGCTGAGCGCAATATTCGATCCCGGGCAAACCTCGAGCACCGTGCCGAGATCGGCAAGCCGCTTTACCAGTTCCATATCCTCGATGGCGCGCACGCCATGGCCGATGCGCGAGGGCTTCACCAGATCGATCGCGTCGGCAACGCTGAAAGCACCGCAGATTTCACCGGCGTGGATGGTGATGCCGAGACCTGCCTCCCGCGCGATATCGAATGCCCGCGCATAATCGGCGACACGTCCCATGCGCTCCTCGCCTGCCATGTTGAAGCCGGTAATGAGCGGATTGTCGCTCTTGGCGGCATATTCGGCGGCCTTGACGACGCGCTCGGGACCGAAATGCCGCTCGCCGGTCACAAGCAGGCGCGCCTCGATGCCCGACTTAGCCTTCGCCGCGCGGATACCGGCACAGACGCCGGCAATGTAGGCGTCGGCGCCGAGCCCGATGCGCTCGCCGTGGTCAGGCGAAACGATGAGCTCGCTGTAGATCGTTCCGATCCCTGCCAATTCATCGAGATAGGCCTCGGTCAGAAGCGCATAGTCTTCTTCCGTCCGATAGACTTCCGACACCTTGTCGTAGGCGACCAGAAATTCGGCGAAATTGTCCCAGAGGTAGATCCCGTCTCGCATGAAGCTGCTGGTATCGACGTCATATTTCTGCGCCTGACTTTGCGTCAGCGATGGCGGAGCAGCACCTTCCAGGTGGCAATGCAGCTCCACCTTCCTCAAATGCGATGTCACAGAAAACTCCTTCCATGCTGCCCGGCTGCGATGCCGAGATGGTATGCGATTGTTTCGCCGATATCGGCATAAGTAGACCGGATGCCGATCGAGCGGGATCGAAGACCCGGCCCATAAGCGATGATCGGGACCCGCTCGCGGGTGTGGTCGGTTCCCCGCCAGGTCGGATCGCAGCCATGGTCGGCTGTCATGACGACGAGGTCGCCCGGTTTCAGCTTGCGGTAGATTTCGGGCAGCCTGGCATCGAAAGTCTCCAACGCCGCGGCATAACCAGGCACATTGCGCCGATGGCCGTAGAGCATGTCGAAATCGACAAAATTGGTGAAGACGAGATCGCCGTCGGCAGCAGCCTCTATGGCCCGGAGCGTCGCATCCATGAGTGCCATATTGCCGTTGGCCTTGGTGACCGTGGACACGCCCTGGTGGGCGAAAATGTCACCGATCTTGCCGACGGCATGCACGGTCCGGCCCGCAGCGACCAGTCGGTCCAGCAAAGTCGGTTCCGGCGGCGGAACCGAGAAATCCCTGCGATTTCCTGTGCGCTCGAACGTGGCCCGGGTTTCGCCCAGGAAAGGTCGCGCGATAACTCGCCCGATATTGTACGGATCGAGAAGCGAGCGGGCGATCTGGCTGAGATGCATCAGCCTCTCCAGCCCGAAATGCCGCTCATGCGCCGCGATCTGGAACACGGAATCCGACGAGGTATAGCAGATCGGCCTGCCGCTTCGGATGTGTTCCTCGCCATATTTGTCGATGATGTCGGTTCCCGAGGCGTGGCAGTTGCCAAGGATGCCGGGCAGGTCGGCCGCCCGGCAGAGTGTCTCGATCAGCTCTGGGGGAAAAGCGTCGCCTTCGGTTGGAAAATATCCCCAGTCGAACAGCACGGGCGTGCCGGCGATTTCCCAGTGCCCGGAGGGCGTATCCTTGCCTCGGGATATCTCATTGGCGCAACCATAGAGCCCGTAGATGCGCTCCGGCATCGGCATACCGGCCGGATAGTTGCCGGTGGCGGTCTTGGCGATCTTGAGCAGCCCGAGCGCCGACATGTTCGGAAGCATCAGCGGCCCGGACCGCAAGCCCGCCCGATCCGCAGCGCCTGTGGCACAAAATTCAGCGATATGACCAAGAGTATCGGCACCCTCGTCGCCATAGGCCGCAGCGTCGGGTCCACCACCGATCCCGAAAGAATCCAGAACAAAAAGGAAGGCTCGCGCCATTGTCCACCCGAAGTGATTTCCATGCCGTGCAACGCGGCTCTTCGCCTGCCGCCGCATTGACCGTCACCCATATAACGGGGGCGGCGGCTTGGCAATTTTCATCTTCGGGTGTTGGGGCGGTAGGTCAGCAATCGGTGCAGGGAATGGATGTTCCCTGGCGCTGACGATAGAAATATTGCCGTTGGATGGTGATCACATTCGTCCCGTTCGGTAGGAAGCCCGATCCGTAGGTGGGGAGCGTATAGGGAATGCTGAGCTCGGTGCGGACCAGAAACGAGCTTGCAGTGGTAAGGTTTGTGGGAACGGTCGCTGCACTGCCGACGGTGTAAGGCTTGCTGCCGTCCTGAGCCCAGGACCATGTGACCGTCGGATTGCTGGCAGCGTCGATCGTAATGCCTGTGATCTTCAAGGACAGGCCGGTGACGCCGAACGGCGAGAATGTTGCCGCGGCCACGGGCGGCATTGTGGCAAGGAAGGCCTTGTTGATACTCGGGGTCTGTTGCGTCACGATGTCTGCGATCGCGCCGGCCGATCGGCTGGCGCGCTTGGCAAAACTGAGGGCAATGGTTGTTTCCGCCGCTCCAACGTACAACAGCAGCAGAACCGGGACGATTATCGCAAACTCTATTGCTCCCACCCCGCGCCGGTCGTGTGAAAAGCGACGGAGCAACGCTCCAAGCCTGCCCCTGCGCAGATTTCTTATCAGCGTGCTCAAGGTGCCAGATGATGCGTTCCGATCGTCCAAGGGCGCTCTCAAGGGTATTTCTCGTTCTGGAACGCAGCAGTTGCGACGATGAGGAAGTCGGTCGGTACCGAACCGGTGGTGCGGATTGTGGTTAGGAAAGGCCGAACGATATCGGCCGTGATCTGCCAGCGGTAATAGGCACGCAGCATGTTGATCGTACTCGGGCCGCCGGGCGCGTATTTGAAGCCGGTAGGGTCGATGTCGGAATACTGCGCTGTGGTTGCGTAGGGGATCGTGGTCGGAATAGCGCCGAACGAAGAGTAGGTCTCCACGTCGAGATACAGTTTGGATGGCGTGGCGATTTCGGCAGCGGAACAGCTGATCAGGATTGAAACCTCGTTGCAGAACGCTTGGCGAAACTGCGCGACGGTCATGTCGGTTGTACGGCTCATGTTGTAAGTGATCTGTCCGGTGCGCAGCTGGCGCGACAGGGTGTCGACGGCATTGGTCACCAACTGTTCGGCCGTGAAGGCGACGAATGTCTCGAAAATTGCAAAGATGATCATGAAGTAGGGAACAGCGAGCAACGCAAACTCGATCGCGGTTGCCCCGTCCCTGGACCGCACCAAACCATACAGTCTGCCCAACAATCCAGGCTGCCGCGTCTCTGCGATTTTGCCTGCCTTTGGGTCATCTGCGTTCATACTGGTACCCGAACCTATCTTCATTCGGCACAAGTTTAACGGAGTTCTGTTGATATTCCGTTTCTCCGTTTCCCGGTAGTTTAAGGATATTTCCGCTCTCACGGCGCCGCGGCTGCCGTGCCCTGTTGTGCATGGACCTCGCAGTTCGGTGTGCAGGAGAGGACGGAGCGATCGGTCTGCCGGTAGACGCGAACGGTATTGCCCTCGTCAATCGATACCAGAATGCGTTCGTCGACGATCGCGTTGCCGTCGGCATCCAAAAGGACGATGTTCGTCGTTCCGAAGTTGCGGCCGGTGAGCACGATCGTCTTTGGATCGGCAACGGTCACGTCAGCGACCTGCGCGTTGCCGACAATGACCTTGCTGACGGCGCGATCGAGCTTGAGGATGCGCGCGTGGTCCATATAGACCCGCAGCATCTCGTCCTGCGCCTGCGCGAATTGCGGCAAAAGGCCGGTCACCGCGAACGAGCAGGCGAGAAAGGCGGTTTTGCCGCGAGTTGACATGGGCGGGCCTCTTAGCGGCGGTTTGCTGGGCGATTACACCGTACAATGAAAAAGAATAGTGAATGAACCGTTAAGGAGCCGTTCACCTGTATAAATCCAGGGCAATGAACAGCGCATGAGTATTCAATTTGGGATTCACCAAAATTCCGCGTGCTGTTTTGATGCATTTTGCTGAACTATGGTGTGTATCATACCTCGTATATTGCAACGTCGATGTATTATTCAATTAAAGTTGCAGATATGCCTGTAGCACAGCGTTAACTAAGCTCTTTGGCTTTTGGCATTGTCAAATCGTTAACTCATTTCTTTAAGTTGATTGAAACGGGCATTCGGTAACTTCCGCTCATCCGAACAACGGCAAACAGTTGGCGGACGTGCTGACAACAATGTGGAGTAGGAATAACATGACCAAGCTTTTCACACGCTTCCTCAAGGACGAATCCGGTGCGACCGCAATCGAATACGGCCTGATCGCTGCTCTGATTTCCGTTGCGCTGATCACCGGTGCCACTGCTATCGGCGGCGCTCTGAACACGACCTTCTCGAATATCGCAACGAAGATGAATACGGCTGCCAAAGCCTACTAAGCGCACCGGTCGTCTATCTGAATATTAGGAAAACCGCTCGAGATCACGAGCGGTTTTCAACAATTCTGTCGGGTAGGATACGCCGATGATCACCGCCGCGATTTTCCTGATCTTTCCGTTGTGCCTTACGATCGCGGCTCTCTCCGATCTCTTTACGATGACCATTCCCAACAGGGCATCCGTCATCCTGATCGGCGGATTCCTTATTATAGCGCCGTTCATAGGCCTATCGTTTCCCGAAATCGGCATGCATCTCGGTGGCGCGGCAATCGTATTCTCAGTATGTTTCGCGCTCTTTGCCCTGAACATTATGGGTGGCGGAGACGCCAAGTTGCTGAGCGCCGCGGCCCTCTGGTTCGGCTTCAATACATCTTTGCTGGAGTTCGTGATCTACGTCAGCTTCATGGGCGGGCTCATTACCGTCTTGATCGTATCACTACGCGCGCGCGTTGATCTCATAACCGCCGTTGGCCTTCGCGTACCTGGCTCGCTTCTGGTCGCCAAGAAAATCCCCTATGGGCTTGCGATCGGCATTGGCGGCTTCATGGCCTATCCCTCGTCCCCGTTGATGGAAGCAGCCCTTGCCCATCTCAATTGAAGACGGAAGACCGAAAGCCAGAACATCGGCACCTTGTGACGATTTATTAACTTAAATTGTAAGTCTCTCGTTAACTATAATTACACCAATTGCTGAGCATTCTCAGGCGAACAGTTGAGTTCCCCGAGGAATGATCATGAAACCCGCGCGCATAATGATACTCGCAGTGGCAGTCGTCGCCGCCGGTGTTGCCGGGGTGCTCGCGATGCGCCTGGCCGGCGGACGCAACGTCATGCCGCAGGTCACAGCGGTCGTGGAGAAGGAACCGACGATCAACGTCCTGGTCGCGAACGCTGATTTGCCCATCGGGTCACGGTTGACCGATTCCACCATTCACTGGGCGCCATGGCTGCAGGGCGGCGTGATTAAGGGTCTCATCACCCAGGCCGACCGACCTGACGCGCTCAAGGATTTGACGGGCGCCATCGTGCGATTTCCGATATTCGAGGGCGAGCCCATCCGCGAGGAGAAGATTGCCGACGCAAATAGCAGGGTCATGTCGTCACTGCTGCCTTCCGGAAAACGTGCGGTCGCCACGGAAATCTCCGTCGCAACCGGCGCCGGCGGTTTCATTCTTCCAAACGACCGTGTCGACATCATCATGGTTCGCAAGGGTGATACGGTAAAATTCCAGACCGAAACGGTCCTTAGTAACGTTCGCGTGCTGGCGATCGATCAACAGATCGAACAAAAGCAGGATGGCTCCAAATCCGTGGTTGGCACCACAGCCACGCTGGAACTGACGCCGGATCAGACAAAAGTCCTGGCGGTTGCCCAGCAGATGGCAGATCGGCTTTCGATGGCGCTTCGCTCCGTCGCGGATGCGCAGGAGCCCGACACCGGTGCTGCTGATTATCTGTTGGCGGGCGACAGCGGCGCCTCGGTTGTTCAGGTGATCAAGTCGGGCACGGTCGTCACTGGCGCCGCGCCAATCAAAGTACAATAGGGGCAGGCCATGGGTGATATTCAAAAGAAAACCGGTCTTGCCTTCTCCAGTGTGATTTCGTTCTCGCTTGCTCTCGGTGGCCTGCCTTTCGCAATGGCGCCAGCCTCCGTCCGGATGGCAAGTGCCCTGGCGGAGGGCTCGGACACGATTGTCACGGTCGCCGGGATTGGCAGTCATCGGCGATTGAAGCTCGGCTTGAACAAGGCCGTTGTCGTCGATCTGCCTGCGGACGCTCATGACATCCTCGTGTCTGATCCGAGGATGGCCGACGCTGTCACGCGGACATCGCGCCGCATCTATCTCTTCGGCAAGACGGTCGGCCAAACCAATATTTTTGTTTTCGGCGCCAAAGGCGAGCAGATTGCCAGCCTGGATATCGAAATCGAACGCGACATCGGTGGATTGCAATCAAACCTCAAGCGCTTCATTCCCGACAGCAATATCAACGTCGAAATAGTCTCCGACAATATCGTGCTGACGGGAACTGTCCGCACGCCTCAGGATGCAAGCCGGGCAGCAGATCTCGCGCAGGCTTTCCTCAAGGGCGGCGAGGCGACCACCCGCAATGAGACGGCAACCGGCAGCGGCACAAGCAGTTCCGTTGCCATTTTTGCTGAAGCTCGCCAATCCTCGCAGATCGTGAACCTGCTTCAGATCGAGGGCGAGGATCAGGTGACGCTCAAGGTGACGGTCGCCGAAATCAAGCGCACCGTTCTCAAGCAGATCGGATTCGACAATCTGGTCGGCAATTCGTCTGGGCTGACCGTTGCGCAACTCGGAGCACCGGCAAGCGATGCCCCTGTGGCACTTGCAGGGGGTGGTCTTGCCGCACTGTTCAAAAGCTCCATCGGCAAATATGACATATCGACCTATCTGAATGCTCTTGAGCAGGCGAAGGCAATCCGCACCCTGGCGGAGCCGACATTGACGGCCATCTCCGGGCAGCCGGCAACCTTCAAGTCTGGTGGGCAGGCGCTCTACTCGACGACCGACAATCAGGGGGTGGTGACGATAACGCCGTATAGCTACGGCATAAGTCTCGCCTTTACGCCGGTCGTACTGTCGGCTGGAAGAATAAGCCTGCACATCCAGACCCAGGTATCCGAGCCGGCACCCAGCAACTCGGCCGGTGCGCCCACTTACAACAACCGCTCGGCCGACACCTCGGTGGAACTGCCATCAGGTGGTTCGATCGCCCTCGCCGGCCTTCTGAGCGACAATTCTCAGCAGACCACGAACGGTACACCAGGCGTTTCGAAAATTCCGATCCTCGGTGCCCTGTTTCGTCAAAAGAGCGTCGAGCGCGACGAAAGCGAACTGGTCATCATCGCTACGCCCTACCTGGTTCGGCCGGTGGCACGCAATGCACTTGCACGACCTGACGATAATTTTTCTCCCGCCGGCGACGCGGGCGCCTTCCTCATGAACCGTGTCAACAAGGTCTATGGCCGTCGCGACACCCCTGTCGCGGATGCCGAGTTCCATGGCTCCGTCGGCTTCATCTACAAATGAGGAGGGCAAGACATGACGAGCCCATCAGCAACAGCAGTCGAAAGAGGCCGGCGATGATCAACATTGATTGTAACACTCCCCGTCGCGCCGGGTTGCGGTCCATCGCCTTTGCCTTGGTCGCAATGGCTGCCGCGGTGAGTGGTTGCGCCAACCCCCAGGACAGCCTAACGACCGGCGGCATCCCTGACGATTATCGCCAGCGCCACCCGATCGTACTGACGCAAACCGATCACAACGTCGATATTCCGGTCTCGGACGGCGACCGCCGCCTGACGGGAGGCATGCGCGATACCATCCGCGGCTTCGCCCAGGACTACAGGGCCCATGCCACCGGTACCGTTGAGATATTATCGCCGCGAGGATCGAGGAACGCGCCCGCGGTCTCGGCCACAAGGCGCCAGATCCGTCAGGAACTCGTTGCCAGCGGCATTCCGTCGGCGCGAATAGTCGACCGCGCCTATCCCGCTGACGGCGCGGGCGATGCGGCGCCTATTAGGCTGCATTTCTCGGCGACCACCGCTGTCACCAATGCCTGCGGCCAATGGCCGGAAGACCTGGCCGACAGGCCCTTCGACAATCAGAACTACTATAATTTCGGCTGTGCACAGCAGAACAATCTCGCAGCCCAAGTCGCCAACCCGACCGACTTTGTCGCGCCGCGTGCTCAAACACCAATCGACGCAGAGCAACGTGGCAAAATCATCAGTGATTATCGCTCGGGCAACGTCACCTTGAGCACGGCAACGGTAGGTGGCTTTGGCAACTAAGCGCCCGCCGGCTGGGGCCGGCAGTTGAAACAGGACAGAGACATGAGCGCGATCGAGTATGACATCAAGACGGAAGCGGCAGAGGTCGAGGACGCGCTGCGCATGGGCGATCTTGAAAACATGCGCCCGCTTCCGCGCATCTCGGTCCATGCCTTCTGCGAGAGCGAGCCGCTGCAGCAGCTTATGGAACGCTGCGGCCATGACAGGCGCATGGCAAAGGTAAGCCTGCGCATCACGAGCGGCGGCACGGCTGCTGCGGCCAACATGTTTGCCACGATGCCGACGCCAAACCTGATCATCCTCGAAACGCGTTCCAGCCCATCCACACTGCTGGCCGATCTGGCTCCGCTTGCCGCCGTCTGCGATGCCAGCACGAAAGTCGTCGTCGTCGGCTACCACAATGATATCGCCCTTTATCGCGAGCTGATGCGCAACGGCATCTCCGAATATATCGTCCAGCCCATCGCCATGTCCGATGTCATGACGGCCATGACGGCGATTTTCATCGACCCTGACGCCGAGCCGCTGGGTCGCAGCATTGCATTTATCGGCGCCAAGGGAGGCGTCGGCGCCTCGACGATCGCCCACAATTGTGCCTTTGGCATCTCCAATCTGTTCTCGACTGAAACCATTCTTGCCGATCTCGATTTGCCTTACGGCACCGCCAACATCAACTTCGACCAGGATCCGGCGCAAGGCATCGCCGAGGCGGTCTACGCGCCGGAGCGCCTCGACGAAGTGTTTCTTGATCGTCTGCTGACGAAGTGCTCGACCCATCTGTCACTGCTGGCCGCCCCATCGATGCTCGACCGAGCCTACGATTTCGAGGGGCCAGCCTTCCAGCATGTCCTGGACATCCTCCAGCGCAGCGCGCCGGTAACGGTGCTCGACGTACCGCACACCTGGTCGGAGTGGACGCGTTCGGTGCTCTCGAGCGTCGATGAAGTCGTCATCTGCGCCATTCCGGATCTCGCCAATCTACGCAACGCCAAGAACATGCTCGACGCGCTTCGCAAGCTGCGGCCAAACGACAAGGCGCCGCATCTCATCCTCAACCAGGTTGGAATGCCCAAGCGTCCGGAGATCGGCATTGCCGAATTTTGCGAACCCATGGAAACCGATCCTATCGCCGTCATTCCCTTCGACATCGCCATGTTCGGCAACGCGGCCAACAGCGGGCGGATGATTTCGGAGACGGATCCAAGATCACCAACAGCCGAAACCTTCTCGCAGATCTCGCACATCGTCACCGGCCGCGTCGCCGTGCGGAAAGCGAAGCGAGGCGGGCTTCTCGGCCTGCTGGGACGCAAATAGAAAACCGCAACGACGCGGGGCTCGATGGCGCCGCGTGCGGCACTTTTGATCGGTGCACGAACCTTTCTCTCATTCCGGACGGGTGAGAGGTTGAGCGCCAACAGACTAGAACTGGATCGACCTGATGTTTGGCAAACGAGGAAATGAGGGTTTCGGGAAGGGCGATAGCGGCACACCGCAATCGCCGCTACGCACGCCCTCGTCGAGCTCAGCCGCCTCGACAACGCTGGTTGAGCCGTCGCGAGCCGATGCACCTGCGCGCCAGCAGGTAACGCCGCCGCCGCTTCAGACGCCGCAACGCCGCCGCCCCCAGCGCACGGAAGAGTACTACGACACCAAGTCGCAGGTGTTTGCAGCGCTGATCGATACGATCGATCTCTCCCAGCTTTCCAAGCTCGATGGCGAAAGTGCGCGCGAGGAAATCCGCGACATCGTCAACGACATCATCACCATCAAGAATTTCGCGATGTCGATTTCGGAGCAGGAAGAGCTGCTCGACGACATCTGCAACGACGTCCTCGGCTATGGCCCGCTCGAACCGCTTCTCGCCCGCGACGACATTTCCGATATCATGGTCAACGGGTCCGGCAAGACCTTCATCGAAGTTGGCGGCAAGACGATCGAATCCGAGATCCGCTTCCGGGACAACCAGCAGCTTCTGTCGATCTGCCAGCGGATCGTCAGCCAGGTCGGCCGCCGCGTCGATGAATCGAGCCCGATTTGCGATGCGCGCTTGCCGGACGGCTCGCGCGTCAACGTCATCGCGCCGCCGCTGGCAATCGATGGTCCGGCGCTGACCATTCGTAAGTTCAAGAAGGACAAACTGACCCTCGATCAGCTTGTCCGCTTCGGCGCCATCACCCCCGAAGGGGCGGTGGTCTTGCAGATCATCGGTCGCGTCCGCTGCAATATTGTCATCTCGGGCGGTACCGGCTCAGGCAAGACGACGCTGCTGAACTGCCTCACCAACTACATCGACCGTGACGAGCGCGTCATCACCTGCGAAGACACCGCGGAACTGCAGCTGCAACAGCCTCACGTGGTACGTCTTGAAACGCGCCCGCCGAACATCGAAGGCGAAGGCGAGATCACCATGCGCGACCTCGTCAAGAACTGCCTGCGCATGCGTCCCGAGCGCATCATCGTCGGCGAAGTGCGCGGACCGGAAGTGTTCGACCTTCTGCAGGCGATGAATACGGGCCACGACGGATCAATGGGTACGATTCACGCGAATACACCGCGCGAATGCCTCAGCCGTATCGAGTCGATGATTGCCATGGGCGGCTTCAGCCTGCCGGCCAAGACCGTTCGCGAGATCATCGCAAGCTCCATCGACGTCATCGTCCAGGCCGCGCGTCTGCGCGACGGCTCACGGCGCATCACGCAGATCACTGAGGTGGTCGGCATGGAAGGCGACGTGATCATCACCCAGGATCTGATGCGTTACGAGATCGAGGGTGAAGATGCGAACGGCAAGCTCATCGGACGGCATGTCTCGACCGGGATAGGCAAACCGCATTTTTGGGATCGCGCTCGCTACTACAACGAGGAGAAGCGGCTTGCCGCAGTGCTCGACCAGATGGAAATAGACTCGAAATAGGACTAATTGCGATGTTCGGCTTTGATCCGACTGTGCTTTTGATCGTTGTATTGGCTGCAGTTTCCACTGCGGCCGTTTGCTATGGCGTCCTCTATTCCAGGTTCGAGAGCCAGAAAAAGACCAGTACCAGGGTCAATCGCGTCAAGGCGACCGGTGCGGATCGCCTGCAGGTCAAGGCCGCTCGCGAAAACCTGCAGGAACTGTCGAAACGTCGCAAGTCGGTGCAGGACACGCTGAAGGATCTCGAGAAGCGCCAGATCGAAAAACACAAGAAGGCGGTGACGCTAAAATCCAGGCTGATACAGGCGGGCCTGTCGCTTTCCGTCTCGAATTTTTACATTATCAGCATCGTCTTCGGCCTTGTCATCATGGGCATCGTGTTCCTTGCGGGCGCGCCGCTTGCCGTTGTGCTTGGATTGCCTTTCGCCGCGGCCTTTGGTCTGCCGCGCTGGATTGTCGGGTTCCTGGTCAAGCGTCGCCAGGCCAAATTTCTCGACGAGCTGCCAAACGCCATGGATGTCATCATCCGCTCAATCAAATCAGGCTTGCCGCTCAACGACGCCATCCGCCTCGTGGCTGCCGAAGCACGCGAGCCGGTCAAGACCGAATTCCGGCGTGTGGTCGAGGCCCAGCAGGTAGGCCTTAGTATTTCGGATGCCTGCAGCCGAATGACCGCAAACATGCCGTTGCAGGAAGTGAACTTCTTCGCGATCGTGATTTCGATCCAGGCGCAGGCAGGTGGCAATCTGTCGGAAGCGCTGGGTAACCTTTCGCGGGTGCTGCGCGAACGCAAAAAGATGAAAGCCAAGGTGCAGGCACTGTCGATGGAAGCCAAGGCGTCCGCTGCCATCATCGGGTCTCTGCCATTCGTCGTCGCCACCCTCGTGTCACTGACGTCCCCCCACTACATGATGATCCTCTTTACCGATCCGCGTGGTCACCTGATCATGGCCTGCGCCGGGATCTGGATGTCGATCGGCATCTTCGTCATGCGCAACATGATCCAATTCGATATCTGAGCGGAAGGAAAAGCTCGCCATGTCTTCTGATCTCGCCGCCAGATTCACCGATCCGGGCATGATTCTTGCCATCGTCGTGGCGATCGCGGTTTTCGCGACCTTCTATACGATCGCCATCCCCTATTTCGAACGCGGCGATCTCGGCAAGCGCATGAAGGCGGTCTCCACCGAACGCGATCAGATCCGTTCCCGCGAGCGGGCAAAAATGAACGCCGAGGGCGGCAAGGCAACGTTGAGGGCCCAAAACAACCGTTCTGTCAGTAGTATTGCAGAGAAATTCAACCTGAAGGAAGCGCTCGTCGACGCCAATACGGTCAATCGTCTGCGCGCGGCGGGGTTGCGGTCTGAGAACGCTCTGAACACCTTTCTCGTGGCGCGTTTTGTCCTGCCTTTCGTCTTTCTCGTCTTGGGAGGTTTCTGGATATTTGGCCTTGGCTATCTCGAAACCCGAGGCCTCCCGTTGAGGATCTTTGCCGTTATCGCCATCGGCTACTTCGGGTTCTACTTGCCCAATATCTACATCTCCAATCGCATGGGCAAGCGTCAAAAGTCGATCAAACGTGCCTGGCCCGATGCGCTCGACCTCATGCTGATCTGTATCGAATCCGGTGTATCGATCGAAGCGTCCATGCGGCGCGTCTCGGATGAGCTGGCAGAGCAATCGCCTGAGCTGGCCGAGGAGATGGTGCTGACGACGGCGGAACTCTCCTTCCTGCCAGACCGCCGCACGGCCCTCGACAATCTGGCCAATCGGACACAATTGCCAAACGTCAAGGCGGTAACGCAGGCCCTGATTCAGGCCGAACGGTACGGAACGCCGATCGCAACCGCATTTCGTGTCCTGTCTCAGGAATCCCGCGACGAGCGCATGAATGAGGCGGAGAAGAAGGCGGCTGCACTTCCGCCCAAACTCACGGTGCCGATGATCCTGTTCTTTCTACCGGTGCTCATCGCCGTCATTCTTGGACCGGCCGGTATCCAGGTCTCCGATCGATTCCACTAAGCCGACTTGTCGCATGCGGCCGGCGACGCTAATCTTTGGCTGCGCGCGACCGGCGCAAGGCGGCCGACATTCGTCGGGGGAGCGCGTAGTTCGTCAGCCACGCGCCTCACAGCCGCCTCGATCCATGATTGGGAGTTGCCCCATGTCGTCTTTCTTCGTTTTCTTCAGCATTATGATCGCCATCGCCATTGGCGCGATGAGCCCCGGTCCCAGCTTCGTGCTGGTGTCGCGCACCGCCATTTCGCGCTCGCGCAAGGCAGGGTTTTCGGCGGCCCTCGGAATGGGTGTCGGCGCCGTGACTTTCGCAACGATGGCGCTGCTCGGGCTCAATGCGCTACTGATGCAGGTCGCCTGGCTCTACGCGTCGCTGAAGATCTGCGGCGGCCTCTATCTGATTTATCTTGGTATCCGCATCTGGCGCGGCGCTGCGGACGAACTCGCCACTGAAGCCCCATCCGGCCCGGCGACGACGTCGGCAGCACGAAATTTCTGGTTCGGGCTGGCAACGCAGTTGAGCAACCCGAAGACGGCCATCTTCTATGGCAGCATTTTTGCAGCGCTTCTTCCCCGGTCGCCGGATGGCTGGCTGCTTGCGGTCGTGCCGCCGGCGGTCTTTGTGGTCGAGGCCGGCTGGTACTCGGTGGTGGCGCTCGCCTTTTCCTCAAGCCGTCCACGGGCGCTCTATCTAAAGACGAAGACCTGGATCGACCGTACTGCCGGCCTCGTCATGGGAGGACTTGGCCTCAGGCTCGTGACGGAAAGCCTGCCTCGGCACATCTGATATCGCCGATAGGCGCTACGTTCAGTTGACGGCCTTGTTCCTGTCGGCATCCCCCGCCGCCAGCTTCTGCCAGGAATTTTGTTGCGACAGCATGGCGCGGAGATAGGCAAGGTTCGCATCCGCCTGTTGCTGGGTCATTTCCTTCTTGGCGATCTGCTGAGCTTCGGGAAAGCGACCTTGTAGGCCGACGACGAGAGCAAGGTTTTGCCGCACGCGGCTATCGGCTGCGGGCTGGGCTGCCGCCGAGCGCAGATAGGTTTCCGCCGTCTTGAGGTCGCCGGTCAAGACATAGGACATGCCGAGATTGGAAAGGACCGAAGGTTCGTTCGCCTGGATGTCCAGCGCATCGCGATATTTTCCTCGCGCCTCGCTCGAGCGGCCAAGTTGATCCAGGATCGCGCCCTCGGCCGACACCAGCCGCCAGTCGGGGTGATCGGGTGTTTGTGCCCGGTCGATCGTGGCGAGTGCGGCGTCGAGCTGCCCGCCTGCCGCCTGCGCCTTGCCGTAGGCTGCGAGCACGCCGCGATCGTCTGGATGGGCAATTGCCACCTGTTGCATGACGGAGAGTGCTTGAGCGTTGCGCCCGGCCGTGCGCAGCGCACTGGCATAGTTGATGCCGACGTCGCGGTCCTTGGGATTTGCCTCGTAGGCTTTGCCGAGCGTTCCCAGCGCCTGCGTCAGTTCGCCTGGATCCATTTGTTCAACGGGTTTCGAAAGTTTCGGGATCGAACCGGTCGTCATCTTGTCCTGCGGCGTGGACGCACACCCGCCAAGGACAAGTGCCAGAAGTGCTGCTGAAGCGCCGCACAGAATACGGCGCTTGAAAGACGATTGAGAGGTCGAGGCGGTCATGGCGTGTCCCTGGAAATCCGAATTCCTGCGCCTGGCCTCAAATCGGATACAGGGAAAGGTTTTGACGCAATCTCCGCTCCAGCAATAATCTGTTAACCCTAACGGAGTGTTAATGCATCGATTCTCCAGTGCGGGAACGAGAGGATAATTATGGCTCCCTACCAACTCATCGAACGACCCACTCCTTTCAACTCCAAGGGGGGCGGGACGTTGCCGATCTTCGCGGTTACGCCGGCACATATCGAGACCGGCACGATTGATCCCGTGGCGTTGGATTGGGCCCGCAAGGTAGGCTACAAGGCAGAAAGCGGGTCGCTCTTGCTGATCCCCACCGATGAGGGCCAACTGGGCGGCGCTCTCTTTGGCCTCGGTTCCAATCCGTCGGAGCAACCGTTCCTGACCGGGAAGCTTGCTCGGTCGCTGCCTGCCGGCGAGTGGCATGTCGAAACCGCGCCGCTGACGGCCAATCGCCTGTCGTTGGGCTTCGGGCTCGGCAGCTATCGCTTCGACCGCTATAAATCGGAAAAGGCGACGGCGCCGACGCTGATGATCCCGCGTGACGCCGATGCCACCGACATAAAGCGCCAGCTGGCCGGCGTATTCCTCGCTCGCGATCTCATCAACACGCCGACGAACGACATGGGTCCGGTACAGCTCGAGAGCGCCTTTCGTGAGCTTGCCAAGCACTACAAGGCCGAAGTGTCGGCTATCGTAGGCGACGATCTTCTCAAGGAGAATTTTCCGCTGGTCCACACCGTCGGGCGCGCCAGCGCCGACGCGCCGAGGCTGCTTGAGTTGCGCTGGGGCAAGAAGGGTCATCGTCGCATCACGCTGGTCGGCAAGGGGGTCTGCTTCGACACCGGCGGCCTCGACATCAAGCCGGCAGCCTCGATGCTGCTGATGAAGAAGGACATGGGCGGCGCTGCCAATGTCATGGGCCTCGCTCTGATGATCATGGATGCGAAGCTCAAGGTCGATCTCCGCGTCATCATCCCCGTCGTTGAAAACTCGATCGCGTCGAACGCTTTCCGTCCGGGCGATATCTACAAGAGCCGCAAGGGCCTGACGGTTCAGATCGACAATACCGATGCCGAGGGTCGGTTGATTCTCGCCGATGCGCTGGCCTATGCCGACGAGGATGCACCCGACCTGATGATCGACATGGCAACCCTGACCGGTGCTGCCCGCGTAGCACTAGGCCCCGATCTGCCGCCTTTTTTCACCGACGACGACAATCTTGCCAATGACCTGACCGAGGCGTGCCTTGAGACTGATGACCCTGTGTGGCGCCTGCCGCTCTATATGGGCTACGATAAGGATATCCGCGCCAAATTTGCCGATATCACCAACGCGCCGGCGGGCGGCATGGCGGGGTCGATTACCGCGGCGCTGTTCCTCAAGCGCTTCGTCACCAAGACTAAAAGCTGGGCCCATTTCGATATCTACGGCTGGGCGCAAAACGAGCGTCCGCATTCGCCGGGCGGCGGCGAAGCGCAGGCGATCAGGGCGCTTTATCACCACATTCGGCAAAGCGTCAGGTAGTGGCTGCCCTCTTGAATTTGCCACGATCCCGGCAGAGAATGGAACGGTAGCGTAACGGTCTTGGGGTTTTTCTTGTCGCTGGAATTGTCCGCATCTGAGGCGCTGGGTCTCTGGCACGGTGTCGCGCTGGAGCAGGTGCGGCTCGACAAGCGTGACCTGACGCTCCGGCAGATGGCGATTTTGCTCCAGATCTACCTGGTACCTCCGCCCCATACGGTGCGGGGTCTGGCGGCAACGCTTGCCGTCAGCAAGCCGGTGATCACGCGTGCGTTGGACACGATGGGCGAGATGGGGCTCGTCGACCGGGTGCGCGACGAGCGGGATCGTCGTAATGTCATTATCAAGCGCACCGTCGACGGTGCGCTTTATCTTGAAAAGCTCGGCGACCTGGTCATCAGCCAGGGACGCCGATTGCCGCTCTAAGGATAAACGTCATGATCCTCGATCGCCGATTGCACGCCTTCCGACCTGATCTCGCCGAGTTGGAGTTGAAGGGCAAGGTCGAAGCCTCGCACTTTGTCGAAGGAACGACAGCGCGGGTCGTCGTCCCGGTCGCAGGGCTTCGCCCGCATCCTGATCTTTCCATAGGCATCGATACCCAGCTCCTCCTTGGCGAGGACGTGTCGGTATTCGAACGCAAGGATGGCTGGTGCTGGGTAAAGGCGCACTCCGATGGCTATGTCGGCTATCTCAACGAGGCGGCACTCGGCGACACTGGCGAAGTTCCGACCCACATCGTCGTCCCGCAGCGCACCTTGCTCTACCCGGAGCCGGAACTGCGGAAACCGCATGTCGGCGTACTTTCGATGGGCAGCCGCATCCGGGTGAGCGCTGAGGCGGAAGTGCGCGGCAATCGCTATGTGGTTCTTGAAGACGGTACTGCGATCTATGCCACGCACGTCAAGCCGCTCGGTTACAACGACGGCGGCGACTATGTCGATGTGGCTGCGCGTTTCATGGAGACGCCTTATCTCTGGGGTGGACGTTCCGGCCTCGGCATCGATTGCTCGGGCCTCGTGCAATTGTCAATGCGGATGACGGGTCGGCCCGCGCCGCGTGATACGGACATGCAGGCCAAAGGTCTCGGTCAACCGATCGAGCGCGAAAAGCTTGTCCGTGGAGACCTGGTCTTCTGGAAGGGCCATGTCGCGATCATGGAAGATCCCGACACCATTATCCACGCCAACGGCCACACGATGACGGTTGCCCGCGAGAATTTCGTTGATGCTGTCAAGCGTATCGGCTGGCTTTACGAGCAGCCGACCGGCTATCGCCGCCCCCAACTGTAGTCCTCGCGTCGGAACCGTTTGCATCCCCAAATCGTTGTCCGCTCAGAGCACACCTGTTTGCTCGAAAGGAGAATGATGATGGCAGTCACGGCAATGGAACTGAAGGTCAAGGAGATCGTCGCCAATGGTGGGCTTCCAAGGAGCCGGAAGGTCGACGAACTCCGCAAGCTCCAAAGCGAGGCGCGCGGCATTCAGCGCGCCGGAAGTGAGGGCCCAATGAGCCCGGATGACGGCCTGCAGGACGATCTGCGCGTCGTGGAAAAGGCGTTGCATGCACTCGATGCCGATGTCTCGGAAAAGGGCGCCGCCACGCTCTGATTGCAGAGTAGCCGTTAGGAATATTGACGGGTCCCGTCATGCGGGTCCAGCAGGTCGCGCAGCCCGTCGCCGAGAAGGTTGAAGCCGAGGACCGCAAGCGCAATGGCAAGACCCGGCAATATGGCAAGCCAAGGCGCCAGCCCCAGATAGGTCTGTGCGTCTGCCAGCATCCGACCCCATGTCGGCGCAGGCGGGGGTGCCCCGAGATTGAGAAAACACAGGCCGGCTTCCGTTAGGATCGCCAGACCGAGCTGGATGCTTGCCTGAACGATGATCTGGCTAAGGATGTTCGGCAGGACGTGCCGAAGGGTGATTTCGAGGTGGCTGCCTCCGAGCGCACGCGCCGCCATGACGTACTCGCGGCTCCAGGCCTGCTCTGCGCTTGTCAGCGTTACGCGTGCGAAAACCGGGATCATGAAGACGGCGATCGCGATGATGGCGGTTAGGCGTCCCGTGCCGAGGAAGGCGCCCAGGATCATCGCCGACAGGATCGGCGGCAGGGCGAAAACGATATCGCAGGCCCGCATCACCAGCGATTGAAAGAACCCACGCAGTGCCGCTGCGGCCATTCCGCATGCCGAGCCGATCGCAACGCCGATCGCAACGGCGCAAACGGCGCTTGAAAGCGAATTCCAGCAACCGACCATCAGCATCGACAGAACGTCGCGACCGAGTTGATCTGTGCCAAGCGCGCCGTGGGCGAATGGTGGCTGCAGCCTGTGAATGATCTCCAGCCTGCTGGGCGGCAGCGGCGTCCAGGCCAGCGACAGAAGCGCCACCGCTGCAAGCGCCAATGTGATGACGAGCCCGGCCGTCAGCTTGGTCGGCTTGCCAAACAGCTGGAAACGAGATCGCTCCGGCCCGGTCTTCGGCTCCGCGTTCATGATCACGCCTCCCTTGTCCGAAGCCGCGGGTCGATGGCCAGAAAAGAGAGGTCGATCAGGAAATTCACGATGACGACGAGACCGGCAAAGAAGAGCGTGACGTCCTGCATGACGATGATGTCGCGCTGACCGAGCGCCTGGTAGGCAAGTCGTCCGAGGCCCGGCAGGTTGAAGACGTTCTCGATCAGCACCGCCCCGGCAACCAGAAAAGTGAACTGCAAGCCAAGAATGGTCAGAACGGGCACCAGGGCGTTCGGGACGACGTGGCGCCAGAGTACCGAACGCCGTGGCAGTCCTTTCGCCCGGGCGGTGCGGATGAAATTCTCGTGCAAAACGTCGAGCATTGCCGTGCGTGTCACCCGCGTCAGGACAGCCGCCTGCGGCAGCGCCAACGCCAGTGCCGGCAGGACAAGCGCTTTCAGTGCAGGCCAAAGCCCATTGCCCCAGCCGGGAAATCCTCCCGCTGGCATGATCCCGAGCGTCGTCGAAAACAGGATGATCAGCAACAGGCCCACCCAGAAGCCGGGGACGGCAACACCCATCTGCGCAAAGATCGAGGCAAGAATATCGATCATCCCGCCGCGCCGCGCCGCTGCCGCCACGCCGAGCGGAATGGCGATTGCGACCGAAAGGACTATGGCGAAAACGGCAAGCGGCAGCGTCACCGCAAGCCGCTCAACGATAAGTCCCGCCACCGGCACGCCATAGGTATAGGACTGGCCGAGATCTCCGGCTGCGGCGCCCAGAAGCCATTTGCCATAGCGCAGTATCAGCGGCTGGTCGAGCCCCATGGCATGGCGCAACGCGCCCAGCGTCTCTGGTGTCGCAGACGTTCCGAGCGTGATTGCGGCCGGGTCGCCCGGCAGGACGGCCATGACCGCGAAGATCAGCAGTGACACGGCCAGCAATGTCAGTAGGAGGCCCGCGAGCCGACGAAAAAGCAGTGAGATCATTGGATTTCCATCGCCTTGGGTTCGCAGGCATTTGTTCGTCTCGCTGATATAGCTTAGCCGGCTTAGTCCTCCCAGGAGACGCTGCTAAGCACGTTCGAGGGGATCGGCTCATTTTCCCAAAGGCCTTTCAGCTTCTTGTCCCAAACGCCGAGTTTCGGCATCACGAAGAGGTATAAGGCCGGAACGTCTTCTGCGAGGATCGCCTGGGCTTCGCCATAGAGCTTGTTCTGGACAGTCGGGTCCGTCGTTTCCTGCATCTTCTTCATCAGCCCGTTGAAGGCGGCGTTGTTATAATTAAAGTAATAGGGGTCGCGCGAATAGATATCGATATCCAGCGGCTCGGCGTGGGCAACGATCGTCATGTCGTAGTTGCGGCTGGAGAACACATCCTGCACCCATTTTGCCGGAAACTCTGATGGTTCGATGTCCATGGTGACGCCGATATCGGCAAACATCGCTTGCATGATCTCCGCGCTCCGCGGTGCGTAGGACATCTGCGGCGTCTTGATCGTGAAGGTGAAGCCGTTCGGATAGCCGGCCTCGGCCAGCAGCGCCTTTGCCTTCTGCGGATCGTATGGCAGTACTCCTGTCAAATCCTGATAGCCCGGATCATTCGGCGTGTAGTGGCTGCCGATGGCGGTTCCGAGGCTCGACCACGCCCCGTCGATGATCGTCTTCCGATCGAGCGCCATCATCAGGGCCCGTCTCACGCGCTTGTCGTCGAACGGCTTGCGGCTGTTGTTCATGCCGGCGACGACCTTGAGTTCGGTGTTGCCGATCCTGGTTACCAGCCGGGCATCGCCATCGAAGGAACGCATGAGCTCAGGCGCTGCGAATTCCGGAAAGGCGTCCACGTCGCCGGCCTTTAACGCTGCCGCTTCGGCTTGCGGGTCGGCGATGAAGCGGAAGCGCACCTTGTCGAGCTTCACCTGGACCGATTTGTTCCAGTAGTCCGTGTTCCTGACGAGATCGACATGGTCGCCTTTGGCCCAGGCCGAAAATTTGAACGGTCCGGTGCCGACAGGCGTCGTCTTGTCGCTCGCAGCCGATGCCGGTCCGACCATGACGGATGAAGGCCAGGCGAGCCAATAGAGGAGGCTGCCGGTCGGAGATGACAGATGGACGACCAGCGTCTCCGCGTCTGGCGTGTCGATCGCGGCGATGGTCGAAAAGAAGCGCTTCTGTGGATTGACCGAGCCGGCGCCTCGCGCCCGGTCGATCGCAAATTTAGCGGTGCTGGCATTGAAGGCCTCGCCGTCATGGAACTGCACGCCGGTCTGCAGCTTGAACGTATAGGTCAGCCCGTCTGGCGATATTGTCCAGCTTTTCGCCAGTTGCGGCACGACCTTGCCGCCTTCGTTGATCGCGACCAGCCCCTCGAAAATGTTCTGCCATGTCACCTGGCCAATTGCGACCGGTGCGGCAATCGTCGGATCAAGTCCTGCAGGCTCGACGCTCATGCCGAGATTGAGGGTGGTCTTCGCCGCTTCTGCCGACACCAGACCACCGAGGAGAAACGCTGCCGTGATCGTTGCAAGGGAAAGCCGGTGGCAAAGAATTTCCAAGGAGGGACGTTGCAGCTTGGTCATCATATTCCTTCGGCTCTTCACGCGCTCTAATTTGCGCGTGAACATATCGCTTTTTTCGCAATAGTCATCCCGTAGGAGAATGCGCAGTTCCAGGAGAGCCTAGGGCACGCGCCTTAAAAAGCGGTCCCGCCAGGCAGGCTGGGGGTCGGATACAGGAAGCGCCGTCGCTTCGTAGACGCCGCGAGCGATAGCGCGTGCCATTACGGTTGTCGCCAGATGGCAGAGTTCGAGGAAGGCCGGCATATCGCCGAGCGGTCTTATGCCTGTCGAGGCGGCAAAGACGGCATCGCCATCAAATGGCAAATGCGCGGGCAGCAGCGCTCGGGCAAGCCCGTCGTGGCCCATGATCGACAAGCGATGGGCCTCAGTTTTGGTGAGCACGGCATCGGTGACGATTATCCCGATGGTTGTCGCCGTCACGTTCACACCCTTCAGCCGCATCGTCGTGTCTGAGGGAACGATTGCCTGCGGCAGGCCCAAACCGCCATATTCGGCGTTCAGTTCGAAAGGAGCCGCCCAGAAATGCGGCCCGTCGCCGAGTGTCGCCGAGCCGAGCGCATTCACTGCGGCAAGCGCTGCGATCCTGTGGCCGGCGGTGCTGACGGCGCTGGCCGAACCGAGGCCGCCCTTGAACGTCGCCGTCGTCGCGCCGGTGCCGGCGCCGATGGTGCCGAGACCGAAAGCCCCTTTCACCGCCGCCTTGAAGGCTTGATAGCCCATGTCGCGATAGGGCGAGTGAATGCCCCAATCCTTGTCGCCGCCGTTGAGGAGGTCCATCAGGATCGCTTGCGGCACGATCGGCACTCGTGTTGTGCCAACTTCGAGCCCGCGGCCGATCTCGCGCAATCCCGCCTGCACGCCGCCTGCCGCATCGAGACCGAAGGCCGAGCCGCCGGAAAGCACGAAGGCGTCAACCGCTCCGACCGTCATCGAGGGATCAAGCAGCGCCGTATCGCGGCCGCCGGGAGCGCCGCCGAGCACCGTGCCCGAGGCAACTGCGGGTTTGTCAAAGACGATCACGGTCGCCCCCGACCCGAGCTGAAGATCCGTCGCGTGGCCGACGGAAAGGCCCTGGATATCGGTGAGAAGATTGAGCAGTTCGGTCAATGGAAATCCCTCATCTTTCAATCCGGCCCCTATGGGACTTGCAGGATAGGACCGCAAAGACTGGAAAAAAACAAGACCGGCCAGGCTAGTCGCCGGACCGGTCTTTGGTGGTTTCATTGGCCGCATGGCATGCGCCGGATTGCTCGGTGACGGACACCGGGCGATCCTGATCAGACATGCATGGGCTGGGCCTTGCTGCGCGATAGCAGGTCGCGGATTGCGAGCTTCACTTCATCCGTCGAGCCGAAACGCTGCTCGTCGAGATCATGAACATGGTATTTCACTGCGATGAACTTCAGCCGGTCGTCCTCGGGGACGACGATGCCGACAGGCACACCTGCATATTCGATAACTTGCTTCTTCATAAACTATACTCCCACTGCGCCTTGCGCAGTTATGGCGAACTGACCGTTTGAATCCGGAAATGGACGAACGTCACATTCGACAGCGCGGGCAGGAGCGGATGCCCGAGCGGTCTTGGCCAAGCACGGACCGCCCCGGGATAAATGCGATGACTTGGTAACTCTGCATGTCACTTTCCCTGTGTTGGCGTTGCGCTTTTTGATGATCCCCGGCAATCCGGGTGATCGACCGATGAGCCTACTATTACTCTACTTATCTTGTAGATAATAACCTCTATCTCACCAGAAACATATTCCGAAAGATGTCAAAATATCGACGATTAGAAAAATATAATTCCGGAACCGAGAAGATTGTCGGAAGATCTCAATTGCTCTTCGTCAAACCGAATCGATCGGACGCCTTTTCCAATCGTCGCCACTGACATAGGAAGCGGGGCGCCGTCCGGCAATCCCCCGGCCGGGTAAAAATAGGGTTGCCGCCAAATCACCCTAATGGTTAATGCGGGCTACGCCGGGGCGTAGGCCCCTTCCTCGAAGGCCCTTTCCAGGGATTTCACGAAGAAATCCGCGCTCTCGATGGATAGGCAAAGGGGCGGCTTGATCTTTAACACATTCAGGTGATCGCCGGTCGGCTGCATGATTACGCCGAGGTCGAGCAACCGCTCGCAGATCGCCGCCGTCTCTTCCGTTGCCGGCGTCAAATGATCGTGATCGCGGATAAGCTCGAGGCCGAGATAAAGACCGATGCCGTGGACGGCGCCAATGATGGGAAAGCGCTCCATCAGCGCCGCCAGGCCCGCCTTGAGGTGGTCGCCGACGTCGCGGGCATTTTGCTGCAGCGATTCGTCCTTGAGGATATCGAGCACTGTCAGCCCGGCGATGCAGCTGACCGGACTGCCGCCGGCGGAGGAGAAGAAGTAGCCCTCCTTCTCCAGAGATTCGGCAATCTCGCGGCGGGTTATGACTGCGCCCAGCGGATGGCCGTTCCCCATGCCCTTGGCGATGGTGATGATATCCGGGATAACGCCCTGTTGCTCGAAGCCCCAGAAATAATGGCCGAGGCGGCCGTAACCGACCTGCACCTCGTCGGCGATGCAGAGCCCGCCGCGTTCACGCGTGAGCGCGTAGATCTGCTCGAGATATCCGTCGGGCAGTGGAATGCCGCCGGCGTTGCCGTAGACCGATTCGGCAATGAAGCCGGCAAGCCCGGTGCCGCCTTCGTCGATTGCGCGGATCAGCGGCATCGTCGCTTCGATATAGTCGCCGGCAGACTGCGGCCCGCGGAATTCTCCGCGATAGGTGTTGGGCGCGGGGGCTGCGTGGACCCAGCCCGGCCGGGTCGTAAGTGCGCTCGGATTGTCTGCGAGCGAGGTCGACACGGCGTCGCTTGCGGCCGACCAGCCGTGATAGCCTTCGAGCAGGCAGAGCATGTTGGTGGCACCGGTATGCGCCCAGGCAAGCCGCAGCGCCAGGTCGTTGGCCTCCGAGCCGCTATTGACGAGAAATACGCTATCGAGACCTTCGGGCGCGAGCTCGGCCAACCGCTCCGAAAATTCGGCGATTGCCGAGTAGTGGAACCGCGAGTTGGTGTTGAGCAGCGACCATTGATGCTCGATCGCCGCCGCCATTCGCGGATGGGAATGTCCGACCAGCGTGACATTGTTGATCATGTCGAGATAGGCGCGGCCGTCGATATCGAACATGTATTCGCGCCAGCCGCGCTCCATCTGCGGCGGGTTGGCATAGTAATGCTTCTGTGGTTTGGCAAAATGCGCATTGCGGGCAGCAAGCAGCGCTTCGCTGTCATGCCTGCCGGCCTGAAGGGCAGGGCTGAGCAGCGCTGCGGGCGAAGGACAGATGGCCGACCAGGCGTCAACCTGATGCTTGGGGCAGAACAGCGGCGGTATCACGCCCGGCATTTGACAAAGCTGGACACGCAGTCCGCCGACGTCGGAACCTTCGCCGGCGATCGTGCCAAGTGAGGCTCCCTGGGTGACTTCGGTATCTTCCACTAGGGGGCAATCCACCCCGTCGAGATGCAGGCAGACGGTGTCGCCTATGAGCACGAGGTGCTGGCTGATCCACTGGATACGCCCGGCGAAAGGTGCCGCGACCGCCGTTCCGGCAGGCAGGCAGACGTCGCAGTGCAGCGCGAAGTTCTCAGGGGCGTTCATGCTCGATAGCGCGGTGCGCGACAGGCGAAATTCACCGTAGCGCGTTGCAGCGATGCGAGACCCGATGGCAGCCTTGGCAAGCAACCTCCAGTCGATATCGGGCTTCAGCCAGTTGCCGGCACCAAAATCGAGGCTCGTCACGGTGAGGTCGAGCGGCGCGATTGTTTCCGGGCCGATATCAGGCAGCAGCGGCGACCAGCCCAAAGTTTCGACCTCGGCGACATCCATGCCGACGGAGGCAAGGATCGCCGCTTCCATGACCTCCGGCTGCGCCGAGGTGGCGACATCGAAGATCTCCCGCTCGAACTGGACGTTGTCCTTGACATAATCATTGTCCGGATCGATCGAAAGTTGCTGCTCGCTGCTGGCTGAGAGGATCACCGCGCGGGCGACGATCAGCGGCCAGAGTGCCTTCAGCTCTGGCTCGGTCAGTGGATAGAGCGCATGATAGGCCTGGATTGCCGGCAGGATGTAGAAGGCGTCGCCTTTGGCGTGGTGCAGCAGCGACGCACAGGTGACGGCAAGGTCGCCCACGAGCCAGCCCTGGATAATGTCGCCGAAGTCGATGACCCCGTTGGGAATGAGATGGCCATGGACATCAAGTTGGCAGACGACGTTGTCCTCCGTGACGTCATGATGGACAGGCTGCACCCTGAGGTCGCCGGCAAGCGGCTGGATGCGCTTGACCGCCGCAACCATCGCTTTGGCAATCCGGTCCCGGGCCTCGTGATTGGTAATCGCCGAGAGAAGATGAACGGCGACCGGCCCGGCCCGGCGCAGATCCCATTGCAGGTTTCGATTGAGGCCGGGATGCTGAAAGTCGCAAAGGTCCCTTGCAAGCCGTGCGCAAAGCGCCCCGAGCGCTGCAACCGTCGTGGTCGCCAGATCTTTGCGGCGCGACAGCGACTGGCCTTCGATATAGTCGAGGAGACGGACTTGATACTCCTGGTCGCGCAAGGAAAGCGCGACAATGTCCTGGCCATCCACTGACGGAATGACGCTCGGCACGCGTAGGGCGTCGGCCTTTCCGATCAGATGCCGGATTGCAGCATTCTGGGCCTCGAGCTCGATCGTCTCATATTCCGCCCGGCAGATCTTCAGCACGTAACGTGCGTCGCCAATGTCGATGCGGTAGTTGCGATCCTGCTGGCTTCCAAGCTCGAAAATTGTGCCCAAAAGCCCATAATGCGTCTCAAGGATGGTCGCCGCCTCTTCCGGCGTCACATCGGGGCGCGGCAATTGCATGCGGTTGACGAGCGCGGCGTCGGTCATGGCATCCCCGGAAAGTCGAATGACTACAACAGCAAATAACGAAAACCCTGCCAGCGGCAAGATGAAGATGCAATCACCCGCAATGCTTAGGATAAATTGTACGGACTATTATCGGTTCGGGCTACGCCCAACCTTCGCTGATCAAACAAAAAAGCGCCGGTTGCCCGACGCTTGTGTGTGTGAGGGCCTGAAAAAGGCCTAGCCCATGCGCTCGGAGGCGTAGCTGCCGGGGCTTGCCGGGAAGACTATCGTCCGATTGCCGTTGATGAAGACGCGATGGTGGATATGCGCGTGAATTGCGCGTGCAAGCACCTGGCTTTCTACATCCCGGCCCATGGAGACATAATCTTCCGCACTTTGGGAATGGGTAACCCGCACAGTATCCTGCTCGATGATCGGACCTTCATCGAGGTCGGCGGTAACGTAGTGGGCCGTCGCGCCGATCAGCTTGACGCCGCGCTCGTAGGCCTGCTTGTAGGGGTTGGCACCCTTGAAGCTCGGCAGGAACGAGTGGTGGATGTTGATGATCCGCCCGGACATCTTCCGGCACATCTCGTCCGACAGAACCTGCATATAGCGGGCGAGCACAATCAGTTCGGTGCCGCCCTGTTCGGCTATGTCAAGGATCTGCGCCTCGGCCTGCGGCTTGTTTTCTTTCGTGACCTTGATGTGGTGGAACGGAATGTCATGATTGACCACAACCTTCTGGTATTCGAAATGGTTGGATACGACACCGACGATATCGATCGGCAATGCACCGATCTTCCAGCGATAGAGCAGGTCGTTGAGACAATGGCCAAAGCGCGACACCATCAAAAGCACCTTCATTCGCTTGGTCGCGTCGTGGATTTCACAATCCATGGCAAATTTCGCGGCAACCGGCTTGAAGCCATCGACAAGCGCCGCAGGGCCCGTGCCTTCTTCGGAGATGAAGCTGACCCGCATGAAGAACTTGCCGGTGTCGAGATCGTCGAATTGCGAACTGTCGACGATGTTGCAACCCTGGTCGGCCAGATAGTTTGCAATGGCCGCTACAATCCCGCGCGTCGATTTGCAGGATACCGTCAGAACGTAGCTCTTCATGTCTCTTCCCTCTGTCGCAGGCGTTGATCAAGCCTGCCTTAATTGAAACGGGATGCCCCGGATAGATCGGCAGACTCTCATCTGTGCAACAATCCGTCAGGGGATTCGTCAATTTCCCGCACGGCCGCCGCATGGATACCTTGCCGACAATCTACGGCAGGCAGCGGGAAAGTCCGTTCCCGTTGCGTCTTCCAGACGCGCATCCCCGCCGTGTGCAACAGAAGACGCAGCAGGCGGTTCGCCTGCTGCGGTCGTCCCGGCGCTGGGTCAGATATCGAGCGTCGTGTCGCGTTCCCACTGGGTGAAATGCGATGCGTAGGCATTCCATTCCACCTTTTTCAGCTTGATATAGGCGCTGGAGAACTCCGGACCCATCGCCTGCTTCAAGCCCTCGTCCTTGTCGTATTCGCGCAGTGCATCTAAAAGATTAAGCGGCAGGCGCGGCGCGTCCGTCACCAGATGTCCCTCGGCATACATGTCGATATCGTAGTGGCGTCCCGGATCGGCCTTGGTGTTGAGCCCGTCGAGACCCGCCGCGATGATGATCGCCTGCAGCAGGTAGGGGTTCACGGCACCGTCCGGCAGGCGAAGCTCGAAGCGACCGGGGCCCGGAACGCGAACCATGTGCGTGCGGTTGTTGCCCGTCCAGGTCACGGTGTTCGGCGACCACGTGGCACCGGAGATCGTGCGCGGCGCGTTGATGCGCTTGTAGGAGTTGACCGTCGGGTTGGTGATGGCGGCGAGCGCCGAGGCGTGCTTCATGATGCCGCCGAGGAAATTCCGCCCCTCGGACGAAAGACCGAAGTCCAACGCCTTGTCGGCAAAGACGTTGGTCTTGCCGTCCATGTCCCAGACCGAGATGTGGCAGTGGCAACCGTTGCCGGTCAGCCCCTTGAAGGGCTTCGGCATGAAAGTGGCACGCAGCCCATGCTTCTCTGCGACGGATTTCACCATGAACTTGAAGAAGGAATGCTTGTCGGCAGTCTTTAAGGCATCGTCGAATTCCCAGTTCATCTCGAACTGGCCGTTCGCATCCTCATGGTCGTTCTGGTATGGACCCCATCCGAGCTCGAGCATGTAGTCGCAGATCTCGGCGATGACGTCGTAGCGACGCATGACGGCCTGCTGGTCGTAGCAGGGCTTGTCGGCTGTGTCGTACTTGTCGGAGATCGTTTCGCCGTCCGCCGTGATCAGGAAGAATTCGGCCTCGACGCCGGTCTTCACCCGCTTGCCGAGCGCTTCGGCCTCGCCTACCAGCTTCTTCAGCACGTTGCGCGGAGCTTGTGCGACAAGCTTGCCGTCCATGACGCAATCGGCAGCGACCCAGGCGACGTCCCGCTTCCAGGGGAGCTGGATGACGGACGACGGGTCCGGAACCGCGAAAAGGTCGGGATGGGCCGGCGACATGTCGAGCCAGGTGGCGAAACCGGCAAAGCCCGCCCCTTCTTCCTGCATCGCTGTAATCGCCTGCGCCGGGACGAGCTTGGCCCTCTGGCCGGCGAAAAGATCGGTGTAGCTGATCATGAAATACTTGATGCCTTTTTCCTTAGCAAAGGCAGCGAGATCCAGTGTCATTCTTGTTCCCCTTTGGATTTCTTAGACACTACGTGGATGATTTATCCGGTGGGTTTTGCCCCTCACCAGAACCCTCACCCCTGAAACGGGAGGAGGGACGACAGAATTGCCCTTATCCATTTACCCCGCTGCGGGGAGATCATGCGCAGCGGGAAGGAAAGCGGCCCTTCAGCCAAAATGATAGCTCAATATCCGCCCTTGCCCGGAATCCAGTTCGTTCCGGCGAGCGGCACCTGCGCCATGGCGGAGGCCTCGATCGTCAATGCGCAGAGATCTTCGGGTTCGAGATTGTGGACATGGTTCTTGCCGCAGGCCCGCGCGATCGTCTGCGCCTCCAGCGTCATCACCTTGAGATAGTTGGCAAGGCGCCGGCCAGCCGCGACCGGATCGACGCGCTTCATCAGCTCAGGATCCTGCGTGGTGATACCCGCCGGGTCCTTGCCCTCGTGCCAATCGTCATAGGCTTCGGCCGTTGTCCCAAGCGCTTCATATTCGGCCGCCCAATGTGGATCGTTCTCTCCGATTGCGATCAGGGCGGCGGTGCCGATCGAAACCGCGTCGGCGCCCAGGGCCAGCGCCTTTGCCACATCGGCGCCGTTGCGGATGCCGCCGGAAATGATCAGCTGAACTTTCCGGTGCATGCCGAGATCCTGCAGCGCCTGGACGGCCGGTCGGATGCAGGCAAGCGTCGGCATGCCGACATTCTCGATGAACACCTCCTGGGTCGCGGCCGTGCCTCCCTGCATGCCGTCGAGCACGACGACGTCGGCGCCGGCCTTTATCGCAAGCGCCGTGTCGTAATAGGGCCTGGCTCCACCGACCTTCACATAGATCGGCTTTTCCCAATTGGTGATCTCGCGCAGTTCCATGATCTTGATTTCGAGATCGTCCGGGCCGGTCCAGTCAGGATGGCGCGAGGCGGAACGCTGGTCGATCCCCTTCGGCAGGGTGCGCATTTCGGCGACACGGTCGGAGATCTTCTGGCCGAGCAGCATGCCGCCGCCGCCGGGCTTGGCACCCTGGCCAATGACGATCTCGATCGCATCGGCCCGGCGCAGGTCTTTGGGATTCATGCCGTAGCGCGAAGGCAGGTATTGGTAGACGAGAAGTTGCGAGTGCCCGCGCTCTTCCTCGGTCATGCCGCCGTCGCCCGTCGTCGTCGAGGTGCCGGCGATAGTGGCGCCGCGGCCGAGCGCTTCCTTGGCGGGTCCGGACAGGGAGCCGAAGCTCATGCCGGCGATGGTGATCGGGATTTTCAGCTCGATCGGCTTTTTCGCAAAGCGGCTGCCGAGGATGACGTTGGTGTCGCACTTCTCACGGTAACCTTCTAACGGATAGCGGGAGATCGAGGCGCCGAGAAACAGCAGATCGTCGAAATGCGGCAGCTTGCGCTTGGCGCCGGCGCCGCGGATGTCGTAGATGCCGGTCGCAGCAGCGCGACGGATTTCCGACATTGTGTATTCGTCGAAGGTGGCGGAAGGACGAGGCTTGGTGGGAGGGTTCTGGTAGCTCATGGCGGACCTCATCTAATTATTCATTGAACAGCGTGACCGACGAATACGGCATCTGGCTTGTCAGGTTACGCTCAATAGGCGTCGGCATTGTCGACGTGGAAAGTGTAGAGCCTGCGGGCGGAGCCGTAGCGGCTGAATTCTTCCGGCCTGACGTCGGTGATGCCCGCTTTTTCGAGCAGATCGGCCAGTATTTTCAAATGCTTAGGCTTCATTTCCTTGGCGATGCAATCGGCGCCGAGGCTCTTTACCTTGCCGCGAACGAAGATCCTGGCTTCATAAAGCGAATCGCCAAGCGCATCGCCGGCATCGCCTAGAACCACGAGATTGCCGGCCTGTGCCATGAAGGCTGACATGTGGCCGATATTACCGTGTACGACGATATCGACGCCTTTCATCGAGATGCCGCAGCGTGACGATGCATTCCCCTCGATCACCAGCAGTCCGCCGCATGCCGTGGCGCCCGCATATTGCGAGGCGTCGCCCTTCACGACGATCGTCCCCGACATCATGTTCTCTCCGACACCGGGTCCGGCGGAGCCGTGGATGGTGATGGTAGCTTCCTCGTTCATGCCGCCGCAATAGTAGCCGACATTGCCCTGGACTTCGACGGTGACGGCGGCGTGAACGCCGGCTGCAACCGCATGGCTGCCGCGCGGGTTAATGATGTCGTAGTGAAGGTCGTTGGCGCCCGGCACGATATCGTGCAGGGCCTGGTTGAGATCGCGGAGCGGGGTGATCGCAAGATCGACGATGGGCATGAAGATGTCCTGAAATTGAAATCTAGGAAGAGGGCGGAGGCACCGGCGGACAGGCCGCTCAATGCTCCCAGAAGTAGACGGTTGCCGGCTCCGGCTCCCAGATGCGTGCATTATCTATTCCCGGCAAGTTGACGAGCGCCCGGTATTCCGAACCGAAGGCGACATACTGGTCGGTCTCGGCTAGGATCGCCGGCTTGCAGGCGATTGCGTCACGCAGGACGCCGAAGCCGGATTTCGTGCCGACGACGAAAGTGAAGAAGCCATCGAGGTCGTCGACGGCGCCCTCGAGCGCTTCGCCGAGATTCTTGCCTTTGGCCATTTCCGCAGTCAGGTAGGCAGCGGCAACCTCGGAATCGTTTTCCGTCTCGAAACGCATACCCTGATGCTTCAGCTCGCGACGCAGGTTGTTGTGGTTCGATAGCGAGCCGTTGTGCACGAGGCATTGATCGGCCCCGGTGGAGAAGGGATGTGCGCCGAGCGTGGTCACTGCGGACTCGGTTGCCATGCGCGTGTGGCCGATGCCGTGCGTGCCGGACATTGAAGCGACGGCGAAGCGCGACACGACGTCCTTCGGCAGCCCGGTTTCCTTGTAGATCTCGATCGTATCGCCGCTACTCATGATGCGAATGTCGGGACGCAGCTCGGATAGCGCGGCACGGCCAGCTTCGAGCTTGCCCCTGGGCAGCGAAATGACGGCATGCGTGCTCTTGGCTTCGATTGTCACCGCAGCGCCCAGCAGCCGCTCCAACTCGACCTCGAGGCCCGCAAAATCCTTGGCAGGCGTCGCCGATTGAATGGTGATCTTGGCGTCATCGCCATCGGCCGCACCGTAAATGGCGATGCCGGCGGAATCCGGACCGCGGTCCGTCATCGTCACCAGCATGGTCGAAAGAAGCGCCCCCAGCTGGGGCTCCAAACTCTTGTCCTTGAGGAACAGACCTACAATTCCGCACATGACGGGAAACCTCCGATGATCGCTAGAAAAGGCGTAGCAAGAATCTTTGTTGACTTCAACTGGTAAGAAAATAAATTTCCCTCAGAGAAACATATGTCTTGCTAATAGAGACTGCCAGTCAACTCGCTTTGCGCGTCATGCGCGGAGGCCCACCGTAGGTCTCGCGGTAGCGACGTGCAAAATGCCCGGGATTAGAAAATCCGCAGGCGAAGGCTATTTCCGAGACGGAAAGGCTGCTCTGCTGCAGCAGCTTGCGGGCATGCGCCAGTCGAATTCGGCGATACTCGGCCAGAAAAGTGGACCCCAGCTGTGTGGCAAACAGGCGGTCGAGATGGCGCGGTGTGACGCGCGCAAAAACTGCCATCGCCTTGCGGTCGAGCGGAGATTCGATCGTCGTCTCCATCTTCTCGATGACTGCCAAAAGGATCGGATGATGGGTACCGTGACGCTCGGCCTCTGAAGCCCGCTGCGGTTCCGCGGCCGAACTCACATGCCGGTGCAGATACCAGTCGCTGACCCTACGGGCGAAATCTGCGCCCATCCGTGCCGAAATGATCGCATGCATCATATCGAGCGGCGCAACGCCCCCGCCGCAAGTCAGCCGTTTGCCATCGATAATGTAGCGGGCTTGCTCCGGCGTCATGCCTGGAAAATCCTCGATCAGAGCAGGGGCGTGCTCCCAATGAATGGTGAAACGTTCGCCGGACATCAACCCAGCAGCGGCCAGCAAATAAGGACCGCCAGAAATCCCGCCGATGCGCACGCCGTCGCGATCAAGGGACCGCAGCGTCGCGTAGACGCTTGGCCAGGTCCATTCATCGGGATGTCCGCCCGCCACGACGAAAACGCTGTGCAATCGCTCGCCGCGCCCCGGCAAGGGGTCGGCTGGAACCTGCACGCCGTTCGAGGCAGCCACAAAGCTTCCCTGCGGCGAAAAAACACGGACGCGATAGATTTCTCGGCCGGCAAGCAGATTGGCGGCGCGCAGCGGCTCGACAGCCGAGGCGTAGCACATCAGCGCGAAGCCTGGGATGAGGATGAAGCCGATATCCTGGACGTTGCTGTTGTCGCTTTCCCGCATCACGCCACTCTTTGATGTCGCCCATGATGCGGAATTATCGGCCGCCTGCCAAGGGGCGTCAGGCCGCGGCCAGTTTCTTCCTTTTCCATCGTCCCGGCGTCGTCAGCTCATGAACGACGCTGCCGCCGATCGACGAAAGCACGAGGCAGAGCACGATGAAGATCGAGCCATGCTGCAGAATGTCGATCCCAACGACGCCGCAGACGATGCGAAGAAAGGCCAGCGAGAACGCGTGTGTGATGTAGATGGCGTAGGAGGCATCGCCGAGATAGTTCAGCCATCCGATCGTTGGCAGCTTTGAAAAGTCGATCGAAATAGCGGAGTAGACGATCACCATCGCAGGAATGCCCCACATCAACGACCGCATGTCGGAGTTGCCCAGCGCTTCGTTGGTCAGGAGGAAGGCAAATCCGACCAGGATGGCGGGCCACGCGACGGATTGGGGCAACAGAATCTTTTCGCTATAGAGCTTGGCAAGGACCACACCGCCCAGGAACTCGAAGATGATCGGATCGCCGTAGAAAGTCGTGACCGCGGTAGTCGTCGCGACGAGCGGAACAACGTTACAGGCAACGACGATGGCGGTCATTGCGCCGAACAATGCGTAAAGCCGCCAGCGCTCGCGCACGAGGAGCAATAGCCCGAAGATGAGATAGAAGAACATCTCGTAGTTCAGTGTCCAGCCCGGAACGACCACCGGTTTGATCAGCGTCAGTTCCGCCGGGTTCGGCCATGGAACGAATAGCAATGATGCGATCAGGTGCGGCACGTTGAACACGGTCGACTTCAGGATGGAGGGCGCAACCAGGGCGACGGCGGCAGAAAAGATCGTTGCCATCCAATAGAGCGGCACGATGCGCTTGATGCGCCGACGATAGAATTCGATCGGAGAAATGGAGCGTCCGGCAGTCGTCAGCCACATGACAAAGCCGCTGAGGACAAAGAATATGTCGACGCCGGTCTCTCCGAACAGGTGGAATTCCCAATCGAAGCCGGGATTGACCTTTGGGACCTGAAGAACCGAATGGAAATAGACCACCAGCAAGGCGGCGATGGCGCGCAGATATTGAAGCTGGACAAGCATGGATCGCTGTTACACCTCGTGAGGTCCGGCGCCGACCTGTTGTCTCGGTCAGCCCGGTGCTCGGCTACTCCTGATATTTGCCAGGTGCGCCTCGCTGGTGCGTGGATTCTCGGAAAACCGCATGAACCCGACCAGGAGCCACAGCAACCCGGCGATCTTCATGGAAAAGATCGCCGTGCCGCCAATCATCATATTCAGAAAAATGAAAAGAGAAAGTGAATGGCCGCAGCGGCGTTGCGCGGCGGTTGTGCCTGCGGGATAGAGGCATATGAACAGCCAGAAGACGATGAGGCCAAAAATCGTCGTTCCATAGATCAGGTAGACATAGCCGCTATCGGCAAATTCGACGGTGCGCGAGACGGAAAGGCCGAGGACTGCATTGAAATCGAGATCGAGCATCTTGGTGATCGTCAGTCCGACGCGACCGGTAAAATTGTCGCCGACCTCGTTCGGTTTCATGAAGTGCACGAAGAACCCGACAAGGATGAGCAATGGCATCAGCAGCAGGTCGAACAGTTTCGGAATCTTTGGAAAGATGAAATACCCGACGATGCTGACGACGGAAAAGATCAGCATCGTCCGAGTGTTGTTGGTGAGCAGGATGAGCACGATCGTTGCCACGCACAAAGTCTTCTCCAACCGCCCGAGCCTCGGCCAGAAGGAAAGGAGATAGATTGCGACGACGCCGCAGAAGTTGGCGAGCGACACTTGCTCAAGGAAGATCGATGACGACCGATGGTCGATCAATCCAAAGGAGAAGCGCCCCTCAAAGCCGAGTGCATTGGCAAACAGGCCCGTATTATTAAAGCTCATCTGCTTGATGCCGCGGGTATTCTCGAAATACTCGGCAGGGTGGAACAGGTCCACGTATAGCGTGACATCGACGATCTCGCAGACCAGAAACAACAGCACGAGAAAACAGGCAATGGAAAATGCAAGCCGCACCGTCCGAGCGGTGGTCCAGCTGCCAATGCCAGCAAAGCAGAAGAGCGCCAGCACATTGCGGAACTGATCGATGAAGGCAATCCGATTAAGCACCGTCACATAGAGGGTCATGATCAGGGTGAACAGGAGGTAGAGGAAGATGGGCAGATCGTCCTCGTAGATGCCTTTCTTGAGAATATAGGCAACGCTCGCAATCATGATCACCGCCTCGCACAGGACGACATGCGAAACAGACAGAGGCATGATGTTGTGGTTGATGTAAGCGAGGATGCCGTTGTAAAGGACCGAAAACAGCGTGATCGCCAGAACCGGATAGTCGATGCGCTCCTTGTCGGCGAACTTCTGCATGGTGTGTCCAGAATGGCGGCCGACCTTGGCCCTAGATCGAGGATATCAGGCGCCTGATTCGCGACCAAGCACTATCCGGACAGACGGCGCTTCCGGAAGAGGTCAGATCACAGGCTTCACCGCAGCGCACACCAGCCCAGCAGGCGCACCCAATCCTCTCCCTGCAGAGCGTCCCACAATGACGGCCATCTGTCGGCTATCTCGGCCGGCGCGAGGCTGCACGTTGAAGGGCTCGGTCGGCGGCCACCAGTCCCCTGCCGCCCAATAGGTCGAGCCGAGCCATACGTCGGAGTTATTAGCTAACACGCTCATCATCTGCTGCAGTCCGCCGAGGCAGGTCTCGTTCGCCGCTGCGCCGAATTCACCGAGAAAACCACGCTTCTTGTTCTTCCTGAGCCACGTCGTGACGTTGGTCAAACCGTCGCGCGCCTGGTCGGCACCTTCGCATGTCGAATGCGTGCCGGAGGAGTCGGAATCCAGATATTGGTGAAACTCATAGGCATAGTAGTTCAATGGGTCCTTGACGCTAAGCATGACCGTAGCATTGGAGCCGCCGCCGAGCGCGTCGGTTTCCCAAGTCCAGGCGCCGCTCCAGATCGTGCCCGGCACCAGGATCATGTTGCGCGCACCCGTCGTCCGGATGCTCTGGATCGCCATGTTTGCAGCCCTTAGCCAGTCCGTTGGTTTGATGTCGTGCGGTTCGTTCATAAGGCCGAAAAGCACCCCGTCGCGATTGGCGAATTCAACTGCAAGGCGTGCCCAGAAGTCGCCGAAGGCAAGGTCCGTTGCTGGCGCCGTTGTGACCTGCGTCTTGTCGTAATAGCCAAAATTATGGGGATCGAGAATAACGGACATACCATTCTTGCCGATCAGATCGACGGCGTCCTTTAGGTTCTGCAGCTCCGTTGCGTCAAGCGGCTGGTTGAGAACCGGCTGCAGCCGCTCCCATTTGAACGGCAGGCGTACGACATTCATTCCCTTCGAGGCGAAATATTTGACCGTTGCTTCCGAGGGATAGGTATAATTCGTGCCGAGAACCCCGCTGCGGTCGCCATACTCGGCGCCGGACAGATTGATGCCGCGATAGCACAATGCCTGTGCGGCGCGCGTCGGATCTGCGATAAAGGAGGGCGAGGCAAAGACCGCGCCGGTAAGGGCAAGTCTCAATATGCTTGCAATGGTGGCAGTCATATAGATCTCTGCTTTTGTGGTGATCGCGCTGCACGCCTGCGTCTTGCCATCGTCTTACAGTTCGCTTGACGCGAGGTCTAGAACAAATATGCAACTTATGGTGACATCTACGAAACAAGATTGGGAATCTCCTTAAGAATCCCTTAGCCAAACATTTATAGAGTGACGGAGATCCGCCCACGCAGTCTGCGGAGAGGCGTTGAAAGTCACGCGTGAGCTCGCATGAAGAAAGCAAGGGCATGAGCCGCCTCCCGAACTGGCGCACCAACGAGCACCCGCCAGAGGTGCTTGAAGGTGCGCGTGTGCGCGGCCCGCTTGTAAAGCCCTCGGATTTCGTTCGGGATAGGGTACCGCCACCCGCTGTTTCTGCTGAAACGACGGCGCCGGGCAGGTTTCAACGAGATGAGGAAAATAGTCCCGAACGCGTGATTGGAGCAAAGCCGCCCCTCCAAGTGCGCCAGGTCGAGCCGATGGCGGCGGCGGAAGAGATGCCTCTGGCTGCGCCCGCGCCCAAGCCGGCATCCCAGGTGCTTGAGCCTGCGACGCCTGTCCTCGATTTGCGCTCCATCGTCCAGGCGACATGGGCTCGGCGGAAGCTCGTTGCAATTCTTGCGCTTGTTTTTGCAGTTGTCGGCGCGACGCTCATTCCGCTCCTGCCACGGAAATACACTTCGGAAGCAAGTCTTTATTTCGATCCGCATAATCCGGGCGTGCCCGATAGCCAGCAGGTACCCGTCGCCCCGGAGCTGATCCAGGCGACGATCGGCAGCCAGACGCAAATCCTGTCGTCCGGCAAGGTGTTGGGACGCGTGGTCGATGCCTTGAAGCTCGACCGGGATCCGCAGTTCGGCGGCGCAGAGACTGGAGAAGCAGCTAAATATAGTGCGACGGCGGTACTGCGGAGCGTGCTCCTGATCACTCGGGAGCCGAATACCTATGTGGTTTCCCTGAAAGTGACCACCAACAATGCAGAAAAGTCCGCCCAAATTGCCAATCAGATTGTCGCGTCATTCGCAGATGAGGAAAGCAAATCGGCGGCGAACACATATCGCAGCGCCAACACGGTGTTGGATAGCCGATTGGATGATCTGCGTCGGCAGGTGCTTGATGCGGAGAAGGCTGTCGAGACCTATCGCGCCGACAATGACATGGCCGCGGTGCAAGGCAGCCTGATTTCCGACAAGAGACTAAATTCGCTCAACGACTTGCTCGTCACCGCGCAGCAGAAGACGATCGACGCGAAGGCGCGGGCGGATTCTGTCGATAAGCTGAGCTTCGAGGATGTCGTTTCAACGACGAGGCCGGATGCGCTGAACTCAGCCTCCAATTCCCTGACCAATCTGCGCCAGCAATATGCATCGCTCGCCGCAACGGTCGGCAGCCTTGAAAGCCAGCTTGGCGCCCGTCATCCTCGCCTCCTGGCAGCACGATCGTCGCTGGAAAGCGTGGCCGGTGAGATACGAAGCGAGTTGCAGCGGCTTGCGACCTCGGCGAAGGCGGACTACTCCCAGGCCCAGAAGGCGGAGCAGGATGTTGCCAAGGAACTGGCGGTGCAAAAGGCACTTCAGGTCAACACGTCGGGCAAGCTGGTCGAGCTCAACGAGCTCCAGCGCAAGGCGACAGCAGCGCGCGACATCTATGAGACCCTCATGAAGCGCTCTGACCAGACAAGCGAAGACCAGCGGCTGACGCAAACCAATATTCGCGTGATCTCGGAGGCCCAGCCGCCGATCAAGGCGGATGGCCCTGGTCGGATGGTTATGATGATGGCGGGCTTTGTTGCTGGCGCCCTGTTGGGCCTTGGCATCGGAGCGTTTATAGCGATCGGCGGAAGCATCTTCCGACATCCCGTGATCCGCAGCTATCTCTCACGATGAGCTCGGGAAACATGATATCGCACAGCACTTGCGGCGCCATCGGATCGTATGATTGCTAATCTAAATGCCTGGTTTGCTCTAACGCCAATTGCCTTTTGGCTCTGAAAGCAGCAAGACAGGCTCGTGGTGCCAATGCGCTGCGAGCAACCAGTACGAGACCTATGGTATGATCACTCTCAATGACCGGCGCCGAAGGAAATTTTAGCGATGGTTCCTGCGGATAAGCTCGTCTTGCCGTTTTTGGCGTTGCCACGCGCAACCAAGCGCGCACTTGCATTACTCGTCGATGCCAGCCTATGCGTCCTGACTGTCTGGTTTGCTTACTGCCTTCGCCTGGACGGTTGGGTGGTCCTTCAGGGGATACAATGGCTGCCGGCCATCGTTTCACTAGTCGTTGCCATTCCGATCTTCATTGTTCTCGGGCTCTATCGGGCCATCTTCCGATATGCCGGGCTTTCCGCCTTCATGACGGTCGTCAAGGCGGTGTCGATCTATGCCCTGGCCTTCATGACCATCTTCACCGCGATCAGCGTTCCCGGCGTGCCGCGCACCGTTGGCATCCTGCAGCCGCTGCTGCTTTTGATCGCCATAGGCTTGTCGCGCATGTGGACACGCTATTGGCTGGGAAATGCCTATCAGCGACTGCTGAACCGCAGCGCCTTGGCGAAGGTCCTGATCTACGGAGCCGGAGCATCAGGGCGGCAGCTTGCAGGCGCGCTTGCCAACAGTTCCGAATTGAATGTGGTCGGCTATCTCGACGATGACCGGCACCTGCACGGCAGCATCATGGCCGGCCTGCCGATCTACAATCCGCGCGATCTGGCGGCTTTGGTTGAATCGAGCGGCATTCGGGACGTGCTTCTGGCTCTCCCCAATGCGGCGCGCCAGCGTCGCAACGAAATCCTCGAGAATATGCGCAAGGCGCGTGTAACTGTCCGTACCATGCCTGACCTGACCGCCCTGGCACAGGGACTTATCTCCATATCCGATTTGAGAGAGCTCGACATAGAAGACCTCCTCGGGCGCAACATCATCGCCCCAGACCAAGCACTTCTCGATCGCAATATTCGCAACAAGGTCGTTCTGGTCACGGGCGCCGGCGGCTCGATCGGCAGCGAGCTTTGTCGCCAGATTCTAAAGAACCGGCCCGCCAGCCTGCTCCTCGTGGAGCAGAACGAGTACGGGCTCTACGCCATCCACGGCGAGCTTGAAAAATCGGCACTGACGATCGGCGACAGCGATATCCGCATTATTCCCTTCCTGGCATCGGTGCGCGACGTTCAGCGCCTTCATCACATCATGAACGCCTGGAAGCCGCACACGGTCTACCATGCGGCTGCCTACAAGCATGTGCCGCTTGTCGAGTACAATCCGACCGAAGGAATAAAGAACAATGTGCTTGGCACCGTTGCCGCAGCCCGGGCAGCGCAGAACGCCGGCGTCGAGAATTTCGTTCTGATCAGCACGGACAAGGCGGTCCGCCCCACCAATATCATGGGTGCAAGCAAGAGATTGGCGGAGATGGTGCTGCAGGCGATCGACGCAGAGGAACCTGTTGGCGGGATGCGCACCAATTTCTCGATGGTCCGTTTCGGAAACGTGCTCGGCTCCTCGGGCTCGGTCGTCCCGCTGTTTCGCCAGCAGATCCGTGACGGTGGACCGGTAACGCTGACGCATTCGGAGATTACCCGCTATTTCATGACCATTCCGGAAGCATCCCAGCTGGTTATCCAGGCAGGCGCGATGTCGACCGGCGGCGACGTCTTTGTTTTGGATATGGGTGAGCCGGTAAAGATCGCCGATCTTGCGCGGCGCATGGTTGAGTTGTCCGGCCTCATTGTGCGTGACGAGGAAAATCCCGACGGCGATATCGAGCTTCACATCACAGGCCTCAGGCCCGGCGAGAAGCTTTACGAAGAGTTGCTGATCGGCGACGATCCGCAACCGACCCCTCATGCAAGGATCATGCGCGCCCGCGAGGATTTCCTGCATTGGCCGGAACTGTCGAGAAGGCTGGCGGCGCTCGAAAAAGCGCTTGATGACAACGATATCCCATCGGCCCGCACGATGCTGGAGACATTGGTCTCCGGCTATACGCCGAGCGTCGATGTCGTCGACCTTGTCTTTCGCGAACGTGAGACCGACACGGCAGCATAGCGGTCGGTGTAGGAAAGCGGCCGATGACCTATCCGCGCGACCCGGAACGCGCTCTCAGGGCGTAGAGCCAGCGGCGCAATTGATCGTGGGTCCGGAACCAATGCGCCGAAGCCCGCAGGATGAAATGCTTCTTGACGGCTCGATAATGCGATCTCTTGCCGATCGTCGTTTCGCTCCTGTGCGGACCGAAATCTGCCAGATTGCCCTCGGTGGAAAATGTACCAACACCAGTCGCCCATCCACGCTCGAGTGCCACGTCATAAGGCAGCAACATCGGGCGCAGCGTCATTAGCAGCTTCCTTGCAGCACTTCTGGTGACGATATAGCAGGCAGCCGAGCCTTGCGGCCCATGCAAGCAGCGTCCGACAACATCTCTTTCGGCACTTTCCGTTGCGCGCCTGAAACCCACCATTCTATGGTTGACCAGCTTGATGAGGCCCGCGCTCGGGACAGCTTCGAGCGCCGCGAGCGCCCGAGGAATAAGGCGCTCATTGAGGTCGATATCATCTTCCATGATGATCGCAGCGGCATCGCCACTGTCGACGAATTGCGTCAGAGCCATTATATGACTGCGGTAACAGCCATACTCGCCTGCGAGAGCCTTTCGACCATTGTGATAGACGAACTGCCTTTGATTGAAGTCGGCGCGCTCGTGTTCGCCGACCAGTCTTCCGTCGACCGCACCGACGCGGACGACGTTCAGTCCGAACTGCACTGCCTGAGCGCGCAGCCTCTGCCAGCGCTCCGCGCAGCGATCAAGATTGATGGCGTAGATGAAAATAGGCGAAGCCGGCGTCTCGACGCTCAGGTCGTCGGCAAAAGATTTGGTCCGACTGATCCGCTCAAGAATTGCACCGACTCCCGCTACAAATACGGCTGCATCGCGACGCCGTATAAATGTCACAAGTATCTCGCCCAATACAAACTCTGATTGCGCGGTAACTATGTTAATACAAGCTAATGGCATTTCCTGGTTTCGATTTCAAGCGCATGACAGTGACGCTCGCGCGAAAGCTCAACCGTATTCCCCAGGCTTGAGCCATCCTCCTGATCCCGGTAACGAAGTTGGGAAGCATCACAGAGCCTTTTCGCTACCCTTCCGCTTTTCCTTGGGCAAGCCAGTGATTATATCCACGATAGCCGCATTTGCATGACGTATCGTAAGGGTTTCGGCAAAGATGAAGATCATCTCGAACATGGCTGTAGCGACCGCACTTGCTCTTTTGCCCGGTGGCGCCTTTGCCCTCAGCCTCACCGATCCAATCCCGCCCGGCCATATCGTTTACCCCTACAAGGACCTTCCTGGTGTCACGGCGCCACATCCGGCTGTCGATGATAACTTCAAATGCCACACCGCCATCGGTCACCTGCGCGAGATTGACGGCATCCGCTTCCGAAGCCTTCCTCGGCTGATCTACGTTTGCGAGCAGAATGGCGTCATTTCCGAAAGCACGCGCCCGCCGAACCGACCATATTGGCAGTATAACGATCCTGAGAGATAGTCGCGAACACTGGGTGGAATTACCGAGGGCAAGTTTTCGCTCCCGACGGCGACTGGGAGGTCTATGTGAAAGGCTTGCGCTGCGGTGGCTACCTTGCCGGGAGTGGATCACGCTCGATAGTCATCGACGATGACGGCACGATCGACATCAACGAGCGCGCAGACAGCTGGCAGTCAGCAGGCTAGTTGGACCGCCAGGATAATGCCCCCTTGAAAGGCTGATCATGCAACGAATTCAAGGGGGATAAATGGGAATGGTGCCCAGAAGAGGACTCGAACCTCCACACCCTTTCGGGTACCAGCACCTGAAGCTGGCGCGTCTACCAATTCCGCCATCTGGGCGACGGTCAGGCATGTAAGGGGGTGGTCGTCCGGTGTCAACAGCGTTTTTGAAGATTTCATGTCAATCCGCAAAAAAGCTGGTCAGGTTAGCTTCGCAGCGAAGGTGCGGATAAGGCCAAGTCCTTGGCTCAACAATGCTTTTGCAGCTTCTTCGCTCGGTCCCTCGACGTAGCACCGCATCTCCGGCGCGTTTCCGGAAGGGCGGAAATGGATCATGCGGCCATCGGCAAGCATGACCCTTAGACCGTCGATGTCGCTCGTCGAGGCAACGCTGCCGATAGGGGCGAGAAAGGTCGCGAGATTGGCGTCCGACGCCCTCAGATAGGCCATCAACGCCGCACTCTTCTCCAAGGCGAAATTCTCCAGTCGATCGGCGGCGGCAAAGGGCAGACGAAAGCCTGACGCGACCGACGACAGCGGCTTGCGCTTACTGGCGGCGGCATGGAGCGTTGCAAGGATGGGCAGGAAACAGTCCCGCGTCGGCAAAGCACGTACCTGGTGACCAGCGACGGTAAAGCTGCTGCCTGTCAAGGTTCCTCCATTCGCTTCGAAACCCATCACAGCCGACTTGCCGCTGGCAATCGCCTCCTGCATTCCGGCAATGACGTAGGGCGAACCGACGCGCGTCCGTGTTACCAAATAGCTGCCTGCCGCCTCGATGCCGGAATTGGACGTCACCGGCGTCACGACGACAGAGGCGCCAAGGTAATTGGCGGCGATGAGGCCGAGCAGATCGCCGCGCAGCGGCTCGCCGGTTTCATCCGTGACGAGCGGACGGTCGCCGTCGCCGTCGGCAGAGACAATCGTATCGAGCCGATAATGCGGAGCCCAACCCTTGAGCAGTGCCACCGTCTCCGGCGAGACGGCTTCGGTGTCGACCGGAATGAAGTCGTCTGAACGGCCGAGGGGCACTACGCGGGCGCCGTAGTGCGACAGCACCAGCCCCAGCACGTCGCGGGCAACGGAACTGTGCTCATAGACGCCGACGGTAAGCCCCCTGAGGCTGTTGTCCGGCAGAAGCGTTGCGTTTCGCTTGAAGAACATCGCCTCGGCCGTGGCAGAGCGATCTTCCGCTGTTCCTGAGGTAGCGTCGAGCGGTCCGTCGCCGATGGCAGCGGCTTCAGCCGCGATCGCCGCCTCGTCCATCTTGTCGATTTCGCCGTCCGGGCGATAAAATTTGATGCCGTTGCGGTCGGCTGGAATATGCGAGCCGGTGATCATCAAGCAGGCGGCTTTCACCTCAAGCCCGTAAAGCGCGAGCGCGGGGGTCGGTATCGTCCCGCAATCGAGCGGCGCAAGGCCTGCGCGCTTGAGCGCTCCGATGCAGATGGCAGCCACCTCGGGGCTCGAGCTGCGGAAATCGCGACCGACAAGGATGGGGTCCCCAGGCTTGGCAAGGCCGCTCTTTTGCAGGTGTCGTGCAAAGGCGGTGGCATAGACTGCCGACGCCCGGCCGTTAAGGTCGACGGACAGGCCGCGAAGGCCGCTGGTTCCAAATTTGAGGCTGGTCATGATACTCCCCGATAAGCTCTCAGTCTTATTGCCTAGGAACCGTGGCCGATCAACACCTTGGATCGGCCAGGTACCGTCTTTGAACGTGCTACGTGCCGCATCAATATGGCGTGAGCCGTACCCGTCGGTCTTTGCGTGCTCCGATTTCGACTTATATCTTGAAGGTGTGTTCCATTTGGAGATCTGGAGCAATGAAGAGACATCGTGAGGCCTGGCGTCGCGAGACCGGGGATCGAGTTTGGATATGAGCGCGATAAACAGATGGATGCTTGGCGGATTGTTGGGCTTTGTTTCGATGATGCAAACCCTTGCGGCTGCGGCAATGCCCATGGCAGGCGTGGTAGCGCAGCGGTCTGACATCGTCGATGCGCAAGTGACTTGCGACGCGCGCGGCTGCTTTAGTTTCGGCCCGCGACAGTCCTATCGCCCTCCGAGCTATCGGCCCCCCGATTACGGCGGAGGGACTTACTACAAACCCCGCGGAACTGTCGTCCAGCCGTTCGTCTACCGCCCGCAGCCGGCAAACCCAGCGCCGGCAACCGGGGTGCCGGCAACCGCCATCAGCAACCGTCACAAGCAATGGTGCGAGGATCGTTACAAATCCTATAGCCGCATCACCGACCTCTACAAGACCCAGACCGGCCACTTCCAGCCATGCCAATCCCCCTATGATTGACAGGCGGCGCCTGCTTAAGCGTCTGTCGCCGTGCGATCGGTATGCCCAAGGTCGCGATCGGGGTCGATGACGTCGCGCACGCGTTGCTTCAGTTCCTTTGGGCCGGGGAAGCCGCCGTCACGCTTGCGCTCCCACAAAAGCTCGCCGTCGATGCGGATCTCGAAATTGCCGCCGGTCCCGGGAATGAGCGCCACTTCTCCCAGGCTATCCGTAAATGTCTGAAGCAGCTCCTGCGCCATCCAGCCGGCCCGAAGCAGCCAGTTGCATTGGGTGCAATAGAGGATGGTAATCCGTGGCTTGTCGCTCATCACATTGATTTCCCGCGGCTGTCGACATCCGCGAACCGGTCGCCAGCCGTCGCTTACTCGTCACTCATCTTCAGCGCAGCAATGAACGCTTCCTGCGGGATATCGACCTTGCCGAACTGGCGCATGCGCTTCTTGCCGGCCTTCTGCTTGTCGAGCAGCTTGCGTTTACGAGTTGCGTCGCCGCCGTAGCACTTTGCGGTTACATCCTTACGCATCGCCGAGATCGTCTCGCGGGCAATCACGTTGCCGCCGATCGCCGCCTGGATCGGGATCTTGAACATGTGCTTCGGGATTAGCTCTTTCAGCTTCTCACACATGTCGCGGCCACGCTTTTCAGCGGCCATCCGGTGGACCAGCATCGACAGGGCATCGACCGGCTCGCCGTTGACGAGGATCGACATCTTAACGAGGTTACCTTCCTTGTAGCCGTCGAGATGATAGTCGAAGGAGGCATAGCCCTTTGAGATCGACTTCAGCCGGTCGTAAAAGTCGAACACCACTTCGTTGAGCGGCAGTTCGTAGGTCAGCATCGCGCGCGTGCCGACATAGGTAAGCTCGGTCTGGACGCCGCGGCGGTCCTGGCAAAGCTTGAGAATGCCGCCGAGATAATCGTCCGGGGTCAGGATCGTCGCCTTGATCCAAGGCTCGCGGATTTCGGCGATCTTGACGACATCAGGCATGTCGGCCGGGTTGTGCAGCTCGCGCTCGCTGCCGTCGGTCATGCTGAGCTGGTAGACGACCGACGGTGCGGTCGCGATAAGGTCGAGATCGAATTCGCGCTCGAGCCGCTCCTGGATGATTTCCAGATGCAGCAGGCCAAGGAAGCCGCAGCGGAAACCGAAGCCGAGTGCCGCGGACGATTCCATTTCGAACGAGAAGCTGGCGTCGTTGAGCCGCAGCTTGCCCATGGCGGAGCGGAGTTCTTCGAATTCGGCCGCATCGACCGGGAACAGGCCGCAGAACACCACCGGCTGTGCCGGCTTGAAGCCGGGCAGGGCCGAAGCGGTTGGGCGCTTGTCCTCGGTGATCGTGTCCCCGACCCGGGTGTCGGCAACTTCCTTGATGCTGCCGGTGAAAAAGCCGATCTCGCCTGGGCCGAGGCTTTCGACAGTCACCATCTTCGGGGTGAGAACGCCGACGCGCTCGACCTGGTACTTGGCATCGGCGCCCATCATGCGGATGGTCTGGCCCTTGGTCAGCACGCCGTCGATGATGCGCACGAGCACCATGACGCCGAGATAGGCGTCATACCAGCTGTCAACCAGCAGCGCCTTCAATGGTGCCTTGTCGCCGCCGGGGCTCTTGGGCGGCGGCAGCCGATGGACGATCGCCTCGAGTACATCGGGAATGCCGAGCCCGGTCTTTGCCGAGATCAGCACAGCTTCTGACGCGTCGATGCCGATGACCTCCTCGATCTGTTCCTTGATGCGGTCAGGCTCGGCGGCCGGCAGGTCGATCTTGTTGAGAACGGTGACGATCTCGTGGTTGTTGTCGATCGCCTGGTAGACGTTGGCAAGCGTCTGCGCTTCCACGCCCTGCGACGCGTCGACGACGAGCAGCGATCCCTCGCAGGCCGAAAGCGAGCGCGAGACTTCGTATGCAAAGTCGACGTGGCCGGGCGTATCGATGAGATTGAGGATGTATTTCTCGCCGTTGTTGGCCTGGTAGTGCAGCCGCACGGTCTGCGCTTTGATGGTGATGCCGCGCTCGCGCTCGATATCCATGCTGTCGAGTACCTGTTCCGACATCTCGCGCTCGGCAAGGCCGCCTGTCGTCTGGATCAGGCGGTCGGCCAGCGTCGATTTGCCGTGGTCGATATGCGCCACGATCGAGAAGTTGCGGATGTGCGAAAGCGGAATGGTCGAATTGGTGCTCATGCGCGCCATATAGCAGCGGCGACAACGTCCGCAAAGCGGTAAATTAACCCTATGCGGGCCCTATTTGTAGACGTGCGGATCCTGGGCGGCCATCGGCACCCGTCATGAACCCTATACCGGCCATTGCTCCAGCTTCCAGGCCGAGTCCCAGAACATCCATTCATATTGCGCCGCGCGGACGAAGGCCTCCAGCATCTGCGCCCGCTCATTGGGCGATGCGGCCTCGGCGGCGATGTCGGTGAGCGCGATCACTTCGCGGGCACCGGCTGCAAATTGCGGGTCGCCATAGGTGTTGATCCACGCCTGAAAGGCATTGCCTACCGTAGCGGGCCGGCGCTTGATCGCCTCCCCGACATCCCAATAGATCCAGAAACAGGGCAGGATGGCGGAAAGCGCGACAGCGTAGGAACTGTGATAGGCGGTGGCCAAGAGGAAGTTCGTGTAGGCAAAGCCGCTCGGCGAGGGCTCGGCAAGGGCGACATCGGCCGCGCTAATGCCGAACGCCGCCAGAAATCCGGCATGCAGGCCCTGTTCGACCTGTATGGCCTTTTGCGCCGAACTCAGGAACCGCACGACCTGCGCGCTATCAGGCGCCTTTGCAGCGACGATCGCCAGGCAACGGGCATAATGGTTGAGATAAAGCGCGTCCTGCTGGATGTAGTGCCGGAAAATTTCGGGCGGCAGCGTTCCATCCGATAGCTTCTCAAGCAGGGGCAAGACATCGATCTTCTGCCGGATCAGCGCGATCGTCCGCCATGCGGCAGCGGTGAAGCTCTCGGTTGTCGGGTCGCCGGCCATGTCGTCATTTCCCGCTATTGTTAGGGTAAGCCGCCTATATCAGGGCCACCGCGGGCCGCAAAGCGGAAAGCGGGTCAAGCGCGGCATGGCGATAGTATCCCTTGATTCCATCGGCAGTCCGTGTATTTCTTCTATAGTAGAAATATGGCGCTTATGATGGAAGACGAACTGGAAATCGCGATCGGCGCACGCGTCAGGCAGCTGCGAGTAGCGCAGTCGCTGACGCTGGACGAGCTCGCCACAGCTTCCGGTGTCAGCCGGGCAATGATCTCGCGCATCGAGCGGGGGGAGGCAAGCCCGACTGCCTCGCTGCTGGGCAGGCTATGCGCGGCGCTTGGCCTGTCACTATCGTCATTCTTTGCCGAGGAAGAGCGTGCCGTCTCGCCGCTTTCCCGCCGCATCGACCAAAAGGTCTGGCGCGATCCGGAAACCGGCTATCTCAGGCGTTCGGTTTCGCCGCCGGGCGCGGCCTCGCCGATAGATCTGGTCGAGGTCGTGCTGCCGGCAGGCGCCCGTGTCAGCTTTCCGCCGCATGCGGCAAGCCACGCAATGACCCAGCATGTCTGGCTCTTCGAGGGCGAGCTTGAAATGACGACGAAGGATGACGTCCACCGTCTCGAGCCAGGCGATTGCCTGTTCATGCCCGTCGGCGACGGCCACGTCTTTCACAATCCCGCCGGCCGGCCGGCGCGCTATTGCGTCGTGCTCAACCGCGGCGGACGCTGAACTGCAGGAGGAGCAAACATGGCGACGATCCGCATTCTGGCCGGCGAAGAGGCACGCGCCGCCATTCCGGCGCTTTCCGGGGTGCTGGTAGATTGCGTCAGCGGCGGAGCCTCCGTGGGCTTCATGAACCCTTACGGGATGGACGATGCGGCACGTTATTGGAAGGATGTCGCCGATGCCGTTGCAGCCGGCACGACCCTCCTTTTTGTCGCCGATGTTGACGGCAGGACGGTGGGAACGGTGCAGATCGGGTTCGCCCAGATGCCGAACCAGCCGCACCGCGGCGATCTGAAGAAGCTGCTGGTGCATCGCGCCGCGCGCGGCAAGGGCCTGTCGCGGTTGTTGATGGATGCTGCCGAGCGGGAAGCCGCAGCACGCGGTAAGACCCTGTTGGTCCTCGATACTGCCACCGGCAGCCCCGCCGAGGCAATCTACCCGAAACTCGGCTGGGTCCGCACCGGCATTATCCCCGGCTACGCCCTCTGGCCCGATGGCGGCTTTTGCGACACGACGATATTCTACAAGCGGATTGCTGCCGCTTAAAAACATCAACCGAGGACCCCAATGCGCGTCATATATTCAGAAGACCATAAGCTCAGGGACGCCAGGACGGAGTTGCACGACGGGCAGCTCGTGACCCCGTTCGAGGCGCCTTTCCGCGCGGAATGGATTCTTGCCGCGGTGGAGCAGGCCGGCTTCGAGGATATCGTTGCCCCTGATATGCATGGCCTGGAAACGGCGCGAAAGGTGCATGATCCGGGCTATCTCGAATTCCTGGAAACCGTCTGGGAACGTTGGGTCGCGGCCGGCTATAAAGGCGAGGCGATAGCGAATTCCTTTGCTGTGCGTCGCACCAGCCAGCGCATCCCGGAAAATATCGTCGGAGTGATCGGCCATTATGCGAACGCGGCCGACACGTCGATAACGAAGGGTTCCTACGAGGCGGCAGTCGCGTCGATGCGCTGCGCCCTGACCGGTGCCGACTGGCTGAACGCCGGCAATCGCTTCGCCTTCGCGCTCTGCCGCCCGCCGGGGCATCATGCGGGCATCGATCTCTTCGGCGGCTATTGCTTCATCAACAACGCAGCAGTCGCGGCCCAGCGCTTGCGAGATCATGGCGCAGCAAAAGTAGCAATCCTCGACGTCGACTTCCATCACGGCAACGGCACACAGGATATCTTCTACCGGCGCGGCGACGTTTTCACCGCTTCGCTTCATGGCGATCCGATCCACGCCTTTCCCTATTTTCTCGGCCACGCCGCTGAGACGGGCGAGGGCGAGGGAGCGGGCGCGAACAGGAATTACCCAATGCCGCGCGACACCCCGTGGAAGACATGGTCGGCAGCCCTTGTCGACGCGCTTTCGCATGTCAAGACTTTCGGCGCGGAAGCGATCGTTCTCTCCCTCGGCGTCGACACATTCGAGCGCGACCCCATCTCGTTCTTCAAGCTGACCTCGGAGGATTTCGTGCGCATGGGTGGCCTGATCGCAGCGGTCGGGCTGCCCGTGCTTGTCTGCATGGAGGGCGGCTATGGCGTCCCGGAAATCGGGCTGAATGTCGTCAACGTGCTGAAGGGTCTGGAAGCATAGAACGTCGAGCCGCCATCAATCTACCTGATACCGGCATGAAAACTTTGCGTTTGTCCAAGCTTTGCCCTCAGCGTAAGAACCCGCCACGTGTGGGGGGCATGCATGGATAGCGACGCTATAGTGACCGGAACGGATGGCGGCGCAGCACTCCTGCAACGGTCCGACGTCCCGCCTTCTTCGAGCGGTGTGGCGGCGGGCGCGGTCATGTGCCTGTTGTCGATGTCCTCGATACAGTTCGGCGCGGCGCTGTCTTCGACTGCCATCGATGCATATGGCGCGGTCGGCGCAACCTGGCTGCGACTGGCTTCCGCCGCACTGATCCTTGCCGTCATCGTCCGGCCGCCGTTGCTGCGCTTCAGCCGCGAGCAATGGATTGGCGCGCTGCTCCTCGGCGCCGTGACCGCCTGCATGACCATGTCCTTTTTCGCAGCGATAGAGCGCATTCCGTTGGGGCTTCTGGTGGCGATCGATTTCCTCGGGCCGCTGTCCGTTGCAGCCTTTGGCTATGGCGCAAGCTGGCGGCTCGCATGGCCGCTGGTCGCCGGCATCGGCGTCGTTCTTTTGGCACGGGACGGGAACGGCTGGGTCGGCAATCTTGAAGGCGTGCTTTTTGCCGGTTGCTCCGCGATCGGCTGGGCGGCCTATATCCTGTTGACCAAAAGGGTCGGCGCGGCCTTCAAAGGGTTCGAAGGCCTGTCGATGTCGCTGATCGTGGCCGCCATCGTGTCGACGCCATTCGGCCTCTTTGCGGCAGCGGACGCATTGACGGTCAAGGGATTGGTTGGCATGGTCGGGCTGTCGATCCTTGTCCCACTTCTGCCCTATGCGCTCGAAATGGTGGCGCTGAGAAGCATGCCGACAGCGTCCTTCGGCATCCTGATGAGCCTTGAGCCGGCCATCGGCGCCGTCGCCGGTTTTCTCATTCTCGCTCAGCCGATGACGGCGCTGCAGATGCTCGGCACCGCCTTCGTGGTTGCAGCCAGCGCCGGGGCTACCCTCATCGCTCGGCGCAGCGAATAGGATCAGGCCGGCTTTGTTGCAGGGTCGTCCAAGGCGGGATTGTAATACAGTGATAGCGACATGCTGCTTGCGATGCGCTCGGCCGTTGCCGTGAACCAATTCTCCGCCTCTTTGGAGGGCGCGATCTCGGCGAGTGTGACGGCAAATAGCGCCAGCCATTCCGGAAAGAGGTCGGGCGCAATGCCCTCGACGCCGAGATGCGCCTGCAGCGGCTTACCGCCATAGGCTCCGCTCTTGAGGGCGACCGACGACCAGAAGCGCTTCATTTTTTCCATATGCTCCGGCCAACGACCGGAAAGCTTGGCGTCGAAAACGGGACCAAGCCGCGGATGCTTCTGGATGCGAATGTAAAAAGTGTCGACGAGCTTCTCGATGAAAGCGGCGTCGACGCCGATCCGCAGCATATCGGTCTCAGCGCGTTCACGGATACCAGCCACATGCGCGGCGCGCCCTTGCAAGTCATTGTTCATGCGATTCTCTCCAACCGTTCACGATCGCATCTTTTGAAAGAGGGATGGCGAACGTCAGCCGTATGTAGGACCTCGGTCGCCGCAACCACAGTGCAGCCATCGCTATTGCGGCAATCTGTCAAACCTCGGCAACATGCCCTTGACCGCAATTGTCTCCCTCTCTAAAGTTTAGAATAATTCTAAAAGGAGAATGTCATAATGTTCGCCGGGCTTTTCAGGTCACCCAAGCGCTCCTTTTCCTCGCTGACCGAACAGGAAATTCTCGCGGTCGCCATTGCTGCCGAAGAGGATGATAGCCGCATCTATCTCGCCTATGCCGACATCCTGAGACAGGATTATCCTGCTTCCGCCAAGGTATTCGAGGATATGGCCGAGGTCGAGGATACCCATCGCAAGACGTTGATCGACATGCATCGCAAGCGTTTCGGCGAGCGTATTCCGCTGATCCGCCGCGAACATGTCGACGGCTTCTACGAGCGCAAGCCCGACTGGCTGCGAAAGAGCCTGCCGCTCGAGGCCATGCGCCAGGAGGCTGAAGCGATGGAGGGGCAGGCCTATCGCTTCTACGTCGAGGCTGCCAAGCGAACATCAGATGCCTCGACGCGAAAGCTGCTTGGCGACCTCGCCTTGGCCGAGCAGGGGCATGAAGATGTTGCGGCCATGCTCGCCGACAAGCACACGCCGACCACCGTCAAGCAGGATGAGGATGCCGATGCGCGCCGCAAGCTGATATTGACCTATGTCCAGCCGGGGCTCGCCGGCCTGATGGATGGTTCGGTTTCGACATTGGCGCCGATTTTCGCCGCGGCCTTCGCCACGCAAGACACCTGGCAGACTTTCCTCGTCGGTCTCTCCGCTTCGGTCGGTGCCGGCATTTCCATGGGCTTCACCGAAGCTGCCCATGACGATGGCAAGATTTCAGGGCGCGGTTCGCCGATCAAGCGCGGGCTTGCCTGCGGCATCATGACGGCGCTCGGCGGCCTTGGCCATGCGCTGCCCTATCTCATCCCGCAATTCTGGACCGCGACGATCATTGCCGGCATCGTCGTGTTCTTCGAACTCTGGGTTATCGCCTTCATCCAGAACAAATATATGGAGACGCCGTTCCTGCGCGCCGCCTTCCAGGTGGTTGTCGGCGGATCCCTGGTCCTTGCCGCGGGAATTCTCATCGGCAACGCCTGACGTTGCCACTCCGGAAAAGCATAGGGCCGGCGATGAAGCCGGCCTTATGCTTGACGGTATCGAGGCGGCGCGATTGCTACTTCACAGCACCGACGACGAGATCGCGGCCATTTTCGATCGTGACCCAGCGGCCGGCATTATAGCTCGCTTGGCGCTTGATGTAGGAATAGGGCGTCTGGTACCAGATCTTCACGTCGTCCTCGAGATTGTCGAGTTCGTAGTCGCCCTGCGCGGTGCGAAGCGTGAGAATGGCATGACCTTCGCCATCCGGCTTGCGCACGACGGTCATGAGAAGGTTTGACGGGGCAAACCCGCGCTGGATGAGGATACGGCGCTTCAGAAGCGCGAAATCCTCGCAATCGCCTGCTGTCACTGGATAGGCCCAGTATTCTTCGACGCCATAGACTTCCATGTCGGTTGCCGGCGTGATCGTCTTGTTGACGTTGCGATTGACCTGGTTGACCGTTGCCCAGTTGTCCGCGGTCATCTTGACCGGCATCAGATCGCGGTTCGGTCCACATTCGTTGCGGTAGCGCTGACAGAAATCATAGTGGCCGATGGGCTGCGAGGTGACGCTGCCGGTCACCATCGAAGGTCCCTCCTGGGAAGCCGGCATCGCCGATGTCGACATCGCAACAATAGCCGCGAAGGCTAGAAACAAGCCCTTTAGACGCACGCCCACTATCCTTGTATCGCCCCTGTATTTATTAACAAATTGTTAACGGAGGAGGATGCGGGTCGTCAATCGTTACTTAAGTGTTAACGCCATCTACCCACGAACATGGTTAAAATGCCGCATAATTTCGGACTTCCGTCACGTGAGCGGAGGACATGTTTGACTATACATCAGGCAGATGCCGCCGATTTGCTACTTGGCTGCCAGCGCCTCGGCGGCGGCAACAATGCGTTCGATGTCCTGCGGCCGCGACAGCCGGTGGTCGCCGTCGCGGATGAGGGTCAAAACGACATCATCGGCCGGCAGATGCTCGACGAGCTTAAGGGCGTGCGAAAACGGCACGTCGGGATCGAGCATCCCTTGGAGAATATGCACGGGGCAGCCCGTCTCGACGATGCCCGTCAGCACCCGATTGGCCCGGCCATCCTCGATCAGTGCCCTGGTGAAAATGTTCGGCTCGGGACTGTATTCCGAGCGTTCCTCGAAATATCCACGGTCTAAAAGCGAGGCACGCTCGATTTCAGTCAGGTTAGGCTCGATGAGATCGGTGGTGAAATCAGCGGCCGGGGCGATCAGAACAAGGCCCTGCAGGATTGGCCCCTTCTTCCTCTTGCGCAATTCCTGCGCCAGCCGAAGACCTATCCAACCGCCCATCGACGAGCCGACGATGACGATGCGCTTTGGCTTGGCGTGGCCAAGGACGGCAAGCGCTTCCTCCAGCCAGCGGGAGATCGTCCCATCAGTGAATTTTCCGCCTGACACGCCATGTCCGGAATAGTCGAAGCGGATGCAGCCAAGGCCGAGCCGCTCCGCCAGCCGATCGAGCTCAAGCGCCTTGGTGCCGCTCATGTCCGAACGGTAGCCGGAAAGCCAGACGAGCGTTGCGCCCTTCGACCCTCTCTTTGCATCGCGCAGCATCATGGCGATCGCTCGCGCCTGATCGTCGCTGCCGACGGTCAGGAATTCGTGTTCGGCGATGTCTAGGGCTTCCGACATAATAAAGACTCCCGTTTTAGGCCCTATAAAACAGTTTTGCCCGGGCTGACAGCAGGTGATTTATGTCTTAAAGCGTGCTATTGACTTCGCCGCAGCTTTAAGAGGCTTTCCGTCAGTTGCGCCGATGGAAGTGGCAGGCTGGAAAAATCCGAAACAATTCGTGGAGAATACGACCATTCGCAGACCTTTTAAAACCGACGCGCCCGTGAAGGAAGGGCCGCGTTCCAACAGGGATATTCGCATCCCCAAAGTCCAGCTCATTGGAGCAGATGGTGCGAATTTGGGCATCGTCCCGACAGACGAGGCATTGAAGATGGCAGAAGATGCCGGCCTCGATCTGGTTGAAATTTCCCCCAATGCCGAACCGCCTGTGTGCAAGATCCTGGATCTGGGCAAGCTGAAATATGCCAACCAGAAGAAGGCCGCCGAGGCGCGCAAGAAGCAGAAGATCGTCGAAATCAAAGAAATCAAGATGCGCCCCAATATCGACACCCATGACTATGAGGTGAAGATGAAGGCGATGGGCCGGTTCTTCGACGAGGGCGACAAGGTCAAGGTGACGTTGAAATTTCGCGGTCGTGAAATGGCCCACCAGGAACTCGGCATGAAGCTTTTGCAGCAGGTCAAGGAAGACACCCTGGAAATTGCCAAGGTCGAAGCCGAACCGAAGCTCGAAGGCCGCCAGATGATGATGGTGCTTGCGCCGAAGTGATAAGCAATTGCCGCTTTGGATCAGAGCCGTCCCTCCGGGCGGCTTTTTCCTTTTTCAAGCACTGTCATCATACTGAAAGATTCCCGCCCTTCGCCCGTTGCACTTTGACGGGACTGCGGTTATAAGCGCGCGTCCGAACTGACCGGCAGGGCATGCCGTGGCAGTTCAGAATGCTTGTGGGTTCGGTTCGTCGCCACCCGCAGTTCAACAACAAAGCCGCCGCACTTTTGCATGACCGGCAAAGCCGGGCCTGCGAGGGGCGCTTTTTAGACAAAGCGCAGCCGGGGCATAGAAGGAGTAGCAAAATGCCCAAGATGAAGACGAAGTCCTCTGCCAAGAAGCGGTTCAAGATCACCGCAACCGGCAAGGTCAAGGCAGCCGCTGCTGGCAAGCGCCACGGCATGATCAAGCGCAGCAACAAGTTCATTCGCGATGCACGCGGCACCATGGTTCTGGCTAAGCCAGATGGCGTCAAGGTCATCAAGAATTACTTGCCGAACGGTCTCTAAGACTTTTCGTACCGCTATATATTAAGGAGATCATGACATGGCACGCGTAAAAAGAGGTGTAACCTCCCACGCCAAGCACAAAAAGGTTCTGAAGCAGGCCAAGGGCTTCTACGGCCGCCGCAAGAACACCATCCGTACGGCAAAGGCAGCGGTCGATCGCTCCAAGCAGTACGCTTACCGCGACCGCAAGGTCAACAAGCGCAATTTCCGCGCTCTGTGGATCCAGCGTATCAACGCTGCCGTCCGCGAATTCGGCCTGACCTACGGCCGTTTCATCGACGGCCTCAACAAGGCTGGCATCGAAGTCGACCGCAAGGTTCTGTCGGACATGGCAATCCATGAACCCGAAGCCTTCGGCGCGCTCGTTGCCGCTTCGAAGAAGGCGCTGGAATACTTGAAGGACGCCGGCACCAAGAACGAGTTCGAAGCAGCCGTCAAGTAATCGACCGGCGCATCGGATATCATTAAAACCCGCGCTGGCGAATCCGGCGCGGGTTTTGTGTTTTCACGGCACTCTTCTCTGATGGTTTTGTCGATTGCCCGGTTGATTGGCCGCCTGCAGATGGGTAGTGATCTCCAGCGCTTCTTCATAGCCACCAGCGATCTGGCGACAGTCTTCGTCGACGTGCTGCCAAGAGAGTGAACGACAACCAGGACTGACGCCGGTAAGGCAGGACACGATGATCGAACTCGACACATTGCAACACCAGCTCATGGCCGACGTTGCCGCAGCGGCCGACGAACAGGCGATCGAGGCTGTAAGGCTCGCAGCTCTCGGCAAGAAGGGTTCCGTATCGGAGCTCTTGAAGACGCTCGGTTCGATGTCGCCGGAAGAGCGCCAGACCCGCGGCGCTGCGATCAACGCGCTAAAGACGGTGGTCGCCGATGCAATCAGCAGCCGCAAGTCGGCCCTGAAGGATGCGGCGATCACCGCCAAACTGAAGGCCGAGACCGTCGACGTCAGCCTGCCGGTGCGCTCGTCCCCGGCCGAGCGCGGCCGCATCCATCCGATCAGCCAGATCGTCGATGAGATCACCGCCATTTTCGGCGATATGGGTTTCTCGATCGCCGAGGGTCCCGATGTCGAGACCGATTACTACAATTTCACGGCGCTGAATTTCCCCGAAGGCCACCCGGCCCGCGAGATGCACGACACCTTTTTCTTCCAGCCGGACGAGAAAGGTGAACGCAAGGTGCTGCGCACCCATACCTCGCCGGTTCAGATCCGCACGATGGAAGCACAAAAGCCGCCGATCCGCATCATCATCCCCGGCAAGACTTACCGGCAGGATAGCGACGCCACGCATTCGCCAATGTTCCACCAGGTCGAGGGCCTCGTGGTCGACAAGAAGGCCAATGTCGCCAACATGCGCTGGGTACTGGAAGAATTCTGCAAGGCATTCTTCGAGGTCGACAGCGTGACGATGCGCTTCCGCCCGTCCTTCTTCCCCTTCACCGAGCCGTCCTTCGAGGTCGACATCCAGTGCGACCGATCCGGTCCGATCGTGAAGTTCGGCGAAGGCACGGACTGGATGGAAATCCTCGGTTGCGGCATGGTCCACCCGAACGTGCTGCGCCACGGCGGTCTTGACCCCGACGAATATCAGGGCTTTGCCTGGGGCATGGGCCTCGATCGCATCGCCATGCTGAAATACGGCATGCCGGACCTTCGAGACTTCTTCAACGCCGACGTCCGCTGGATTTCCCACTACGGCTTCCGCCCGCTCGACATGCCGACATTGTTTGGCGGTTTAAGCGTGTGACATTATATTGTGGTCACGAATAAATAGATGGCGGCATGCGTGGAGCTCAAATGGGACGAAGAAAAGCGGCAAAGAACCCTTTTGGAACGGGGACTTGATTTCGCAGATATCGCACGGTTTGAACCGGACGGCAGCGCCACTTATGTGGACGAGTGAAAAGACTATAGCGGGCCGTGCTTTAACTCTACCCGAATACTTGGACGGAATTCTCTGCAGTTTTTGCTGGACAGCTAGGAATGGCAAAGTGCGCGTCATCTCGATGAGGAAGATCAATGCCCGCGAACGCAAAATCTATGAAGCCGGTCAACACCGATCTCCCGACGTTGGATGATCTGGCAAAAGGAAAAGTCTCCCTGGATGAGTGTGAGAAGGCCGATGGTGAGGATGTTCCGGATTTGACGGATGAAATGATGGCGCGCCCCCGTCCTCAATCAGACTTTCCGGAATTGTCAGCGTTTTTCGAACGAACCCGCGGCCAGCGCGGTCCGCAGAAGACGCCGGTCAAGGAGCGGGTTGGTCTACGCCTCAATAAGGACATTGTGGACTATTTCCGCCACACCGGTCCCGGCTGGCAAAGCCGGATCAATGAGGTGTTGGCGGAGTTTGTGAACACCTCGGGAAAATAGAAAATTTCAGGCGCGAACCTGCCCAGCACCAAGCCTAAAGTTCAAGCGAGACAATAACCGATGAAATTCACACTCTCCTGGCTTAAAGAGCACCTCGAAACCGAGGCGACGCTTAATGAGATCTGCGCGCGCCTGACGATGATCGGGCTGGAGGTCGATGCCGTCGATGACAAGGCGGCGTTCAAGCCTTTTGTGATCGCCAGGGTCCTTTCCGCCGAGAAACACCCTCAGGCCGATCGCCTCAAGGTGCTGATGGTCGATACCGGATCAGGCAAGCCGGTCCAGGTGGTCTGTGGCGCCCCGAATGCGCGCGCCGGTCTCGTGGGTGCCTTCGCTGCCGCCGGCACCTATGTTCCGGGCATTGACGTGACGCTTACGGTCGGCAACATTCGCGGTGTTGAGAGCCACGGGATGATGTGCTCGGAAAAGGAACTCGAAGTTTCCGACAATCACGACGGGATCATCGATTTGCCTGCCGATGCGCCGGTCGGCTCAAGCTATGCCGCCTATGCCGGTCTCGACGACCCGATGATCGACGTCAACCTGACGCCGAACCGTCCGGACTGCACCGGCGTTTATGGCATCGCTCGCGATCTCGCGGCCTCCGGCCTCGGCAGGCTGAAGGTCCGCTCGACGGCGAAGATTGAAGTCGAAGGCGAAACCACGACGGATGTTAAAATCGACCTGGATGACGAGCGCCTTTGCCCGGGCTTCGCTCTGCGTCTGGTGCGCGGCGTCAGCAATGGTCCGAGCCCGAAATGGATGCAGCAGCGGCTGATGGCGATCGGCCTGCGCCCCATCAGCGCGCTTGTCGACATCACCAACTACATGACCTTCGACCAAGGTCGGCCGATGCACGTCTTCGATGCAGCCAAGGTGAAAGGCAACCTCGTCGTCCGCCGCGCCAGGCAAGGCGAGACCGTGCTGGCGCTCGACACACGCGAATACAATCTGTCCCCGAGCAATGTCGTCATCGCCGATGAAAACGGCGTTGAATCGATCGGCGGCGTGATGGGCGGCGAACATTCCGGCTGCGACGAAAATACGAGGGATGTGCTGATCGAATCTGCGCTCTGGGACGCGATGAACATCGCCAAGACCGGCCGCAGCCTCGGCATCATCACCGACGCGCGCTATCGTTTTGAACGCGGTGTCGATCCGGAATATATGGTTCCGGGCCTGGAACGCACCACGGAACTGGTGCTCGATATCTGCGGCGGCAAGGCAGCTAGGGCAAGGGTCGTCGGCTACAAGGGCTACGAAGCCAAGATGGTGGATTTGCCGCTCTGCGAAGTCAAGCGGTTGACCGGCCTCGAAGTCTCTGCCGAAGAAAGCAGATCGATCCTGACAAAGCTCGGCTTCTCGGTGTCCGGCGCCGGAGAGCGCGTCTGCGTATCGGTGCCGTCATGGCGGCCTGATGTCGACGGCAAGGCGGACCTTGTCGAAGAGATCATGCGCATCCACGGCGTCGATAACATCAAGCCCGTGCCGCTTGAGAGCTATGCGGCGGTCAACGGCAAAATCCTGACGACGCTGCAGATCCGCACGCGCACAGCCAAGCGGGCACTTGCGGCGCGCGGCATGCTCGAGGCCGTCACCTGGTCGTTCATCTCGACCGATCAGGCCAAGCTGTTCGGCGGTGGTTCGCACGCGCTGAGACTCGCCAATCCGATCGCGGCCGACATGTCCGACATGCGCCCGTCGCTGCTGCCGGGGCTGCTCAGCGCTGCCCAGCGCAATGCTGACAAGGGTTACGGCGACGTCGCGATCTTCGAGGTGTCGGGCACCTATGAGACTGATACGCCGGACGGTCAGCGACGCGTTGCCGGGGGTGTCCGCCGAGGTACAGCGTCGATCGCGGGCTCTGGTCGCATGTGGTCGAACGCGGCCAAGGGCGGCGGCAAGCCGGTCGACGTCTTCGACGCCAAGGCCGATGCGTTGGCTGTTCTGGAGGCCTGTGGCCTGCCGATGGGCAGTATCCAGATCGAGCAGGGCGGCCGCGACTGGTACCATCCGGGCCGCTCCGGCACCATCAAGATTGGCCCCAAGGTCATCCTCGGCTACTTCGGCGAATTCCACCCGAAAACGCTGGAAGCGCTCGACGTCTCCGGCGCGCTCTGTGGCTTCGAGGTCTATATCGACGCGATGCCTGAGCCGAAGAAAAAGGCGACGCGGACCAAGCCGGCGCTCGAGCTTTCTCCGTTCCAGGCCGTCCGACGTGACTTCGCCTTCGTCGTCGACAGGACGGTTGAGGCGGGCGCCATCATCCGTGCCGCGAGTGGCGCTGATCGCAAGCTGGTGACTGGCGTCAATGTGTTCGACGTCTTCGAAGGTGCATCGCTCGGTGAAGGCAAGAAGTCGGTGGCAATCGAAGTTCAGATCCAGCCGGCGGACCGTACGCTCACCGACGAGGATTTCGAGGTACTGACCCAGAAGATCATAGCCAACGTCGCCAAGACGACGGGCGGCGCGCTGCGCAGCTGATGTCTGAAATTGGGCCTATGAAGCCGGCGATGATCTCGCCGGCTTTTTCATGAATGCAGATGATAGAGCTTGTTGACGATGGCCCAGCGGCCGTCGATCTTCAGCAGCGACAGGTAATCCGAAAAGCGCATCCCGGCGAATTCGTCGACCACGCGGACACTGGCGGCATCACCAGTAATCTCGATCATCTCGATCTCCATCAACGGCTGCGTATCCGGCCGTGCCGGCTCTTGTGCCATGATCGAAGCGATGAATTCGTCGCGCGACAGCCATTCGACAGCACCCCGGTAGTTGCCGATAACGGTCGCTTGTTGGTGAAAAGCCTTCTTTAGCGCGGGCTCGTTGGCAAAAGCCATTCCATCGACATAGAGATGGACCACCGCACGGATCGCCTGCTCCTCAGACATCTCGCTCCCTCCGTTTTGGTCACCTCACGGTAGCACGGTTGCGGGGATCGGGCAAAAGAGGTCTTGGGAGGGCGAAAGCCTCACCGATTGGTCATTGCCAGCGATGCGTCGGAATAGCGCTTGCCCGCGACTTCTGCAAGCGGGATCGCGTTGCTCAGCTCCTCGACCTCGGCGGGCGAAAGCGTGATACCGGCGGCGGCGGCGTTCTGCTCCAGATGATGCAGTTTCCGCGCGCCGGGGATCGGCACGATATCATCGCCCTGGTGCAGCACCCAGGCGAGCGCCAGCTGGGCCGCGGTGACGCCCTTCTCCTTGGCGAGTGCCTCGACGGTTGCGACCAAAGCGGCGTTTGCGTCGAAATTCTCGGCCTGGAAGCGCGGCAGGTTACGGCGAAAATCGTCGGCAGCAAGGTCGTCTATCTTCTGTATCGCGCCGGTGAGGAAGCCTCGGCCGAGCGGACTATAGGGCACGAAGCCGATGCCAAGTTCGCGACAAGTGGCGAGCACGTCCTCTTCCGGGTCGCGCGACCAGAGCGAATATTCGCTTTGCACGGCGGCAATGGGGTGAACGGCATGGGCGCGGCGGATCGTGGCGGAGCTTGCCTCGGAAAGACCGAGTGCGCGAACCTTGCCTTCCCTCACCAGTTCGGCCATTGCACCAACGGTGTCTTCGATCGAAACGTCAGGATCGACGCGATGCTGATAGAATAGGTCGATGACATTGGTATCGAGCCGCCTTAGCGACGCCTCGGCTACTTGCTTTACGTGCGAAGGGCGACTGTCGAGACCCACCATTGACGAGGGTCCGGATTTTGTAAGGTCGAGCTTGAACCCGAATTTTGTGGCGATGATGACCCGATCACGAACGGGTTTCAGGGCCTTTCCGAGAAGTTCTTCGTTGTGGAACGGGCCGTAGGTCTCGGCGGTGTCGAAGAAGGTAACGCCCAGATCGAAAGCGTGGCGCAGCGTGTTGGTGGACTCGTTGTCATCCTTCGCGCCATAGGCAAAGCTCATGCCCATGCAGCCAAGACCGACGGCCGAGACGGTGAGTTCGTTTCCGAGTTTCCGAGTTTCCATGCCTGATGCTCCTTGAGCAGATATTGTTCCGATCGCCAAGCCTTGGGCTGGCCATGCAAGGGGGAAACTAGGGCGCAGCCGACCGTTTGAAAATCCGTGCAAATTGCAACGGGCTGTTCTATAATTTCGATCAATGAACCGCACACAGCTATCCCAACTCGCCGTACTTGCCTCGGTCGCCGCGCACCGCAGTTTCCGGGCCGCGGCAAGGGAGCTTGCAATTGCGCCCTCGGCGGTCAGCCACGCGATCTCCAGTCTGGAAGAGAGCCTCGGGGTTCGCCTGCTTGCGCGAACGACACGCAGTGTCGCCCCGACCGAGGAGGGGCGGCGGTTGCTCGATCGGCTGCGGCCGGCACTGGATGAGATCGGCATCGCGGTCGATGCGGCTATCGAGACACGCGACAGGCCGGCGGGCAATTTGCGTATCACTGCGCCGCGCTTCGCGTCCGATGTGCTGCTTGGGCCGCGCCTTGGCGATTTCCTCAATCTCTATCCCGATATCACGCTCGAGATCGCCAACGAGGATGGTTTCATCGATATCGTCGAGCAGGGTTTCGATGCTGGCATCAGATTTGAAGAGAGCCTCGAGGCGGACATGATTGCGGTGCGGTTTTCGTCAGATCTGCGGACCGTCATTGCAGGTTCGCCGGAATATTTTCAACGTTATCCGAGGCCGCTTCACCCGCGAGATCTTGCGCAACATCGTTGTATAAAGCGCCGCTTCACCAACGGCACGATCTATCGCTGGGAATTCGAGAAGGATGGCCGTGAGTTGGTTGTCGCGATCGATGGCCCCCTGATCGTCAGCGAGGATCGGCTGTCGCTGCTGGCAACACTCAACGGCGCCGGGCTTGGCTATCTTTTCGACATACGCGTCATGAACGAGCTTGCCGAGGGCAAGTTGATCCGCGTGCTGGAGGACTGGTGCCCGCCCTATCCGGGGCCCTTCCTGTATTACCCAAGCCGCCGCCAGATGCGGCCGGCGCTACGGGCCTTCATCGATTTCTTCAAGGTTTCCGGTTGACGATTGTTTGGTCTGCAAGGGGAGGTATCCACGATGAAGAAGCCTGTATCGATGAGGGGGTTGGAGGATCTCGGCCGCGTCCGGCTGTCGAGGAATTTCTTTCTTCGCGATTTCCTTCACTCCGAGATCGGCAACCTCTACGGTATTCCCAATATCCCTGAGGACCCTGATCTGGCCATTGCTGCCGGCAAGAAGCTCTGCGAGGAATTGCTGGAGCCACTCGAAGCCACCTTCGGACGGCTGCATATACGCTCCGGCTACCGCTCGCCGGCGCTGAACCGGTTTGGAAACGAGAACAATCTCAACTGCGCTCGAAACGAAGCAACAGCAGCCAACCATATCTGGGATTTAAGAGACGCTAAGGGTTGCATGGGAGCGATGGCCTGTGTCGTCGTGCCCTGGGTCTGGGACCGGCACCAGCAGCCGGGAGACTGGCAGAAGCTTGCCTGGTGGGCTCACGACCATCTGCCCTATTCCACGCTTCAGTTCTTCCCGAAGCTATGGGCCGTCAACATCGGCTGGCACGAGAAGCCGGTACGCGAAATCAGCAGCTATGCCATGCCGCGCGGCATCCTGACGCGACCCGGAATGGCGAATTGGCAGGGCGATCATTCGAGCGCCTATGAGGGTTTCTCGCCGCTCAGAGCGTGATCCGGTAACGGATATGGCCGTCGCTTTTGACGTAGCTGTCATAGAGCATTCTGGCGGTGGCATTGGTCTCTTCGGTGTGCCAGTAGAGCCTCGCCCAGCCCTTGGCCTTCGAAAACGCCACGAGATCGTCGAGCAATGCCCTGCCAACGCCTTTGCCCCGTGCAGCCTCGTCGACGAACAGGTCTTCGAGATAGCAATCCAGCGCGTGCGTCCATGTGCCTTCATGCGTGATGCAGAGCGCAAAACCCATCATCTCGTCCTCGACCGTCGCCACCCGCATGAAGATCGTCGATGCCGGATCGAAAATCCGGCGCCACGTCATGTCGGTAATATCTGGCGCAACCGTGACACGGTAGAAATCAAGATAGTCGGACCAGAGTTCGCGCCAACCCATTTCGTCCTCGGGTCGGGCATTGCGGACGGTCACGCTCATCTTAGTTCTCCTGAGCGCCGGCCTTGTCGAGCACGGCCATAGCCTCTGCCGACAATTCCAGCTTTGCGGCGTTGATCAGCGCCTGAAGCTGGGTGAGGCTGGTGGCGCTGGCAATCGGTGCGGTAACTGCCTTTTTCCCAAGGAGCCATGCGAGCGCGATTTCCGCCGGCTTGGCACCCGTCTCTTTCGAAATGCCATCGAGTGCGGCAAGGATCTTCAGGCCCTTGGCATCGAGATATTTGGCAACGCGATTTTCGCGGGCTCTGCCTTCAGTATCCGCCTTCGTCCGATACTTGCCGGAAAGAAAACCTGCCGCCAGACTGAAATAGGTGATGACGCCGATATCTTCCTGGAGACAAAGGTCTGCTAGCGGGCCTTCGAAGCCGCTGCGGTCGTAGAGGTTATATTCCGGCTGCAATACGTCATAGCGCGGAAGACCGGCCTTCTTCGCCGCCTCGAGCGACCCCTGCAGCTGTCCTGTATCGAGGTTGGAGCAGCCGATGGCGCGGATCTTGCCCTGTTGCTTCAATTTGGCGAAGGCGCCGAGCGTTTCCTCATGGGGCGTTTCGGGGTCCGGCCAGTGCGACAGATAGAGATCGATATAGTCGGTCTGTAGCCGGCTTAACGAGTCCTCGACCGCCCTGAGAATGTAGCTCTCTTTCAGACCCTTCCGGCCCGGTCCCATTTCCGAGCCTACCTTGGTGACGATGATCGCCTTGTCGCGGGAAAGGCCGCTTCGCTTCAGCCACTTGCCAATGATCTCTTCGGAATCGCCGCCCCTGTTTCCGGGAACCCAGGCGGAATAAACGTCGGCGGTGTCCACCGTGTTGAAGCCGGCGTCGAAGAAGGCATCGAGAATGGCGTAGGAGGTCTTCTCGTCGGCAGTCCAGCCAAAGACGTTGCCGCCAAAGACGATCGGGGCAATCGAAAGACCCGTTTTACCAAGCTGGCGCATCTGCATGGCGCTCTCCCAAACTGATTGAAATCATTGAAATGCGTGCACGGCGAACGGCCGTTCTTCCTATGTAGGGCCAGCCGTCGAAGATGGAAACCAATCTTCCGTGAACTCGTCCTTCGGCATTGCGCCAAGTTCGGTGGCTGAATAAGGTGCGCCGAAAGTGGCTTGGAGGAGAAAATCATGTTGCGTTTTGGGATAATGTCGACCGCAAAGATCGGCCAGGAACTGGTCGTGCCGGCCATCCAGGATGCCGAGAATTGTGTCGTCACCGCTGTTGCCAGCCGCGATCTTGGTCGCGCCCGGAAGATGGCTGATCGCTTCTCGGTGCCGCACGCCTTCGGTTCCTACGAGGAAATGCTTGCCTCCGACACGATCGACGCCGTCTACATTCCGCTGCCGACCTCCCAGCACGTCGAATGGTCGATCAAGGCTGCCGATGCCGGCAAGCATGTGCTGTGCGAAAAGCCAATCGCGCTCAAAGCCTCTGAGATCGACAGCCTGATTGCCGCGCGCGATCGCAACAAGGTGCTGATCACCGAAGCCTATATGATCACCTACACGCCGGTCTGGCAGAAGGTTCGCTCGCTTCTTGCCGACGGGGCCATCGGCAAGCTGCGCCACGTCCAGGGTGCATTCACTTACTTTAATCGCGACGCCGGCAACATGCGCAACATTCCGGAACTGGGCGGCGGCGGGCTTCCCGATATCGGCGTCTATCCGACGATCAGCACCCGCTTTGTTACTGGCAAGGAGCCTCTTCGAATCCAGGCCGTCACCGAACGCGACCCCGAATTTGGAACGGACAACTATTCGAGCGTCAAGGCGGACTTCGGCGATTTCGAACTGACGTTCTATATCTCGACCCAGCTTGCGGCGCGCCAGGTCATGGTGTTCCATGGCAGCGACGGCTTCATCGAGGTGAAGTCGCCCTTCAACGCCGATCGCTACGGCGCCGAGGAAGTCGAGCTCACCAACCGCAACCATTCGCAATCACAGGTCTTCCGCTTCCCGGACAGCCGCCAGTACAAGCGCGAGGCCGAGGCCTTTGCTGATGCTGCGACCGGCGGCAAGGCGGAAGTCGTGACGCTCGAAAGCTCGAAGAACAATCAGAAGATGATCGACGCCATCTACCGCGCCAGCGAAAAGGATGGCTGGGAAGCGGTATAAGCCGAAAAAGCGCTCAGCGGCGGAAGACGAAGCGCGAATAGCCGAAAAAGCTGAAGCCGGTCGCCGCCGCCGATGCGAGGACGAGCGCCACAGTCGGGCGCAGGATCGGCGTTGACATCAGCAATGCTGAATAAAGGGCATAATTCAGCAGTGCCGAGGTGACGCCGATCGATCCGTACCGAAAGCCTTCGACGGCAAGCGAGCGGCCGGAACGATCGAAGGTGAAGGTGCGATTGAGCATCCAGGCAGCGATCACTGCCATCGGAATACTGATGGCACGGGCACCAAACGGGCCGAGCGATGTGAAGTGCAGGAGCAACATGAGGATGCTCACATCGACGATGAAACCCACGCCACCGGCTGCTGCGAACCGAAGGAATCTTCTCATGCCTTGCTCACGTCGCCGCTGGTGATCACGGTCGTCCTCAGCCATTAATTGCCAGCATTCCGGCGACGATGAAAGCTGCACCGAGCAGATAGCGAAGCGTCAATGCTTCGCCGAGAAAGACTTGCGCCAGAAGAGGAACAAAGCAGAAGGTCAACCCCATGAACGAATAAGCTACGGTCAAGGGCACGACTTTGAGGACATAGATCCACACAAGTGTTCCAAAAGCATAAAGCACGAGCGCCGCAATCAATACTGGATTGAATAGCAACGATACGATACCACGCAAATTCGGTTGCCCGGCAGTCGCGCTTGCCAGTTTGAAAAGGACCTGTCCGGCCGCAATGAGAAGCGGCGTTCCGATCAGTCCGATCCAGGTGCTGAGAGGATAGGAGAGAGCCAATGCGGAATCCTCAAATATCGACCGGACGGTCTTCGCGATAGAAAATATCGCGTCCGATGTCCTCGCACGCATAAATTTCGGGGACGGGATGAACCGCCCTCAGGAAGGAATGCGTGTATGGGAAGAAGTTGAAATGCGGGTTGAACGTATATTTGTATTCGCGCTCGCGGGGAACAACGATGATAACCCGCCGCCGGGATATGCGGCGCAGCTCTGCTATTGCCTGCCGGTAGTCCAGGATATGTTCGATGACATGCGTGCAGATGACAGTATCAAATTCGCCGTCGCCGAATGGAAGCGATTCGACTTTTGCCGCGACATATTCGATGCCGTCCAGTTTCGAGGCGTCATCAATGACAAAATCTACGCCTGTCAGCTGCGTAACATCGGGCCGGACCAGACGGATATGGCTCAACAGCGCGCCTGTGCCGCAGCCGATATCGCAGACGCTGGTTCCGAGGACAGATTCACTGATGCGTTCGATGCAGGCAGCCGAATTATCGGTGCCCTCATGAACGCGCGGATGATTGCGATAAAGCTCGGCGTATTCGTCTGGCGACAGGAATGGCGCCCTTTCGCGAAAGGTCGCCAGATGGGTTATGTGGTTGCCCCACGCAAGTTGCGCAGCCCATCGAAACAGTGCCGAATCGCGCAGGATCGGCGGAATGATATCTTCTATGACGAAGCGGAGACGATTTGTCGTTTCTCTATTCATGTGCTGTCCTTAAGTATTCAGCCGGCAAATGGCGCTAGGAAGCCTTTGCTTCCTTGTAGTCGACATTTTTCCTGAGACCGACAGCTTGCATGGCGGAAGTCCCCGACGACACGTTGAGATAGTGGATCCGGAGTTGCTCTGCGCGGGATCGCGCGACCGAGTCCAGAATGATGCCCGCGGTCAGGAGCATGAACGACACCATCATCAGGGCCATCGACAGCACCCATGTAGGCATTCGATTTACCAACCCGGTTTCGAAATACTCGATCAGAACGGGCGTCATAAAGGCGAGGCTGGACGCCATGAAAAACGTGGCGAGGATGCCGAAGAAGGCAAAAGGCCGGGTCTCTTTCATCAGCATGGCGATCATCCAGAGGATTTTCGCACCGTCCTTGAAGGTCGAAAGTTTGGAATGCGACCCCTCCGGCCGGCGGCCATAGTCGAGTTCCAGTTCGCTAATCGGCAGTTTGAGCCGGGACGCATGCACCGACATTTCCGTTTCTATCTCAAAGCCCGCAGAAAGCGCCGGGAAGCTCTTGACGAAGCGGCGCGAGAACACGCGGTAGCCGGAAAAGATGTCTGTGAAATCGGGGCCGAAGATCGTGCGGTAGAGGATGTTGAAGATGCGGTTGCCGAAGGCGTGGCCGTGCCGGCCGGCATCGTCATGGACCCCGCGGCGGGTACCGACGACCATGTCGGAGCGTTCCGTCAGCAGCGTCCGTATCAGTTCTTCGGCATCAGCCGGCGTATAGGTGCCGTCGCCGTCGGCCATCAGGTAGATGTCGGCCTCGATGTCGGAGAACATCCGGCGCACGACATGGCCTTTGCCCTGACGCCGTTCCCGGTGCACAGTCGCCCCTGCAAGCATGGCTTGCAGCGCCGTACCGTCGGTCGAATTGTTGTCGTAGACATAGATGCGCGCGGATGGCAGCGCGGCACGGAAACCATCGACGACGGCGCGGATCGTCGTTGCCTCGTTATAGCAGGGCAGCAAGACCGCAATGTTTAGGCTTTCACTCCAGGCGTCCGGCATGATTTCCACTCGCTACATCAGAAAATCTCGGCATCAGCCTACAGCCTTGCCGTTAATAAGACCCTATGAGCGGTCGGAACGGGCAGAAAGGATGGGCATCGAAACCCTTCTGCGCCCTGTTGGCGCTGGCTTTACTCTTTCTTGATGGCGGAAGGTTAGTTTGGCGTTTCGCAATGGCTGGCGCAAACGAGGTAGACGTATGAGCGACGCGGTGGGTACGCGGCATTTGATGGCGACAGGAGAGAAGAGCGGCGCGTCTTCGCTATTGTCGAAAACCTGGTTCGTCGCCCTGGTCTACAGCGTTGTCGTCATCGCCGCCCTGCTGCTTTTGAACTACGGTGCGCTCGACTACGTCGGCCCCGACAATGACGACGCCCTGCGCCTCGTCGAGGTTCGCGATCTGTTGGGCGGCCAGGGCTGGTTCGACATGATGCAATACCGCCTCGGCCTCGATGGCGGTACGCTGATGCACTGGTCGCGCTTCATCGATCTGCCGATCGCCAGCCTGATCCTGTTCTTTCGCCTCTTTGCAGCACCGGAGCACGCCGAAGCCATCGCGCTGATGGTCTGGCCGCTTTTTCTGGTTATCCCGCTGATGACGGCAATGGCGCTTCTCGGTCGCCGTATCGCCGGTCTGCCGGGAGTGCATGTGGCGCTCGGCCAAACGGCTCTCTTTATCGTAGCCTCCGGACGCTTCCTACCGGGATCGATCGATCACGACAATGCCCAACTGGCGCTTGTCGCCCTGTTGACTGCCATGCTGGTCGATCAGCGATTTCGTCCGGCAAGCTTTGCGATCGCAGCGGTCGCCGCCGCCGTCGCCATCGGCATCGGCGCCGAAACGACGCCCTTCATCGCCGTCGCCTGCGTCGTCGTCGCCATCCTTTGGGCTTGGGAAGGTGTGGAATTCGCGCCCGCCGCCCGCGCCTTCGGGCTGACGCTCACCGTCGCCATCGGCATCGCCTTCTTTTCGACCGTGCCGCCGCGGCTCTATTCGGCCGTCACATGCGATAACCTGTCGCTTGGCTTCTACGGCATTACCAGCGTCGGCGGCGCTGCCCTGTTCGTCTCGGCAACTTTCGCAAGCCGCCTTGCGCGTCCCTGGCGCTTTGGCGTCCTTGCGGCCAACGGCGCACTCGTCCTGGCAACGACCCTGGTGTTGGCACCGAAATGCCTGCACAATCCGCTCGCGGACCTTGATCCGATGCTGATCGAGTTCTGGCTCAACTCCATCACCGAGGCGCAGTCGATCCTGTCCGTCGCACATGAGACGCCGGAAGCCGTTGGCGCCTTCTATGCGGTCGGCCTGCTCGGCATGGTGGTTTGCGTCTTTCGTATGATGCGTGGAGAGCGTATCCAGCTGCATGCGATCTTTCTGGCGCTGCTTCTGATCAACTGGGTGATCGCGCTGCTTCAGGTTCGCGGCGCCCTGTTCTCCAACCTGCTCGCCATCCCGCCCCTGACCCTGTTTATCCTCGACCTCAGGCGCCTTTCCAATGCGGACAGCGACAATGTCGCGGCGGCGTTCTTCTATGTGGTCGGCGTTCTGATTTCGGTGCCCTCGGTATGGGCGTTCGGCGGCGGGCTCGCCGTAAGCAATGTCGCAAACGTCTTTGCCAAAACCACCACTGTCACGGCCGCCGCCGACGATGAGAGCGAATGCGTGTCGAAGGAAGGCCTTTCTCCGATCGCCGGCCTTGATCCGGGCGTGGTCGTTGCTCCGTCGAACCTCGGCGCTCCTATTCTACGCTTTACTAGGCATCGCGTGCTGTCGGGACCATATCACCGCGACGTCGGTGGCATGCTGACGGAGCTGCACATCGGCCTTGCAATTGCGAGCGATGCGGAAGCTTTCATGCGCGGCGCGAATGTCACGCTCGTCGTCTACTGCCCGAATGATCCGCAGACGGCGCTGTTGGCGAAGACAAAGCCGGATGGGCTTTACGCACAGCTGGGTCTCGGGCACGTCCCGCCCTATCTCGAGCGCCTTCCGGGCCTAGAAAAAGCCAAGGTCCAGTTCTTCAGGTTCAAGCCTGAATAAAGCTGCCAGAAAGGCAGGAGCGAGCCTCAAGAAAACGTTGCTCTCGGTCGAAGCGCTGCTGATCTTTGTCGAGGCTTCCGCTAAAACTGCGGCATGAGCAGCTTCCTCGAGAATGATTCGCCGTCGAACCTTGCCGAATATACCGTGTCGGAGCTTTCGGGCTCGATCAAGCGCACGGTCGAAAATGCCTTTGACCAGGTTCGTGTCCGTGGCGAAATATCCGGCTATCGCGGACCCCATTCGTCCGGCCATGCCTATTTCTCGCTGAAGGATGACCGGTCCCGCATCGATGCGGTGATCTGGAAAGGCACTTTTTCCAAGCTGAAGTTCCGCCCGGAAGAGGGCATGGAAGTGATTGCCACCGGCAAGGTCACGACCTTTCCGGGTTCGTCGAAATACCAGATCGTCATCGAAACGCTGGAGCCGGCCGGTGCCGGCGCGCTAATGGCGCTGATCGAGGAGCGCAAGCGAAAGCTCGGCGCCGAGGGCCTGTTCGATGCCGATCGGAAGCGGCGCTTGCCATTCATGCCTGGTGTCATCGGCGTCGTCACCTCGCCGACCGGTGCCGTTATCCGCGATATTCTGCATCGCATCGCCGATCGTTTCCCCGTTCACGTCCTGGTCTGGCCGGTGAAGGTCCAGGGCGAGGGGTCTGGCGATGAAGTGGCAAACGCCATCCGCGGGTTCAATGCTCTTGAGCCCGGGGGGCCGATGCCGCGGCCGGACGTGCTCATCGTTGCCCGCGGCGGCGGCAGTCTGGAGGACCTGTGGAGCTTCAACGACGAGGCGGTTGTCCGCGCTGTGGCCGAAGGGACAATTCCGCTGATCTCGGCCGTCGGCCATGAGACCGACTGGACCTTGATCGACTACGCAGCCGATGTCAGGGCTCCGACGCCGACGGGGGCCGCCGAAATGGCCGTGCCGGTCAAGGCCGAACTCGAGGCGCAAACATCGGCGCTGGCTGCCCGACTGCAGGCGGGCATGGGCCGTCATATGGACCAGCGGCGACAGGCGGTGCGCGCTCTGGTTCGCGCGCTGCCATCGCTTGATCAGCTTCTTGCTTTGCCACGGCGTCGTTTCGACGAGGCGGCAGCCGGGCTTGGACGTGGGCTGGAACTGAACACGCTGAACAAGCGCGGAGTATTTGAACGCGCCGCCTCGCATCTGCGCCCGCAGCTGCTGTCAAACCGCATCGCCGAGAAGCGCCAGATGCTGAACGAGCGCATGGTGCGCGCGGAGCGACGGCTGGACCGGCTGTTGTTCGAAAGCAGAAACCGGATTTCAAGCGCGGATGCGTCCATGCGCGGCGTGCCGGGCCGCCTGCTCGCGCAAACCAACCGGTCGCGCGATCGTCTGGCCAATCTCGCGCGCCATTCGGACACTGCAATCAGCCACATGCTCGCCCAGGCCCGCGGCTCCATCCTTGCGCAGGAGCGGGTGCTGCAATCTCTCTCCTACAAGAACGTACTCAATCGTGGCTACGCCGTTGTCAGGGACGAAGCCGACAGGCCGATTTCGGCAGCCTCGGCGCTGGCCGCAGGCGCCGCCATATCGATCGAGTTCGCGGACGGTCGGCTCGATGCCGTAACCGGCGAAAATCCGTCTGCCTCCCATGCGACATCTCAGACCAAGAAGCGCACCGCCAAGGCCGGCGCGCCCGACGATCCATCCAAACAGGGAAATCTGTTCTGATGCGGGTACTGCTGGTCCTGGCACATCCGCTTGAGGAAAGCTTTGCCGCCGCTGTCGCACAGACGGCTCGTGCCGCCTTGCAAGCCGCAGGTCACGACGTGGATTGGCTCGATCTTTATCGCGAGAATTTCGATCCGCGCCTCTCTGCAGAAGAGAGGCGCGGCTACTTCGGTGAGGACTACGACATCTCCGGTGTCGCCGGCATCACATCCAGGCTACAGGCGGTCGATGGGCTGATCCTTGTCTTTCCGCAATGGTGGTTCAATTTTCCGGCCATCCTTAAGGGCTTCTTCGACCGGGCTTTGGCACCGGGCGTTGCCTTCCGTCCTGATGCTGCCGGTGGCCGCATCCTGCCGCAATTGACCAATATCCGCCATTTCTGGGCACTGACGACGACGGGCTCCCCCTGGTGGATCGCCAACCTCTATATGGGAAACCCGGTTCGCCGACTGCTGAAGCGCGGCATCGCGAACTTCTGCTCGAAACGGCCGCGCTTCCACATGTTGACGCTACACGATATGGACAGGGCGACGGAGGCCAAACGCAAGGCCCATCTTCAGCGGGTCGAAAGAGCGCTTGCAGCCTTGAGGTAGCGAGGAGGGCGGCACCGCCACAGTCGGCAATGCCGCGCGACCTTGTCAGTAAGCCCATTCGCCCTTGCGCATCACCGCGACGCGTGAACCGTCCTGCTTGACGCCATCGATATCGACCTTGTCCGAGCCGATCATCCAGTCGATGTGGATCAGGCTGGAGTTGCCGCCCTGCGCCTTGATCTGATCCTGGCTGAGCGTAGCGCCGTTGACGAAGCATTTCGAATAGCACTGGCCGAGCGCGATGTGGCAGGATGCGTTTTCGTCGAACAGCGTATTGTAAAACAGGATGCCGCTTGCCGAAATTGGCGAGGAATGCGGCACCAATGCCACTTCGCCCAGCCGGCGCGCGCCTTCATCGGTGTCGAGAACCTTGTTCAACACCTCTTCGCCGCGTGTGGCCTTGGCTCCGATAATGCGCCCGCCCTCGAATTGCACCTGGATATTGTCGATCAGCGTGCCCTGATGCGATAGCGGCTTGGTGCTGGAAACATGTCCGTCGACCCTCAGCGCATGCGGTGTCGTGAAGACCTCTTCGGTCGGAATGTTCGGATTGCAGGTGATGCCGTTCTTGGCGACTGACGCGCCGCCGTGCCATTCGTGGCCGTCGGCAAGACCGACCCGGAGGTCCGTACCTGGCCCCTGGAAATGGAGGGCCGCAAAGTTCTGCCCGTTCATCCAGGCCGAGCGCTTGTGGAGATTGGCATTGTGTTCGGCCCAGGCGGCGATCGGATCGGCAACATCGACACGCGACGCGGCAAAGATCGCCTTGGCAAGTTTGGCAACGGCTATCGCCTCCGGATCGTTCGGGAAGACAAGCTTCGCCCAGGAGGGGTTGGGATAGGAGACGATGTTCCAGTTTATGTCGAAATTGGAGATCTTTTCCAGCGCCGGCTTGTAGGCGGTCGAATTGGCACGGTTGGCGCGCGCCACCTTGGCCGGATCCTGATCGGCAAGCAACATCGGATTGTCGCCGGAGATTGCCAGTCGGGCGGCGTTGTTGGCATATGCCTTCGCCATGCCCTCATAGAGCCAGCCGGAGGCGCGATCGAAACTTTCGTCGTTGCCGTACTTGTAACGGGCAAGCGTGGTTTCTTCGTCGGAATAGAAAACGGTGACGAGACCGCCGCCGACGACATAGGCGTGCTGGGTGATCAGCCGCACCAGTGGCATGGCGACGACCGGTGCCGTGATGACGAGATCCTGACCTTTTTGCAGCTGTAGCCCGACCTTGACGGCCACTTCCGCAAGCTTCTCGAGCTTTACCGGATCGACGGAGTTCTGGCTCTGGGGCATGAAAGTCATTGGTTCAACCTGCCTTCTGATATCGACGATTTGAAAACGCCAGACTTATCTCGCTTTGCGGTGAAAATGAAGCTTCCAGCATCCGAAATTCAGAGCTTGCACCTGTTCGTTGCTCAGGCGATCAAGGCAACTGCCGCCGCCTTCAGCACCTTCAACGCATCTCGCGGATCGAGCCGAACTTGCAATCCACGCTGGCCGCCATTGATGAAGACATAGGCTTCCGACATCACGGCGGCTTCGACGGCGGTCGGCACCGTCTTTTTCTGGCCGAAGGGACTGATACCGCCGACATGATATCCCGTCAGCCGCTCGGCGTCTGCCGGCTTCATCATATTGGCGGATTTGCCGGAGAACGCGCCCGCGAGCTTTTTCATGCTGACTTCACGATCGGACGGGACCACGACACAGACAGGCTTGCCGTCCACTTCCGCCATCAGCGTCTTCAAGACGCGGTGCGGCAATTCACCAAGGGCGTCTGCAGCCTGCAGGCCGACGCGCTCGGCATTTGGATCGTAGTCGTAGGTATGAACGGTGAAAGCGACCTTGGCCGCAGCAAGCGCCTGCGTCGCGCGCGTGGTCTTCGACATCGCCTTCCTCTTAGCTACCGCTCTCAAACAAGGCAGCATAGGCCTCCGGCTTGAAGCCGATCAGCACCTTGCCGTCCGCCTCCAGCACCGGTCGCTTGATCATCGAGGGTTGCGCCAGCATCAAGTTAATTGCCTTTTCCCTGGTCAACCCGGAACGGTCATCCTCCGGGAGTTTGCGGAAGGTGGTGCCGGCGCGATTGAGCACGGTCTCCCAGCCACCCCTTTGCTCCACGCTTGGAGACGGTGCTGGTCGATTCCCTCGGCCTTGTAGTCATGGAAGCGATAGTCGATGCTGCGCTCGTCGAGCCAGGTGCGAGCCTTCTTCATCGTGTCGCAATTTTTGATACCGTAGATCGTCACCGACATTGAACGTCAATCCTCCAGCGTTCCGGGCTTGCGCGTAGCAGCACTCGGATTGTCACTGCCGATCTTCATCAGGTCGCCGCGGCGGCGCACCAGCCTGTCGGAAACGCGCGTGACGATCAGCCCTGCCTGCGGTGCGCGCACCTCGATCGCGCCGTCGGGCATGCCGGGCGCGACGATGATCGTCGCTAGAAGATCGCCCTTGGAAACCCGCTCGCCGATATTGCGGTGAAACAGCACGGTTCCTGCCTGCGGCGCCCGGATCATCTCGACATTGTCGAGCGGCACGGCCGGGCCGGTGAAGCCGGAAAGCTTGACCGTCTCGTCGCGCACGATGCCGCGGGCGGCAAGGAACCGCCAGAGCCCGGCAGCATCCTCGGCCGCCATTTCCGGATAAACGTCGCGTGTCCCGCGAAGCTCGACCGTCACCGACAGCTTTCCCGGCAGCTGCGGCTTCTTCTCGCCCGGGGTTTCGTATTTCCACGCAAAACTGACGGCCTCTTCAAAGGCGGAGCTCTCTCCATCGGACAATAGAACGGCATCCATGCCAAGCGCTGCCGCAAGGTCGGAGGCCTCGGGCCAGAAGGCCTCGTCAATATAAGCATATTGCAGGGATTCGTCGTCGCAATGCAGATCGATGACCAGATCCGCACCCAGTGCCATGTGGATGAGATGGCGCTTGAGCCGGTCCGGTGCGCGATAGCGATCGAGATCCTCGACGAGAAGCGAGCGGTCGCGAAGCGAGATCAGCGGGAAATCGCGATTGAAATTCGTCCGGGATCCGAGATCGAATCGGCCCTCCATTTCTCCGAAAAGCCCCTGAGCGGCACCGATCGGATTGGCATGGGGAACGACGGTGATGTCACCCAAGATCGCACCATCCGCTTCCGCCTTTCGCAGGCGTTCGCAAAGGAAATGCAAAAGGGCAGTGCCGGGCAGTTCGCCGGCATGAAGGGCCGCCTGGATGTAGACCTTGGGTGCGTCTGGATCGGAACCTCCAAAGCGCAAGATCGGAAAACGCCAGGCGACACCAGTCGAATCTCCCTCGATGACGATTTCGCTGATATCCATCCGCGTCTCTCCCTGGCCGTGGCTGCCGCCTCAATAGCAAGCCGGGACGGCGATGCGCAATGACTTTTGGAGCGCGGCGACCAAGGCATCGACCGCAATAGATGCCCCGCGTCAGACGCAGCGCCCGATGATCAATCGACGGTCAGGATGACGCTGCCTGTCGTCCGCCCGGCTTCGAGGTCTGTATGCGCCTTTGCGGCGTCCAGCAGCGCATATTCCGCGCCGATCGGATTGATCAATCCGTCCTGAAGTTCGGCCAGAAGAGCTGCAGCCCCGCGGCGATAAAGATCCGGATCGTTGGCGTAAGCAAGCACGCTTGGGCGCGCCAGTCCAATGGTGCGCGCCGAGAGTTCTTCGACCCGGACGGGAGGAATGGGACCTGCAGGCTGGCCAAGGCTTGCGACGACCCCAAAAGGACGAGCGGTCGTCAACGTCTTCGCCAGCATCGCGCCGCCTATACCGTCGATCGCAAGATGGACACCCTTGCCATCCGCGATCCGGCGCGCTTCCTCCATCCAATCGTCCGAGCTGTGCAGCAACACCGCGTCAACCCCTGCGTCGAGCGCGATCGAAGCTTTCGCCGCCGATCCGACTGTGCCAATGACGTGCGCACCAATGCGGCGAGCCCAGCGCGTTGCAAGCTGGCCGACGCCTCCGGCTGCCGCATGAACCAGAACCCAATCGCCGGCTTGCAGCGGATAGGTCTTGTGCAGCAGCATATGGACTGTGAGACCGCGCAGCATCGAGCTGCCGGCCACGCGCTCGCTGACGCCTTCGGGCAATTTCACGAGCCGGGATGCGGGCAAAGCACGGACTTCTGCATAGCCTCCCAGCGGATGGCCAGTATAGGCGACGCGGTCGCCAACCTTGAAGCCGCCGACATCATGCCCGATTGCCTCGACGACACCGGCGCCCTCGAGGCCGAGAACGTTCTGGCCGGGTTGCCTGGGGTAGAGACCTTGGCGATAGTAGATGTCGACGAAGTTGACGCCGATGGTGCTCTGGCGGATCCGAACTTCACCGGCGCCGGGAGCGACCTCGGCAACCGTTTCCGGCTTTAGCATCTCTGGTCCGCCGGGGGCGATAAGAGTGATGGCGATTGGCATGGTGTGCGTCTCCTTTACCAAGAGATGACCACACACGGATATGCGAATAAATTCGGTATCTCTTCACAGTATATGTGCAATAATGCACTAATGGTGGATTGGCAGGATCTCGTCCATTTTGCTTCGTTGGCGCGTGCTGGCTCGCTCTCAGGTGCGGCCAGGGAACTCGGATGCGACCATGCGACAGTCGGCCGGCGAATTGCATCGCTGGAAAGGGCACTTGGTCTTCGCCTTGTCGATCGCCTGCCGCGCAGCTCACCGCTGACATCAGATGGACGAGCCGTCGCGGCACTTGTCAGCAATATGGAGGACAGCGCAGAGGCGATCCGCCGTTATGCGAAGAGTGCTGCTGCGGCACCTTCGGCAACAATCAGGATCAGCGCGCCGCCGTCTGTCGCCGCGCGCCTGATTGCGCCAAACGCCGCGGCTTTTCACGCGGCAAATCCCGGGATCACCATGGCGCTTTATGGGGTCACGGCAAACTCGGCGCTTGACCGGGGCGAGGCGGATATCGCCGTTCGCATGACCCGCCCGGAGGAAGGCGAGCTGCTCATTCGACGGATCGGTGTCATGCGCTTTGGCATCTACTCGACGGCCGCGATGGCCGAACAACCGGCGGAAATGTGGAGCTTCATCGGCTATGACGCTACCCACGATCAACTGACCCAACAGGTCTGGCTGCGCAGCCTCCTTGCTGGACGCGCCATCGTCTTCCAGGCGAGCGATGTATTCGGTCAGCTGGAGGCGGCCCGCGCCGGGCTCGGGGTCGTCGCGCTGCCCCGGTTTCTCGGCGACAAGGATCAGGTACTCGTTCGGCTGACGCCGGCCTCGCCATCGCCAACCCGCGACGTCTGGCTCCTCACCTATCCCGACCTGCGTCGGTCTCCGGCAATCCGCAGCGTCATGGATTTCCTGACCCGGATCATCGGCGAAGCCTGCCCGATGCGGGAATGAGGCCTGCATCCGGGCCCGCAACCCTATCTCGCGCTCGCTGAAAGGCGTTTGCTGAACCAACAAGACCTTGCCGGCATTCAGCTGCGCACGACATACATCTCTGCTATTGACCAGTTCGACGAGTGTTTTGCCTTTCGCCAAAGCAAGCCTGGGGAGACCACATGACGCTGACCCTTTATCATCATCCGCTTGCCTCCTTCTGCCATAAGGTTCTGTTGGCTCTCTACGAGAACGATACGCCGTTCACGAGCGTCGTCGTCGATCTTGGGGACAGGCAGGCAAGTGCGGAGTTCTTCGCGTTTTGGCCGATCGGCAAGATTCCGGTCCTTCGCGACGGCCGCGTCGACCGGACGCTGCCGGAAACCTCGATCATCATCGAATATCTGGAGCAGCACTATCCCGGCGCTCGCCCCCTGCTACCGCATGATCAAGCCGCGCGATTGGACACGCGGCTTTGGGACCGCTTCTTTGATTGCTATGTTCAGGTGCCGATGCAGAAGATCGTCGCGGATCGGATGCGGCCGGAAGGCGAAAAGGACCCGCGTGGCGTGGGCGATGCGCATGCCACCTTGCAGATTGCCTATTCGATGCTCGATCGTCGGATGGCCGACAACACATGGATTGTCGGCGATGCGTTTTCCATGGCGGATTGCTCAGCCGCCCCGGCATTGTTCTACGCCGGCATCGTGTCGCCCTTTACAGGCGACTATCCAAACACGGCCGCCTATTTCGATCGGCTGGCCGGGCGTCCGAGTTTCAAACGGACCATCGCGGAGGCGCGGCCATATTTTGCTCTTTTCCCGTTCGTGGACGATATTCCCAAGCGCTTTTTGACAGATGACGCCGCCCCGTGACCCCGCACGATCGAACATCGGGGCCTTCGTGAGGTGCAAGAAACGGGTTGAAAGCGCGGCTGCGGCATATGATCTTATACGGCACGCAAATATGAGGGCTATGTCATGAGTAAAGCAGAGCACCATTACCTTGTCTTTGAAACCGCAGGCGGTTTCTGCGGTATCGCCTGGAACGACACAGGCGTCGTTCGTTTCCAGCTGCCGACCAAAAGCGCTCATTCCACCGAGCAGCTCCTGCGGCGTCGACTGCCGGACGCAGAACCTGGAACGCCGCCTTCGACGGTAATCGAGGCAGTTGAAGCCGCAAAGCGTTATTTCGAAGGCGAGGAAACGGACTTTTCGAGCGTCACTCTTGATCTGAGCGGCCAGGATGAATTCTTCAATCGAATATATGGCGCTGCCCGACGCCTCGGATGGGGACACACCACCACCTACGGAGCGCTCGCCAAGGCGCTCGGTGCCGGACCTGAAACCGCGCGCGACGTCGGCCAGGCGATGGCCAAGAACCCCGTGCCACTGATCATCCCCTGCCATCGCGTGCTCGCAGCCGGCGGCAAGATCGGTGGATTTTCAGCGCCGGGTGGCTCGACTGCAAAACTCAGAATGCTCGAGCTCGAAGGTGTCCATATCTAGCCGCCGCAACCGGCGCAGCAATCATTGGGAATTTAAGCGCGCCGTCTCTTCTCGTGGTTCTGCGTTCGACGAATGTTGAACAGAGCTTCGAATAAAACAGGTCATTGGGTTGTTTATTCCCGGTCGCGCGCATTTCGCGTCCGCGCTAGGAAAGGAATGAACCCACATGCTGGTAAGAACCATCTCCTTCGCCATCTTCTTTACCCTCGTCTGCCTTGGCGTTTCGGCGTGCACTACGGCCGGAAATTCCGGTGGCATGACACATGCTGCTCCGAGTGCCCCGAGCGGCGGCGGATATTAGGCGTCTCGCGATCAGGATGTCTCGCATCGATCTGGCATTGGCGCCTTCCGAAAAGGTGGATGCCAGATCACCATTGACGAGCCCGACGGCATTTCACGTCGGCGGCATCTTGTCGAATTTCGGCAGGGTTGGGTCGAGATGATCCCATACTTGGCCGCTGGCGCTCCACGAGATCATTTGCGGCTTGTATCTGGCTGGATCGTCCAGGCTGCCGGCACGCACGACGAAATAGTCCGGTATGTCTCTAAAGGTCATGTAGACGGGTGACCCGCAGGTCGGGCAGAAGGCCCGCGATTTGACCGTTCCGTTGTCCCCTACCGCGTCCCAATGGCTTGCTTCGCCCTCGACTTTGACGCTGTTGCGCAGGAAAGTCAGATGGGACGCGTGGCCTGTGCCGCTTTCGCGCTGGCACTGGCGACACTGGCAGTCAAGCATGACAATCGGTTCGGCAGAGATTTCATAACGGATCGCGCCGCAGGCGCATCCGCCGGTATAGGTTTTGGTCATGGATTTTCCCTATGAAGTACAGTTGGACCACGATCTTGCCGCTGGGTCAGTCCTGACCGTCGATGAAGGCGCCAATGCGTGGCACGATCTTCTTCCAGCCGTCGCTCATATTCTTGAAAGCGGTATCGTTCGTCGGCGTGACGAAGCCGGAATGAACGAGGTGAAGCCGCGTTCCGTTTTCAACTCTCGAAAGGACCCATGTGACCACCGTGTCCAGCCGTGAGCCGTATCCGACGTTTCCTTCATCTCCGCCTTTCCAGGCATAGACGAAGCGTTCGTTCGGTATCACCTCCAACACCTGGCAGCGAATGACACCATCCCAAGCGCCGGCCGGCGTTGTCTGAAACGTGAAGCGATTGCCCTTTATGGGCTCAAAGCCGGTTGGCGTCATCATCCAACGGCTCATCAGCTCGCCTGTCGTCAGCGCTTTCCAGATCGTCTCAGCGGCGTGTGGCAAGACCTCGTCGACGACGATCTCTTGCGTGACGAACTTCTGTGCGGCGTCGTTCATGGATCGATCTCCTTCAAGAGGGTTTTAAGGTTGGCGAACCGCTCGCGCCAGAAGACGCCGTAGTGGCTCATCCAATCGACGAGCGGCTCGAGCCCCTCGGGCTGAGCGCGATAATAGACGTTGCGGCCTTCCGGGCGCTCGGTGACCAGGCCAGCCTGCTTCAACGACTTGAGGTGTTGGGAGATGGCCCCCTGCGTCACACCGCTTCCCCGCGTCAACTCGACCACGGTAATCTCATTGGCCCTGACGATCCGCTCGAATACGGCTCGCCGCGTTGGATCGGCGAGCGTTCGCATGACGGTATTGATGGTGGCAGCTTCAATCATGACGGAAACATTAGTCAGCACTAATCAATTAGTCAATACTAATTCTTTGTTCAAATCAGCGCGCGCCGGCGGACGAACCGTTGAAAATCGTCGACCTATCGAAATGAGAGCTCCAAGCCATTCACTCAGGCAGGGCAATGCGTATCGGGCGTGTTCCGATCGGCGCGCCGGTCGCACGGTCTATGGTGATGGGATCGATCTCCGTCCCGGTCTCGGCGTCGAAGAACCGGGTCACACCGACTGCACTACGATGTTTTCGCCCCCACGCGCCGATTGCGAACAATACCGGCAGGAAGTCCTGCCCCGCTTCTGTCAGCACGTACTCATCGCGCGGCGGGCGCTCTGAGTAGCGCCGCTTCTCCAGCAGACCGTCCTCCGTAAGCGCCGAAAGCCGACGGGTGAGGATCGTCGGAACGATGCCGAGGCTTTTGCGGAATTCGTCAAAGCGGGTGAGCCCGGCATGGGCGTCCCGCAGGATCAGCACGCTCCATGCGTCCCCGACCAGCGCAAGGCTACGGGCGATCAGGCATGGCTGGTCTGAAAGATTTTGCATGTTAGTATCTTTTTGATAGTGACTGCATATCGATATGATAGTAACTGAATATTCATCAAAGTTCCACGACAAAAACGAAAGCTAAGACAAATGAGCAATAAAGTACGCGGCGTCGCCCTGGTTACGGGCGCTTCGTCCGGCATTGGGTTGGCGACGGCACGAGCGCTACGCCACAATGGCTACCGGGTGTTTGGAACCAGCCGAAAGCCGATGGCCGACACTTCCGATGGTGTGACGATGCTGGTCTGCGACGTTACCGACGATGGGTCCGTGCAGAGCGTGGTCGACGATGTCGTAAGCCGCGCAGGACGCATCGATCTCCTCGTCAACAATGCCGGGATTGGACTGCTCGGAGGTGCCGAGGAGTCCTCCGCCACGCAGGCAAAGGCCCTGTTCGACGTGAATGTCTTTGGCGTCGTGCGTCTGACGAACGCGATATTGCCCGTCATGAGACGCCAGCGAAAGGGCAGGATCATCAACATGAGCTCTATACTCGGGCTCATTCCGGCTCCCTTCAATGCCCTTTATGCATCGACCAAGCATGCCATCGAGGGCTATTCGGAATCGCTCGACCATGAGGTGCGAACGCAAGGCATCCGCGTGGTGCTGGTAGAGCCTGGCGTTACCCGTACATCTTTTGAGGAGAATCTTACGCGGGCGGATCAACCGCTTCCCGTGTACGACACCGTTCGGGCTGAGGCGGAAAAGCTGATGCGAGAGATCGTCGAGACGGGGGATGCCCCCGCGATCGTCGCCAGCATGGTGGTCAAGGCGGCCAATGCGACGGCGCCGAAAAGACGTTACACGGCAGGAAAGGCGGCAGGCCAGGTCCGCTTCCTACGCCGCTTCCTGCCCGAGTCATTCGTCGACAAAAATCTTCGGAAATTCAACCGGCTTCCCGCCTGAGCCCCTATCACTTCAACCTTAGTAAAAGAAAGTTAGCATTTATGAAGGCATTCGTTGTCGATAAATACAAAAAGAAGGGCACTCTGCGCTTGGCCGACATGCCAGCACCGGAGTTGCGGCACGATGATGTCCTGGTCGAGATCCACGCTGCCGGCGTGAACCTTCTGGATGCCAAGATCAGGGACGGCGAGTTCAAGCTCATTTTGCCATATCGCCCACCGTTCGTCCTCGGTCACGATGTTGCAGGGATCGTCGTTCGGGTCGGTCCGAAAGTTAGGCGGTTCAAGGTAGGCGACGAGGTGTATGCGCGGCCTCGCGATCATCGGGTAGGAAAATTCGCTGAATTTATTGCCATGAACGAAGCCGACGTGGCCCTAAAGCCCAAGAACCTGACGATGGAAGAGGCCGCTTCCATCCCATTGGTGGGCCTGACCGCTTGGCAGGCGCTGGTCGAACGGGCGGAACTGAAGAAGGGACAAAAGGTTCTTATCCACGCCGGTTCGGGTGGCGTGGGGACGATGGCCATTCAGCTTGCCAAACATATCGGTGCGACCGTGGCGACGACGACGAGCACAGCCAATGTCGATTTGGTTAGAAGTCTGGGAGCGGATGTCGTCGTTGATTACAAGAAGGCAGATTTCGAAAACGTCCTGCAGGGATATGATGTCGTGCTGAACAGTCTCGGCAAGGACACGCTGGAGAAATCACTTCGCGTTCTGAAGCCGGGCGGGAGGCTCATCTCAATCTCCGGTCCGCCGGATCCGGAGTTTGCCAGGGAGAACGGTTTCGGCTGGCTGCTTCAACAGGTCATGCGCCTGCTAAGCTTCAGCATTCGGAGGAAATCGAAACGTCATCGCGTCAGCTATTCGTTCTTCTTCATGACGGCAAATGGCGGACAGCTCGAGCAGATCACCGCGCTGATCGAGGCAGGGGCCATACGACCCGTCATGGATAGGGTCTTCCCATTCGAAAAGACCAACGAGGCGCTGGCTTACATCGAGACCGGTCGCGCCAAGGGCAAGGTCGTGATCGCGGTGAAGTGAAGCGTATGCAACTGAAGATCCGGAACGTGGACCGTCCTCACCGGGGCCAGAGCCCAATAGTCCGGCGAGCTGGCACGCCGGACTTTCCTCATTCCCACGCGACTGTTTTTCACAGACACCGATTGAAATATCACGACAATTTTTGATTCCGCCATCTATTGCCGCTCAGTTTCTCGCGCGTCCGATCATGGATTTCCGTGACCTCTAGCGTCAGACTCTAGTTGAAAATCAGCCATCTCGTACATTGGCCGGATTTCGATCTCGCTCGGTCCGGGCATCGGATTGGGGCAGCGCTTCACCCAGGCGACCGCCTCGTCCATGTCCTTGACTTCCCAGAGCCAGAAGCCGGCGACCAGCTCGCCGGTCTCAGTGAACGGCCCGTCGATGACCGTACGGCGAGGACCATCGAACGCAATACGCTTGCCCTGCGAGGACGGCTTGAGGCCATCGGCGTCGCGCAAAATGCCAGCATTGCGCAGCTCATCATTAAACCTGCCCATCGCCTCGAACATCTCTGTCTTGGGGAGGATGCCTTTTTCACTGTCATCTGTAGCCTTCACGAGCACCATCACACGCATCGTCTGTCTCCTTTTGGTTGAGACGGCCTGTTCGGCCGGTCATCGGAATGACGAACTGAGTGCCCGGAAACCGACATCGTCCGGAAAATTTTTCGACGGTCGAGGGCGCAGGGACGCGAATCTCCGCGTCAGGTAGGTATCGCGATCACGGGATGACCGATATCTGGCGCAAAGCGCACCAGCCAATTCGCGCGCCCCCCGACACTATTGCCGCCGAGGATATCCGGTCATTCCCACTCGTTAGTTTGAACAGCATATAACCACTTGAAATTACTTGCAAATTTATTCCGGCGACAAGAAAAATCCGACATTGGGGTCGTCAAATGTTATGGTATTGATTTTAAAAGGAAAATTTCATCAAAATATTCTTGCGGTTTCGCCGACTATCGGGGTCTATCAGTCGTACCCGCCACTGGAATGGGCAAGCGCCGTAGGGTTGCCGGTTGAGAAAGATCAGGCGGATTAGAGGAATTATCACGCATATGAGATGCGTGATAATCAGAACTAACACAGATCATATTCTCGCCGTACCGCAGGCTTTATATGCCAGATATGATGAGTTATCGAGTAATATCGTGCATATATGGAGCTTACATTGCGAGCGCTATCTCGGTCTGATCGTTCATGAAGGCCGATTCATATTGGCGGGCCAAGGACCCGGAGACGCCCACCTGTCGAAGCGCCTCACGCCATTCATCAGAAATACACCGCACCGCATCGCGGATCATCCTACGAGCGTCTGCTTCGGCGATCTCGAAGAACTCGCAGGCTTCCAGCGCCAGGCGGATCGACCGGTCGTGCACGCCACCTTCCAGTATCGCCGTTTCGAGATACCGATTGCGGTCAGGCGCCGGGTTCACATCGAAAACCGGAGACAATCGCCAGCGGCCGGCTCCCACATAGAGGAAGCCGTGATTCTTCAGATGGTCATCCTTGTTCGACACGAGGATGGTGAAGATCAAACGCAGAAAGAGTTCGCGGAAATCGGCCTGCGGATCAGCGGCATTTGCCCGCATGAAGTCGATGAGCTCCGTATAGGAACCGAGTTCGGTTCCCGTCTTCCCCAAAGCGGTGCGGGCTGATATGTAGGGAATTCGTGCGGTCCCGCGCCGGTCGAACCGCTGAATGAGAGCGACCGGGAATGGCGTATCAGCCAGTTCTAGCCTGACCTCCGGTGTCCGGATCCCGCAGGCCCGGGCGAGGCGGAGCGTGGCGACCTCGACGCATTCGATTGGCTGCTGGTCGTGGACCGACGTGAACTTGGCAAGCCAGAGCGTCTCGCCGTGCCGGACATTGGCCTTGGGACGTGCGCCGCCGGAACCGCCCGCGCCGGCGAGCGCCTGCATCTCCTCGGGGGAAATATCCTTGCCCTGCTCATAAGCTCGCGCGATGGTGGTGATCGCCTGTAGATCGACAAGGCGCGGCACAGCATCGGCCGCCCCACCCCGGATGATTTGCCCTGCATCGTCGAGAAACCGCAGAGCCCCCTGCCGGCAAGTGTCACCGGACAGGGTCAGACATTCGAATTCGGAAAGGCCGTTGCCACAGGCGCGCTCGAGAAGCCTGCGGCCCCAACTATCCGGCGCGGCGTCGGCAAAGACGCCCGCCAGTGCGTCGCGCACGTTTCCGGACTGGCCGGATGTGTGAAATGACCCAGCTTCAAGGCGGAAGATCGGCTGCACGGCAAAGGAGCGAGGATTCTCGATCCAGGCGGGGTCATAGGCGAAGGTCGAGAACTGGCGCGGCCCGGCCTGCGTGAAACGCAGTTGACCAACAGGTGTCCGGCTCTCGCCGAGAACGACATGTGCGTTGAAGTCGGGCATCAGAATGACGCGCCATCCGGATCGACGACATCCGGATCATCCTGTGCCGTCTTACCCTTCGCCTTCTGCCTGCGCAGTGTGGCCGCGAACGACCGCCCGCGACGCGGCTGGCGTTCGGCGGTCAAGGCCAGACCCAGATCATCCCTTCGGATGTCGATCAGGTCGGCCAGGCGGTCGACAAGACCAAGCACGACCAGGATATCCGCGAGCGTGCCGATCCCGACACCGGGATCCCCCTTTTCGAGGCGTGCGACGGTGCTTGGCGACGTGCCCGCGCGCACCGCCAGATCGGCCACGGCGATACCGCGCCGCAAACGAGCGCCGCGGACGTCGTGTCCAAGCCTTTTGAGGGCGGATCCTGATTTCGGCGATCCCATAGCAATTATCCAGATACGGTGATTAAAGGTATTTATAACGTCATATATGGCTAATTAATGGATTAGACAAGGGCGTCGTGCGACAGAAGTCCTGCCGACTATCCACTCATCGTGAAGCCGCTGGCTGCCGAGGGGTCTGCAGAGGCGCGTCGCGACGACTGGCGGCCGGCGGAGAATGCGGAATAGCGAGCCATCGATTCGCTCAACCCACGGGGACTGTGAAACTCAACCAGCTGAAAAACGTCATCCCCCCTGCGAAGACCAAAAAAAGCCGGGGCGGAATGATCTGTGTCCGTGCGGCAGTGGTGTAAAGTATAAGAGGTGTCATGGCCGTTAGGAGCGAGCCGAATCGAGAGCAGGCGACCGACGCCAGAGCGACCTTCACACTGCCGAGATAGCTTGGAAAGGCGGATAAATGCTCAAGGCCGCCGATTGTCCCCGGCCGGCCCGCTCAATCGTGCCCGGCGGCTTCGACGTCACATGGTAGACCATGGGGTTGATGCCGAGGACTTCATTGATGATCCTAGTCGCGGCACGGCCGAGGAATTCCATGTCATAGTGGTAGAAATCCGCGGTCATGCCGTCGTCGGAGGTAACGGCGCGGACCAGCAATCTCATTGCGAGGTGCGTGCCCCTCGTTCCCACTCGATTATTTGGACGTGCTCTAACGCATTGTTATTATCGTGCTTTGGAACTAATGACGCGCGAAACTGTTCATATTTAACTTTGATACGACGCTGACGTCGTGCCAGGCCGGCTGGGTAAGCGGCGCTCTTGAGGAGTATCTCATCATGAAGATTTCGTCTGGATTTCGTTCAGTCGCGGTTGCCGTCATCGCCGCTGCGGGAATTAGCTTTGCCAGCGCCGCGCATGCCGACAGCGGAACGATCCGTTTCGCCGTTTACAAGGCGGCCTTCTTCGTCGGTGGCTCAGGGGGCGATGGCACGCTGACCTTTCATGGTCACCGATATCCCGTCTCGATTGGCGGTATCTCGGGCGGCCTCGCCTTCGGGGCCTCCAAGACCTATTTCCAAGGTAGCGTGCGCCACATTCGCCGCGCCGGAGATGTGACGGGGGTATACGGTGCAGCGGGCGGTGGCGGCGCGGTCGGCAAAGGGGCTCAGATGATCGTTATGACCAATGACAAGGGCGCCCAACTCGAACTCACAGGCAGGCAGGTAGGCCTGCAAATCAACGCCGATATCAGCGGTATGAGCATCACG